>NZ_CP021425.1:5982500-6282500 GCF_002162375.1 Oleiphilus messinensis | reverse complement strand
TGACAACCGACTGGTGATGTCTCGCGCTTTATTGTCAGTGATGCAGGTTGGAAAAAAAGGTGAATTACCAAATTGGGGACCAAATGATGGTGCTTACTTTGTGCCATGGTGCGAAACGGATTTTGCTGATTTTAGACCAATATTGGCGGTAGTTAACCGTATCCTGGATCAAAACACAGCACTTGAACCCGGCCCGTGGGATGAAGCATTAATCTGGTTGGGACTGTCCGGTCATCGTAATCGTCAGGTTCAGCTGAATTCGGCGCACTCGGATCAACCGGGCTTGCACTGCTTCAGCAAGGCTGGATTGATGCTCCACCGTCGGCAAAATTGGTCCGGTGTTTTGCGTTGTGGTCCAGTGTTGTCTCGCTACGGTCAACAGGCTGATCAATTGCATTTTGATTTTTGGTGGAAAGGCAACAATGTTCTGGTAGATGCTGGATCAGGATGCTATGCCGATCCTAAGATTCATGAGTGGTACCGTGGTACGGCGGGTCATAATACCATCCAGATCGATATGCAAAGCCAAATGAACCCTTATCGACCTTTCCTGTTTCTGGACTGGGCGCACGGTATCGCACAGAAGGGGCTGCCTGGTGAGTTGTTTGGCGGCTATCACTCTGGATATTCACGAAAAGATCGGCTTACCTATCATTACCGCTGGTGTTTACCGGTGGATCAAGGTTGTTATGTGATTGATTATGTCCAGACAGATTCACCCGTGAATATTGATTTGGCCTGGCATTTGGGTGCGTATCCGGCTCATAACGTAAAACGAGGTGTTTATAGTGTTCCAGTGCACAAGGATGAGTTGACGTTATCCTGGCTCTGTTCATTACCCGATGTGCAGGAGCATTTGGTGGAAGCAGGTGAGCATTTCCCGGATGCGAGTTTTTCCCGGCACTACGGTGAGTTTGAGCATGCATCAACGATTCATCTCCGAGGTTGGGTTACGTCAGGCGCTGTCATACTTACGGCGATTGGTCAGTTCGATCTGGTAGATGCGGTCGTTACCGGTAATACGGTACAGATTCCGGGTCGAATTGATGTCGCAATTGACGAGTTGTTAAGAGCACAATAAATGAATACAAAACACGAAGATTCTGAGATAAAGGAAGAATTCAACAATGTCGTGTTTGTTGTGGGTGTAGGGCGTTCAGGGACATCCCTGTTGCAAAGTATGCTTCATGCTCATCCTGATATTATGTTTCCTCCAGAAACCAGTTTCCTTCGTCGCTACGTAGCAAATGGTAAATATGGGCAATTGCGTCAGCAACTTGGAATATCCGGTTTGGTTGAAGTATTGGCTCAAGATGAAAAAATTCAGCGTCTGAATTTGAGTTTAGTTGAGTTGGAAAAAGGCGTTTGCAAAGAGGCTACGGGTAGTGCGTTCTATCGCTACCTGCTATCGACCTACATACAGAAGCGAAAGGCAGATGAAAAGACCTTCATTCCATGGGTTGGTGATAAAGACCCTCGGTGTCTGGAATGGATGATGTTGATCTGGCGTATTTTCCCGGATGCGAAAGTGATTCATATTTATCGAGACCCCAGAGATGTCTTACTTTCCAAACGTAAAGCCGCGTGGTCCAGATCAAAACCGGTAATGTGGCACCTGTTTGCGAATAGTGTACAAATTAAAATGGGCGTTGCTGACGGCAAAAACAGGATGCCGGGAAACTACCATGAGTGCTCGTATGAGGCGCTTATCTCTGACCCTGCCAATACGCTTCACCGCATCTGCCAGTTTCTGTCTCTGAGTTATGATGTAAGCATGCTTGGATATGCCAAGGTTAGTGGTGAGTTAGTTTCCGAATCTGAAATGGAATGGAAAAAAGAAACGTTTGGTCCACTCCTCCCTGAAAACAGCCAAAAATGGCGTCAGAACTTGACTGCATACCAATGTGTGTTGACTGAAAAACTGTGTAGTCAAGTAATGGGAATGGGAAACTACAGCCCAACAGAAGACAGGCTTTCCTTCTGGGGGCATTGTAAGATCCGGGTGTGGACAGTGATTTTTGCAATGGGGCAGCTGATTTACCGAATCGTCAAGGTCGTAAAGTATGAAAATGGCAAAGAGAAGGGGAGTTCGACCCCTACATCTGGACGACTCGGGCCGTCTCTGGGCAAGTCGAGGATTTAGACTGTTTTGCTCTGATGACGGTGGTGCCACCTACGTCAAACAGGGTTTGTTACGTCCGGGTTTTAAACACAGTTTGAAAGTGCAGTTCAGGCTGCTGGCGCGATTGTTTCGAGAAGGTATTCATCACTTTCATGTTTTCCCGGATGGTAGCCAGGTCGCTGTATTGAAGAGCGGGATCTACTGCAGGGCCAAGGGAGAACAGGAGTTTCGGAAAACCTATCGATTTGTCCGTGGCTCGAGACCGCTCAATATATGTGTGGATGAAGGGAATAGGTTATATTTTGGAGAGTACTTCAGTAACCCGGAGCGAACGTCTGTCCATATATTTCGTTCTCTGGATCAGGGAAACACTTGGTCTGTAGTGCACACATTTCCTGATGGCGCAGTGCGACATGTGCATGGTGTTTATTGGGATTCATTTCGCCGGGGACTGTGGGTATTGACTGGCGATCTGGATCATGAAAGTGGGGTCTACTTGACTACGGATTCGTTTGCTTACCTGAAACCGGTTTTAACCGGTTCTCAGCGTGCCAGGGCAGTCAGTTTGATACCGTTGTCTGATGGAGTTATTTTGCCCACAGACACTGAAGTTGATAATAATGTCGCGCAATGGCTGGATCCGGCGACAGGTCTGTGCAAACACACGGCTGACTTACCTGGAAGTGTATTTTACAGTACGGTGTGCGCCGACTTTTATATCTTTGCCACTGTGGTTGAGCCAAGTGATGTAAATCATTCGCAGCGTGTGTACATCTATTTCAGCAAAGATGGTCAACGATGGAAAATTTTGCATCAAGCTACTAAAGATCGGTGGCATATGCGGTATTTTCAGTATGGGACATACTTGTTTCCATCGGGAGTGAATCACACTGCTATCTTGTATGCTTTCGGGCAAGCTGTAGTCGGCTCTGATGGCTGTATGTTGGTTTTTGACCTGAAACAGGCATGGCAAGAGCGGGAATATGTTCCAGAGCCAGACAATGCACTGACATGATGATTTAGAATAAAGCTCTGAATGAGCGCATTGGTGAGGGTTTAGGTTATTTGGCCTATTACATATATGAGAACATTTAGTTTGATACGAAAATTGGCTCGTAATTGGCGGGTAAAAGTTTTACTACAAAATCTGATCGGACTTTTACCCGGAGCTCTCGGATTCAGGTTGAACGAACAGTTGACCCGATTGATTAGAGGAGGGGCGATCGAATCCCGTGTAAACTTCGAAGCACGGATTCGGTCGGGTATCGAGAATCTTGAACTAATGCAAAGTACCTGCGGTGTTCGCATCCGCAATAAGTGCATCCTTGAATGGGGTACAGGTTGGCACGGTATCGATATTATTCTGTTTTATCTCGCCGGGGCCAGGGAAATATATACTTTTGATCATCATGGGCACTTGTCCTACCCAAATTTTCGGAAGAGTATTCAGCAGTGTCTGGAGCATCCTGATATGCTCAAATTGTTGGGAACGGAGAGTGAGTCGGCAGTTCATGATGAACGGATTGCAGTTCTCAAGCGAGTCTATGTTGATAAGGCGCCAAATTCTGAACTGCTTAAAGCGTTCAACGTCCACTACTTAATTGCACCTGACTGTTCTCCGGAACGGTTTAATGGTCCTTCAGTCAAGATCGATATTTTCTATAGTAATTCAGTTTTGCAACGGATTCCTGAGTCAATATTAGTCACAAATTTACAAAGGCTTAATAAGGATTGGTTCTCAAGCGATATTAGTTTCTTTCACAAGTTGGATCTATTTGATGCTAATGCTCTGCGCCATGTTGATCAATCGTTGTGGCGTCTTCATTACTTATACTACAGTGATTTTACTTTTACAAAGCTGATTTCCGGGCGCTTCAACTCCCAAAACCGCCTTCGAGAGTGTGAATTCATTCGTTTGTTTGAAATGCTGGGATTGTCTGCCCGACATATCAAAAGTTACATTGATCGTGAGGATGTTAAGCGTATTGCCAAGCATAAGTTGGCAGCACGATTCAAAGATTACCTTCCTGAGGAATTGGCCGTGACCCATTCTCTCCTGGCATTCCGCCGGGACCCTTTAAGCCAGCCTTTGTCCTGTCATACCGATTTGAGTCGTTCGGTTCGCGAAATTGAATACTATGACTATCAAACGGTTATTGATCGCAAGTCGAATGTTGCATGATCATATCAAGGACGCTTAAATCGGCAATCCTTGCGCTGGGGCAGTTTTTAAATGCGCTAATTGGTGTGATTTGCGTAGTGGTGTTAACCCGGGTATTTGATAAACAGGATTTCGCTTCTTTCAGTCAAGCCGTACTCGCGTTTACCTTTGTTTTACCTTTTCTCGCTTTGGGTTTGCACCGGGCTCCACTTTATTTCATGGCAGGTGAAACGGTGCGCTCCCGTGGATTGTTAGGTGAAACCCTAATACTTCTTACCTTTATGGGAATGTTATTCAGCCTTTTTTTACTGCTTGGTGGCAATAAACTGCTGGCTGATCAGTTTAATAATCCGGGACTCGCCTCACTGCTGAATTATCTCGCACCTTATTCCCTTGTAGCGTTGCCTATTTTAGCCTTGCCAGCGTGCCTTACGGCAATGAATAAAGTACAGCAGGTGCCCATGTTTACGGTAGTCAGTCGATTCATTGCTTTGGTTATGGTTTTGTTGGGGGCATGTTACTGGCAAACACCCAGTGCGGCGCTTGTAGGCTTGACGATCAGTGGATTTTTGGTTTTGCCTTGGGCGCTCGGGTTGATGTATCGGAGTTGCTCTGGTCAACTTTGGCCAAACTATAAGAGTCTGGTCGCTCAGGTAAAGTTTGCAATACCCGTTGGAATCGCTGCCGTTCTGGGTGCGGTTCAGGTGCAATTAGACAAGTTGTTTGTAGCATCCATGGGGACTCCAGAAGAGTTTGCTGTTTTTGTGATTGGTGCTCAGCAATTGCCTGTTGTGGCTATGATTACAGGGTCCGTCGCGACTGTGACACTGGTCGACTTAAGGCAGTTTTATCTACAAGGCCGGCTGGTGGATCTTGTGCATTTGTGGCAATCCGCGCTTTTGAAAGTCGCTGTATTTATGATTCCGATTATGATCCTGGGGCTAGTGCTGGCGGATGACGTGATTCCGTTTTTATTTACCGCCGCATATGCAGAGGCCGTATTGCCCTTTCAACTGTATTTATTGTTGTTATTCGGCAGAATGGCCAACTATGGAAACCTTTTGGTTGCCGGTGGTAACCCACAGTTTCTACCATTGGTCTTGCTGATTACTGTAATCGCGGGTGTGAGTTTGAACTGGGTGTTAATTCCTGAGTTTGGATACATGGGAGCGGTTTATGGGACACTGATAGCATCCTATTGCGTAGAAATCCCCTTGCATCTGCTATTGGTGCGTTGGCGACTTGGAGTCTGGATGTTTTCGGGCTTCAATTTTCGGTTATTGTCTAAAATTCTATTTTGTGCCCTGATTGCGGCCGGGGCATCGTTACTTTGTAAACAAATTGATCATATCTTGATGAGAATGATCATGGTGACGTGTGTTTACCTCGTTATTCTACTTCTTACATACCGGACTACTGGTATTGCCGCGTTCATCGGCCTTAAATCTCATTTGATAACAATAAAGCGAAGGGGACTCAGTAATGGATCATCATGAAATTAGCGACATCTATCTGTCCCGGCATGTGGCGCGAAATGGGCGGCTTTTGGAGCGTTCCAATGATCCCAGGTTACGTTACATTGGTCAGTATATTCCGCAGGACAAGAAGAGCGTGATACTTGATGCGGGTTGTGGTGATGGCAAACTCGCTATGTATTGGCACCAACGTGGCTATGAGAAAATACAAGGCATTGATTTGTTTGATGAACTTAATACCTGGAATACCTTTAATTATCGTAAAGCGAGTATCTCTCAAACTGGCCTTGCAGATAATTCAGTAGATTTTATTTATTGTCTGGGAGTTATCCTCTATTTGGATGATCCAGCAGAGGGGTTTGCAGAGTTGTATCGCATACTAAAACCTGGTGGAAAGGTCGTATTCTCTGCTCATACTGTGCACTCGCCATTTACCTGGGAGCGGCGCTTGAATCGAAAATTCGGTGGTGAGATCCACCTTCGTGACGTCAAGTTTAAATCTGCGGACACTTACGTTACTCAAAGCCGACGTGTTGGATTTCGGGTCTTGGATATGGATGGATATGAATTGCTTTGGTTGCCTCGCTTGTTGCGACGTGTATACCGAAAACTTCGCCAGTCTATTTTTGGCTCCGGAAAGCGTGATGGGTCTGCGCCTGAGCCCTGGCGAAAGCGGCCTTCCTGGCTGAAATGGCTGTACGCTACCTCAGCCTATCATATGCTGATTGCGCTCGAAAAACCTGAAAAAACTTAGGCTAATTGAAGGCATTTAAGTTGAATGGAAAGGATTAACCGGGTGAAAGTTAAAGTTGGTTACATTATGTCATCAGCCTATTCAGGCTCGACCCTATTGGCAATGATGTTGGGGGCTCATTCGCAAATTGCCACCACTGGTGAAGCGCATGGAGGGTCGGATTGGTGGCTTTTCAACGCGGATCGCGCCAGAGAATACATTTGTTCATGTGGTACACCGGTTGTGGATTGTGCATGGTGGCAAGCGTTGTCCAAGCGTATGGCCGTGGATGGTGAAGAGAAGGCTTTTCCAGACTTGGGAGTTCGCTATTACTGGACTCGTAACCAGATGATGTATCGTGTTATGAACGCCTCGCTCCGCTCCGATGTAGCGGAACGCATACGTCACGCCGCATTACGTATTTTCCCCCCCACTGCAAACATGCTTAATCGCGTTCATGAACAAAATGTACGGATGATGCAGGCTGCATTAGCAATCGAGAATGCGAGTGTATTTGTCGACTCGTCCAAAGCACCCATTCGGTGTGAGAACCTGAACAGCGCCAATGGGTTGGAGGTTAGGCCAATTTTGTTGGTTCGTGATGGCAGAGCTGTCGGTTGGTCTAATGTAAAACGGAACAAGCAAAGCTTCGAAAATGCGGTGTTGTCCTGGACCCGGTTCGTTGCCACGGCAATACGAGTCACCCAACGGATGAATATACCGTTTGAAATCGTGAAGTATGAAGATTTGTGCGCGTCTCCGGCAGTAACCCTGAATCGATTGTTTGGTTTTCTGGGAGTCGAACCACAAGAATGGTCTGATGATATAGCGTTACCGGCCTACCACGTATTGGGAAATGACAGCAGAATGCGATTTTCAACCAAGTTAAAACAGCCTGATACCTGGGAGGACAAACTAAGCCAGAGCCAACGCGACTATTTCCAGAAAACAGCCGGTTCGGTGGCAACATGGCTGGGCTATGATTTGTAGTGCTAGGATACCAGTTGTTTGAGGGGGAGTCATGCTAACGGATGAGCATCAAAATGCCTGCGTGCATTATGTACTCCAGACGTTGTTGGCAGATACGGACGCTGATTCCGATGTCATGCCATTAATTTATTACGGCACACCGGAATGTGCCCCGGTACACGCAATTCTATGCATCATACCTAGCGATTTTTTCAGTCAATATGGGAAGTTTGAAAGTCTTCCTCGCTTACCTCTGGAAAGCATTGACGGTACTCCTCTTTTATATGGAAAACCAGTGATTTCCTGGCATGGAAATTTATTGTGTATTCATGGTGATATTGTTGCTTCTGCCTATTTTATGCTGACAGGCTATGAGGAAATGCTGGATGTGAACCGGGATAAACATGGGCGTTTTACCGGACAGCAGTCGTTTGCACTGAAAGCGGGTATTTTGCGTCGCCCTATCGTGGATGAATATCGCATTCTGCTCATGAAATGGTTTAATCTGGCTGGGCTCCGAATTCAGGATCAGCGTAAGTTTAATGTGGTATTGAGTCATGATGTAGACCATTTGTTTAAATATGGCTCGTGGCTTCAGGTAGCGAGAGCGATATTTCGTGGCTTGAAAAGCGCCTCGATTTCTGAGCCCTGGCGAGCGATTCAAGTCTGGCTGGGTCATCTGAAAGACCCTTTTGATCATTTTGAATGGATGGCACAGCTTGATCAAGCATGTATTCAGCGTTGTTCTTTTGAGGCCAAGGCCATTTATTATTTTATGGCTGGAGGTCTCCGACCCAATGATCTCCATTATGAAATCCGCTCAAAAGAAGCTTTAGCTGTAATCGCTTTGGTCAAACGGTATGGCGCATTGTCTGGTCTGCATTCCAGTTACGCCAGTGCGGACCAGCCCGAGCGGTTGAAGTCAGAAAAGCAGCAGTTGGAGGGCTTACTTCAAAGTCCTGTGATTTTGCATCGTCACCACTATTTACGGTGGCGAGGTATGGGGGGGATCCAATGTTTGGAATCTATCGGTATTCTACAGGATAGCTCATTGGCCTATGCTGATGTGATTGGCTATCGAGCGGGAACCTGCAGACCGTTTTTCGGATTCAACCCTTTTGAGTTCAAGCAGAGTGGAGTTCGGATACATCCGTTATCCATCATGGATGGCACTTTGCACAACAATCGTTATTTAAATCTCGACTATGCACAAGCCAGAAAGCTGTGTCTTGATATGATTGATAAAGTGAAGACTTATAATGGTGAATTAGTGCTACTGTGGCACAACAATGTATTTGATGAGGGATACCACCGTAAACTCTATCCTGAGTTGCTGGAACATTTGGTTAGCTTGCAGCCTTAGCGGGTAAGAACCTTTTTCAATGTATATCGTAAATAGAGCCAAAGCGGTAACAAAAATTTAATCTTGATCCGAATTTGGTGAGGAGAAAAATGTGCGATGAGCCGCGCGCTGGTCGTACGGAAGCCGTCACGGACTGTTGCAAATTTGATCTCTGATGATGTCTGAACCTGATCTACGCTATAGCCGTACAGAGTAAGAAGATTCCCCTGTGTTCGGTTGAAGTAATTTATATCCCGTGGGCGGAGTTTGTTCCGCCATTTTTCAATACTATCCGTGTGCAACGGACCATTTAATCTAGCATGCGTGGTTGAATTAGATATTAATGCTGTTTGTTCGTCCCCAAGCTGCAACGCATCAATTGAATTGGCCTGGAGACCGAGAAATTCGCCAAGTTGAGCGATTGTTGTCTCTGGATTTTGGATGAGGTCTTCATATCGCACCTCGAAGTAGTTGTGCTGGTGTTTTTTCCCCCAATGATGATTCACGGATATGTGTTTTGCCCAAGATATGGCCGCATACGGGATGGAAGGTGGCCCGGACCACATTTGCATCCAGGAAAGAGCGACATCGCGCCCATCTCGTATTAAATGAATGATCTTGACTGGCAAATTTACTGAGGCGCAGAGGGTCTCAGGACTGACAGCGTGGAATATGGCACTTTTATCTCCAACAACGACTTTACCCTGTGCTCTTGCGTAATACAGAAACATCAAGGACACAATGTCGTTGTAACTGGTGCTTTGCGCAACAATCTGTTCGAAATAAGGCTGCACCGACAGAATACTGTACTGGCGTATTTTTCTTCGATTTCGTTCTTTCTCTGCATGCTCGGTAAATAATTCGAGAAATTCAAAAATACAGGTCAGCAAGCGTCGTCGATTTGCTATGAGCTGGAGATTTCCAAACAAGTTTTTATAACGATAAAAAAGTGGAATAAAGTGTGTCTCAACTGGTATGGCAATATCAAAGTACTGACGCAGAATTGAAGCCAATAAGTAAGTGCCTGACCGAGGACAGCCTGCAATGAATATAAAAGGAGTTTGGTTTGAATCTTGATTGTCATGCATGTTCAGGTTTGACTGCTTTGGTATTGAGTCATGAGCTTAGTTTTTACTCTTCTTCGTTGATGTGTACCGCATGAACAATGGCGTGTGGGAGATTATCTGTTTTGCTTCTGGCCCAGCGAACATCATAAGATCGACGACTGAGAGATGACTGATATGAGTGCGTTGTGCAGGTACAGTATCATTCATCAGTGTTTGTGAGTATTCTTTTGGGTCATAATTTTGATAGCTCAATTTGATCTTTGCCTGTTCGAACAACTCAGGGTCCAGGTAATTTGCAGAGGCATTGGTGGCAATATAGTGATTACCTTTCAGTTCATCGCACAGTGCCACGAGGCGTTCTGTTTTTCCCAAACCTTTAAAACCAAGCTCGCTGGAGAAGGCTACTGGTGTTGATATTTGCAGTAGAGAGCCTAAGCATTGGTGGCCATCCCAGCATAGGTCAATTAACCATCGATAGTCCTGGTTTAAATATCGCTCCAACTCTGGGTAAAGCCAGGAAAAATAGGGTGCTTTCCCATACAAAGACCTGATCTTGGCTAGGTGTTTTCTGCGCCATAGACTGGAATCTGCAATTTGTGTGTTGCGGATTGTATTATTCAGCCTGTTTTTGTGAAGCACGGGGACGCTGATCCAAACTGGAACATCTCGCTGAAGCAAGCGATTTCGGTTGCGCCAGTCGTTTTTGGTGAATTGGACATCATCGTAAAGTATGAAATGGTCAGACACACTGAGCAAATCAAAGTAGCCGCTCCAAGGAAGATAACCTGGTTGTAATATGCCAATTTTCCGATCCATATATTGAAGTTTTCAAAGGTGTAAAGTTTATTTAGGGTGCAGTTTCGGTGAGTCGTGATCCTGTGTAGTGTGTTTCGATGAGGTTAGTCTCATGTTGCTCACGTTTTCGATGGATTCGGACCACAAACTCACCAATTAATGACAGTGAAACAAAGTGCAGGCCGAATATCAGCAGGAAGACATCAAAGAAGATAATTACACCCGAAAAATGTGGTTGAACAAAGAGCTTGTATAATAAAATTCCAAAGCCAAGCAAAACGCCAAGAAAGAAACAGCCGAAGCCGATAAGCATAATCCAGGCAAAAGGCCGGTCAGCGTAGAGTGTATAAATATCGAAATAGAGCTCCATTCGCTTCAATGTGCTCCATTTTGATACCCCTTCCTTCCGCTCCTGATGTTGAACCGGGATTTCGATAAAGTTGCGAGAAATTACATAAGCAGTTGCAGGAATAATAATGGGTTCTCGTGCCGTACGAATAATTCGTTGTACGAGAGCAAAACTATAGGCTTTGACTGCACCAAAATCTTGTTGGCGAATACCGAGCGCTTTGTTGATCAAGTACTGGCCGATCATCGAAGGGAGCCTGTTTTGCCAGAAGCCGTCTTTTCGGGCTATACGAATTCCACCGGCAATATCATATCCGGAACTGATTTGTTGGTGTAGTTCTAATATACATTCCGGGGCAAACTGCAAATCAGAATCGTAGGTGATTACAGTGGCACCTCGACAATGTCCCAGAGCAGTGAACATGGCACGTTGTTGACCCACATTGTGAGTCAATTTCAATACATGAACCTTATTATCATTTATGCTCAATAACCTGTTGAGAGAGTCATCTTCACTTCCGTCGTCAACAAAGATGATTTCATAATTTATGGAGGATTTTGAAAGGGTCTCGGTAATTGCTTTCCAGCAGGATATGACTCCCGATGATTCATTATATACAGGAATGATGATTGACAGATCAAGTCTGGCTGGCATTTGTTCGGATGTGGTCATTGGGTACTTGTCCTTTGAACCAGTTAATCTAGAGTGCGAGACTCCTTTTGAGCAACGACACGTATGATTCCTGGAATGGGCACGGAAATCGGGATACTTTTTGATTCCATTCGCAGGGCTTTCAGTATGCGATAAAGTGGTCGCAATCCTGTGTGACCCAATAGCTTTGCATATGACGGTTTCTGGCGATCCAGAGCTTCTGAAAGGATTGTGAAATCATGATTTTTGAGTAACGTTCGGTAGCCAGCTCGGCTCATGAATTGAGCTACGCTGGGGGTGAACATCCAGTAGTGACGACCATACAATGTTGCTATTGCCGAATTGGCCACAGGTAGATTGAAGTACAGGAGCCCGGAAGGAGTCAGTATGTTATGAGCTTTGTTGAGGTGTTGATCAAGATTGTGCAGATTGGAGATAGTACCCAGCATGATGATCATATCAAACGTTTCTGGCGCGCTTGGATAGTCCAGGAAATCCATTTTATCAATATGGATATTATTTTGCTCTTTGGCTTGTTGTATAAATGGATCTGATAAATCCAGACCGGTTACCTGGTGACCATGCTCCCTACACACCGACAGTAAGCTTCCAGTTGCTGCACCAACCTCGAGAATATTTGCCGGTGTGTTTTTTTTCAGGCGCGGGGCAATATCAGTTTTATAGCGGTAGCGTGTTTCCGATCGTCGGCTGGCCTCTCCGGATGAGTACTTCAAATAGATACTGTCTGTTTCATGAGCTGATCCATGATAAGCAGCACTGTTATACCAGTGCTTTGCTGAGGTCCCGGAAATAATGGGTGATTGAATATACGATCCGCAATTGCGACACGGCATGAATTGAGTGTGGCCGTCGCGACATGTTATTTGCGCGGAATCATCTGTCACAAGTGCGCCACAAATACAGTGAGCGCGCGGCAGGTATTCGAACTTATGATGCACTAACTTATCCGATGTTATAGGGATTTTTGTTATTGATATTAGATTAAAATCATGATTTTACCCAAATCAGATGAGGTTGGAATAGAAATTGGCAGAATTTGTTGGCCTAACGCTTGGGGTTAGCTATCTTCAATAGTACTGTAAATTGGCCCACTGGTAAGAGGGGTTGTCTTTGGGCTTAGTCCTTCCTTATATCATATTTCCGCTAGCTCTTATGGGGTGCTTGCTCCGCCTGGAATGGCGGCCGAGCAAGTCGATTCTCATTCCTTTTGCCCTGGGGGTCGGGCCTCTGGCTGCAACGTGGACACTTGAAATTTGGTTGTTGCTCAATCCGGGTGACACTAACTATTTCAATTGGCAAATCGTCTTGTCTGGTGTGGCATTATTTTTAGTGATTTGGGGTAGAAAGGGCATTAGCGAATTATTCTGCACATATCCTGGCTCGATTCTGAAATTAGGTCTGTCGGCATTGGCTTTGTTTCTAATCTTACTCGCAACAAGTGATCAGCTGCTAGAAGGTTGGGATACGATTTGCTACCGGCTTCTGGCAGATCGAATTTATGCACAGGGTATTATTGATCCGGTAAAACTCATTCTTGAGCCTACCCATGCAGAACTTCAATTTGTTCACGCTTTCCATGGCCCCAGATATTTATTGTTGCTGGTATTTAATCGTTTGTTTCTGGGTGAGGGCTACAGCTTCTTTGACATGTTGCCTCATGTCTGGTTTCTGCTGGTGACGTTGGCAATGGTGTGTGGGTCGGTATCGGGCGATAGAGGTCTTCGGAGTTTAAATTTCTGGTTTGCTGGAGTGCTTTTTTTAGGATCCTATTCGATTCTGTACTGGACCTATCTTGGAAAAGTTGCGTCAGAAAATGCGTTTGCAGTGTTTTCGGTTTTCTATTGTTGCCTTTATGCTTACCGACGAAATATGGATCATAGCCAGCGGTCTGCTCCATGGATTGTTGCCGCACTGACTTTGGGTTTGGTGATGGGGTTTCATCGAACTAATCTCGTTCTAGCTGTGATCCCGATTATTTTTATGTTTGCCACCGCTTATCTTCGTGCTGCGTTTCCATGGAAAAGTGTAATTTTGGGCCTCGTTAGTGCTGTGATAATGTTTGCTCCCTACGGTTATCCCAACCTGGTTAATGTGGGTGGATTGGATGTGGCTAATCCTGTTTCCAGTGCATTGCTGCCAATACGTGAGTCTTGGCGTGGTGCCTTTGAATCCGGGCCGCTTTCACTGGCTTATCAGCCATTCTATCGGATGACCGCGGGTGCCCTCGTGTGGTTTGGTACGTTTGTCGTATTGCTGCTGGCATTCCCCAAATTTATGAAAGAGTGGCGGTATTGGCCACGTTCATGCAGAATTCAGGTCGTAGCGAGTTTTGCTACTATATTCATGTTGGCTGTTATTTTGTCGGATTTACTCTTGATAGTGTATTTATCAGGTCAAGAACTGTTAGTCCGGTCGACTCGTTATCGGGTGGGGATTACACCACTTTTGGTATTTAGCATCGTCATTATGATTGGGTGGTTATGGCCAAAATTGACAGAAATACGGCTCGCTCGCCACTTAGTTTTGAAGTTGGCATGTTCGCTCGTTCTTTTGCCTTTGGCCCTACTCCTGTGGACAGCGACTGTACCCACCGAAAAGCCGTTCAACCGTCACTTAATTTCCAACTTGGTCGATGACAAAATATGGACTCGTGATCTGGAAAAAATGCGATCCAACTCGATTTCGTCTCCTCTGTTGGAGTATATCCAGGTAGAGCCCGTCTCAGACGGATACACGCTGTTGGATTACATGCCTATTGTGCCTTTTATTAGTAGTCCTGTACGTTCTTATTGGTTAGCCCCTGGTGTAATGCCGTTGCTGAATGCCGTTAATCCAGCACAGGCATTTGATGCAGCGGTTTTGCTGAATGTTGAGCGTGTTATTTATCAGACCAATGTTGAGTGGGATGTATTATTGTCAACCTCGGGGGCCCGCCATTTTTTTGCACTGGAGGTTTCAAGTTTAGTATATCAGCAGAAGGGGTTTCAGGCTTTTGAACGCCGGCAAAAGTATTTTCCTACCATCGAAAAAGTTCATTCGCTGAAGCCGGAAACACTGTCGAACTGGTTAAAGCAAGGCTCAACTCCACCCGGGCTAGCGATTCTCCCGGCTCCGCTCGCGAATCCGGGAGCTTACGAGCTTCGCATTGATTTTGACATGAAACAATCTCTAGTTGTTGAAGTAAAGGATTCATTCGGATCCCAGTTATTTAATTTGCGCTCTTGGAGCTCTTATTCCCCGGGGCCGCAACGGGTTCGTTTTAATATCATTGAGGGTGATATGGTGACCTTGACTTTATATTTGAAAGAAACAACTGAAGGTGATGAGTTGCGTTCAATTGAGCTTTATCGCACAGATGAACACCCCTCTGTAGTAAAACCTCAAGCTGGAATGAAAGTGGAGGCATATGAAGCTCGTATATTTAACATCCATTGATTTGGATAGAGCACAAGGGGGATGCAAGAACCACGTATTAGGAATTGTGCATGGATTTCAGAAGCTGGGTTGGGATGTTGAATTAATCAGTGCAGCGGCAAATCCAGAGGCGCATTTAGACTTATCGGTAAACCATACAAAAGTTCTAAAAAAAAGGGCGTCCTTACCCTATCAATTGCTGGAACAATGGCGTACTTGGATGCTGTTGCGTAATCGTAAAAGTCGCCCGGATACTTTTTATATTCGGGCCGGACGTAGCTATGTGATTCCGGGATTGTACGCAGCTTGGCATAAAATACCGTTTTTTGTTGAATTCAATACTTTGATTGAAATGGAGGCCAATCATCGTTGGTTGGTTCCGATAGCTGTCGCGCTTGAGAACTGGTTAATCCGACGCTCAACCGGGTGTTTTGCAGTTACACCAGAAATCAAAAATTACTTGAGTCAGCGAGCTGGGGTGGTATCGGATTTGTTCACCGTAGTCCCGAATGGCTGTGAGCAACGTGTAATTCAAGAAAGTCGTGCTTTTACGGTACACCACCCCAGAAAAAATGAACCTGTGATTGGCTTTATGGGGTCATTTGAGCCTTGGCAGGGGGTTGAAACGATTATCAGGGCAATGCCTTTCGTGTTGGAAAAGGTACCGATGGCTCGTTTCTATATTGCTGGAAGGGGTAAACTAGAGTCGTTTTATCGAGATGAAGTAGCACGTCTTGGAATTCAACATGCTGTGCAGTTTAGTGGGTACATTGAACCAGACCAAATTCAGCACTTCCTACATCAGTGTAAGGTGTTAACCTGCCCCCGTGTTGCAGCCTTTGATGAATCCGGGATAATGAAACATGTAGGAACTTCCCCCATTAAAATGTTCACTTACTTGGGTAGTGGTAGCACCGTGGTGACCAGTAATCTTGCATCAATGGCTATTTTCAAACCTTGCCAAGCAGTGATCTTTGCAGAGGCCGATAATCCCGAAGATTATGCTGAGAAGTTGATTTATGCTCTGTTGCGAACACCAGAGGAATTCGATACCAATGCTGAGTCGGCCCGTTCTTTTATTGAGTCCGGCTATACTTGGGATGCATTGGCCGAGGTTACGGCTCGTGACATGTTGGCAAAGCTGGAGAGCGAATGATCCATGTGTGGGATAGCTGGAATACTAGACTTTGTCTCGCCACCGACGCAGCATGAAATTCGGTGTATGAATGACACTCTTCAGCATCGAGGACCTGATGATGAAGGTATTTATATCAAGGGACCCGCCGGGCTTGGGCACCGGCGCTTGAGCATTCTGGATCTCTCTGAGCATGGCCATCAACCGATGGTAGACGAATCGGGTCGGTTAGTTATTGTTTTTAACGGTGAAATCTATAACTATCAAGACTTGAAGGAGGCGTTGCTTGTTCAGGGTGCGCGATTCTATTCAAATACGGATACTGAAGTTGTTCTGAAAGCCTACCAGTACTGGGGGGTGGCATCTTTTGCAAAACTGGAGGGCATGTTTGCTTTCGCGATTTGGGATACGGACAAAGAGGAAATGTGTCTCGTCCGTGATCGATTCGGTGTGAAGCCCGTTTATTATGCTGTTGGTGAGCGGCAGCTCCTATTTGGCTCTGAACTGAAGGCGTTGTTGGCAACTCGCCGTTTATCGATCAATTTGAATGTTCAAGCACTTCATGAATATCTTTATTACGGTGCTGCGCTTGGAGAGCGCACATTTTATGATGATATCCATACTCTGCTACCTGGGCACTGTTTAACGTTTTCTGCAACTTCTGCGAGTCTAACTCGGTTTGCTGACTTATCTGTATACCAGACAGTTACGGATAATTATCAGGGGGCTACAACACAGGTTGCCGCGTTGCTCGATGACGCTGTACGAAAAAACCTGGTAGCTGATGTCCCTGTTGGTGTCATGCTGAGTGGCGGCATTGACTCCTCTGCAATCGCGGCAATTGCGGCAAAATATTACAACGGTAAACTGCAGACCTTTTCCGCTGATTTTGACTTCTCCGCCAAGAGCGAGCTACCAAGGGCTCGTGAATTAGCGCGCGCTATCGGGTCAGACCACCATGAATTTACGATCAAGTCTGTAAATCTCGAAGATACATTCATTGAGCTGGTAAGGTGTCATGATCAACCCTTCGGTGACAATGCGAATTTACCCATTTATCTCATTTGCAAAGCAATAAAGCCACATGTCAAAGTGATTCTGCAGGGAGACGCGGGTGATGAACTTTTCGGTGGTTATCATCGATATGCCCGGATGCGGTATGCTGCGCTTATTCGGCGTTTTTGGCCTGTCCTATCACCCGTATGGCGAATACTTTTCACTTCTGGGAAATTACAGCGAGCAATGCGGACATTTGATGCTTTTAGTGATCCCGATCCGGCTGCATCATACGGGCGGTTAATGTGTCAGGAGCAGCTAGACTCTGAACCTTGTCGGGTATTTTCCGAGGGGGTGCAGGAACAACTTAAATCCTATGATCCACTGTTGCAGTATCGTACTCAGTACGATACTGCAACAGTGGATGAGGTTCAGCGAGCCATGTTAACTGATTTGAATATCATCCTACCTAATGTATATTTTGAGAAGGTTGATCGGCCAAGTATGGCTCAGGGAATAGAGGTCAGGGTTCCATTTGCGGATAATGCGCTAGCATCATATGCAGCCTCGTTGCCAGCTAATTTTAAAGTGAAAGGGCTGGAAAAAAAGAGAATACTTCGGGCTGCACTAAGAGGCACTGTACCAGACAGTATTCTTGATGCGCCAAAACAAGGATTTGAAGTTCCCTTTAAACAGTGGTTGCGAGGGCCGATGTCAGGATTTGTAAAAGCTGTTCTACTCGATTCTGAAAACTTGCAATCCGGTTGGTTCGAACGAGGGCAACTGGAGAAATTGCTGGCCGAAAATCAATCCGGTACACGAGATCACGGGTTTCTGCTCAATAAACTTTTGAACTTGTGTTTGTGGCGTTCCATGTATATGTAACTGGAATCAGTCGTTAGGCTATTTCGAGATTTAATCCAGAGGAAAATGACACGGCTCCGGAAATCATTTCATCACTAAAATGTTCTGGTAAAACATTCTCTATAAAGATGATGTACCAGTACATAAAGTTGACTAAATTAAAATACAGCCGATTTCCTGGGGAATTGATGATTTTTGCAACGGCCTCAGGATTTAGAAGTCCTGTGCGTTTCGCAAAAATAGTGAGCGTTGATAACAGAGTTGAGAAGTCCTCGCGCCACTCCCGAACCGGTGCCGCAAAGCCCCGCTTTTGTTGGTGCACAATTCTGTGGTCCAAGTGACGTCCCGCAGTTTCTTTTATTAGTGGTTTCGTGCCTCTGTGTTGCATCCAGCTTTCTGGCAAGCTCATGGCTAATTCTACCATCCGGTGATCGATTAGTGGTGCTCGCGCCTCGACTGAAAATGCCATCCCCATTTTGTCTAATCGCATTAGCATAAGTTCAGGCAATCTAAATCTAATATCCGTGTAGCTCATCCAGCTACTATAGTCTGATGGTGAACGATATTGCTCAAAGTCAGCTCTTAGTGGCTTGATTACGCGTTCAAAGGTATCTGAATGCTGTAGTTCGTTCAGCACCACTGGGCCAAATAATTTATTCTTGCAGAATTCCGGGAAGTCGATCGCTCCGCTCCAAAATAGTAATTCGTTTTGTTTAGCGCGGTTGGCAAATTCAGGAAAAGGTGAGTACGGGTAGTGTGAGCGCAAGAATGGACTAATACAGCCGGCGAGGATTCGGGTCAACTTAGGGAAATGATATTGGAATGCTAACGCCTTGCGTATAGTTAACCAGTTTTGATATCCAAAGTATGCTTCATCACTTCCCTCACCAGATAACAGCACAGGAACGCCTGCTTGCTTTGCTGTTTTACAGAGATAGTAAATAGAAGTACAAATTGGTGCGGCTATAGGTTCATCTTGGTGGTAGCAAACTGCAAGTTGTGCTCTTAAATAATCCTCTCTCGAGATCGGTGTTTGGTAGTGTTTGGTGCCAAAATCGCTCGCGAGATTCTGAGCTTGAAGATGTTCATTGTAATTGGAGTGTTCCGGGTAGTGGGCTGTAAAGGTTGATAGTTTCTGGTGTTGATCACTTGCCGTTTTTAAAAGTAATGCGGAGTCGACGCCACCAGATAAAAAAAGACCAACTGGAGTGTCGCTTCCTAATTGGAGTGTGAGAGCATCATACTGGTACTCAGCAAACTGGTCGACAGCGGCTTGAAAGCTTTTCGGCTGAGTGGCCGCATGCGACAGAGGGTCCCACCAACGTGACCCTTGAAATTGTCCGGTATTCAGTTCAAATTGTATTAACCCCCCAGGCTCCAATTTCTTGATTTTTTCAAACATAGTGTTGGGCGCCATGACTGAGCGAAAGGATAAGTAGTCACAAAATGCGTTTAGATTTACTTTGGCTGTGTGTTGCGGCCATGAATTGAACGCTTTTATTTCGGATGAAAATGCCAGGTATGGTGCACTTACGTTGTAGTACAACGGTTTAAGGCCTAGTCTGTCACGGGCCAAGTATGCTTTTTGTTTTTGTCTGTCGACGATCACAAAGGCAAACATACCGTTTAGTTCATTAAGTAATGTGTCTATACCCCAGTGTTGGTAACCTTCTAGAATCACCTCTGTGTCTGAATGATTTGTTCTGAATTGCCGTCCTTCTGCTATCAACCGTTGCCTAAGTCGGCGGTGATTGTAAATTTCGCCGTTAAATACAATCGTGATGTGAGGTGCTTTAAAACCATGCATTGGTTGGTTTGCTTTGGATGTCCTATCAATGATGGCAAGACGGCGGAATCCAAGCACTGCATTTGATGTGGGTGAAGACCAAAAACCTTCAGCATCTGGACCGCGGTGTACAATTAATTGGGCCATATCACGAACGTGTTTTGTGTATTTTGAAGCTCCAGGTCCCAATACACCGACAATTCCACACATAGACTAATGTTCCTAATTATAGTTTGACTGAATAGAGGACAGTCGATGGATTAGCGGTGAGAAACATTTTTCGCTCCTATATTCGTCGCCTGATCTTAATGCACCCGTTACAAGGTTTTTGTAAAGTACTCGATCCTTTACAAGTTTGTTCATCGCTGTGCTGAGCGCTTTCCAATCCTTAGGAGGAACAATCAAGCCATTAATTTCATGGCTCACTACTTCCGGTATGTCTCGCCAGTTTGTAGCAATTACTGGCAGTCCAACCTGAAGCGCCTCAAGAATTGTTCCAGGTATTCCTTCGCCGGAGAAGTAGCTCGGGAAAATTAATGCATCGTATTCGCTCATTATGGATGCTGTTCGGGTCGAGGGGACAATACCACAGTAATATGCCTTGGAATGATTGTCGAATATGGAGGAGTTGATATTTAATTGGCCATAGATATCGAGCCGGCAATTTGAGGGCAAGGTATCGCTCGCTTTGAGTGCTTCAAAAATACCTTTTGATGGTTTTACCTCAGAAAAAAATAAAAATCGGTTTAACTGTTCAGGAAGTGGTCTTGCTGTGCGCTGTATGTCCCGAGAGTTAGACAACTGTTCGATGTTGCTCAATAGCGAACCTGCTCTTTTGCACAAAGACCTGGTTTGGAGAAATACTACGGGTAGTTGCTGAAGCATTTGTAGTAATTTGATTCGACGCTCTGACGATAATCTATCTTCAATGTAAGTATCGAAATCACCTCCGAACACTCTTACTATCAAGGGCTTTTTGAAAAATTTGCTGATCCTGTAGACTTTAGGGAATAGTGTTGTTAAGCCATTGACAGATACATTCAATACAATGAAATCGGATTTTTGGGCAAACAAGGCGATTTTAGAGATTATATTAATGCCGTATACCCGATTGACAATATGACGTTGAAATGTCGCTTTTTTCAACAATGGGCGGGAAGTATTGATTACAAGGGTTTCGAATTGTGGTTTATTATCGAGCCACTGGATAAAGTTGGAGAAATTAACTTTCGTACCACCTACTTTGTCACCAGAAATAGGTAGTGGTCCGATTACTAAAAGTTTTGTCATCCAATATCTCTAAAAGGATTGGTAGATTTAAGTGGGCTTGGAGCTTTGATTCAATTTTTGCCTGAAAATACTTTGTTCTTCATTCGGGAATGCAGAACCGGATTACCACTCTGAAAACGTTAGCTATACTTAGCAATTGCGTCAACAGGTGATTAGAGTAAGGAATCCATATTGCGTATTTGGTAGCTGTTTGATCACGGAAATGCACCTATATTGAGTTTGTTTTACCCATGCCGGACACCTATCTTGTTGGGCGCACAACGCCTTCGATGCGTTCAGTGCCAAACTTGACCCTGTTTTTACTTTATATTCTATATCTTGTTCCGACGGCAGTGCCATGGGATGTATTGCCATCCGGTGCAGCATCTGGTGCAAAAATTGTGACCTTGTGTTTCGCACTCTTACTCGTGCCGCCAATTAAAAACCAAACCGTTATCCCCCTACTTTTTGTTTTGTTGATCTCAATATTTTACATATGGTTATTAGTTGGTCACTTCTACACTCCATCTGAACTGTACTCGACATTTAAATCGCTAATGTTTGGAGTTCAGATTTTGATACCTATTTGGGTGTTATGTTACTTGGGAATGTCATTGGAGCGTCTTTATATACTGGTGTTTGCAATTGCGATAGGGCTATTTTTCTCTGTCTGTAACTTTGCCATATTTGGTGAATTTGTGAATAGTGCAATGCGCGTTAGAACGGATTCTTCCGGGGTGCGAGCGATCGCCCAAGTAATGGGAATTGGATTTTGTATTATTCTTTGTCGAATGTTTTATGAACGTTCAAGTATATTGCTGCAGTGGCTTCTGTTTGTTACGCTCATGATTCTGTTGTCAGTAATCGTAATGACAGGCACGAAGTCAGCCGTTGTTGGCTGCGTTCTAACTTTATTTACTTTAATTTTATTTCGATTTTTTTCTGGGAAGTTTTTCAGAACGGTACTGGTTGTCTTTTCAGTCAGCATGTTTACTTTTGCAATATTGAACTCGGTTTTGGATTTCCGAGAGCTCAGTAGTATTAAGCGCATAAAAGGTATGATCTATGTTGCAACCCAAACCGGGTCATTTGATCCTGTTCGGCAAGAGTCCTTTCAATTGGCGTATGAAGCTTTTCAGAGTGCTCCTTTGATTGGTATCGGTACAGGTGGATTTGCTTCATTAGATCACCACTTTCAGGAGGAAAACAGAGTTTATCCACATAACATTTTTCTGGAAGCAATGAGCGAGAACGGTATTGTTGGAGCTCTTTTGTTGTCAATCATATTGATCTCGGGAGTCGTATTTGCGGTTCATTGGGTTTGGTTTTTAAGTAAAAGACATCAAGACTTGCTTAACGTCAAAGGTCAGCGATTTTTGCAGAGGCTTTTGGTGGGAGATCTCTCTGTATTTCCCGCTGCGTTTGCAGTTGCTTATTGTTTTATGCTTTTAAATGCTCTTGCTGCAGGAGATTACATTAGTAACAACAGACTATTCTTGATGGCCTTCTTAGTGAGCCTGATTGGCTCTGAAACATACCGGTCATTGCCTACACAATACAATATTAGGCAATTCCGCAATTCTGTTCGCAACTCAATTAAAAACAACTAGACTTTTTTAACAGATTAAAACTGCAAGGATTTAAATTTGGACGTATTGTCGCTCGTAGGTAGAACCCAACCGCTATTCGTATCAGATATTGCAAGCCATGAAGCAATATTAAAAAGCCGAGTTGAGCAGGGGCGGTTTTTGGTTATAGGTGGTGCTGGTACGATTGGTCAGGCGGTGTCCCGGGAGATATTCAAGCGTAATCCTAAAGCGTTGCATGTGGTGGACATTAATGAAAATAACATGGTGGAACTGGTCCGAGATATTCGCAGTACGTTGGGTTATATTCAGGGAGAGTTTGCCACATTTGTCCTTGATGTTGGAGAGCGCTCATTTCAAACATTTCTGGAGCGTGAGCAACAATACGACTACGTACTGAATCTTTCGGCTTTAAAGCATGTACGTAGCGAAAAAGATCCGTTCACATTGATGCGTATGTTGGATGTGAATGTATTAAACACAGCTCAGTTGCTACAACACCCTGTGGTTCAAAACGCACGGAAATACTTCAGTGTATCGACCGATAAAGCGGCGGATCCTGTGAATATGATGGGGGCGAGCAAGCGTATTATGGAAATGTTTATGCTTGGTGTGAGTCCAACACTGCCAGTATCCATGGCCCGCTTTGCTAATGTTGCATTCTCTGATGGCTCACTGCTACATGGCTTTAATCAACGTTTTTTGAAACATCAACCAATATCAGCGCCCCACGACGTACGTCGTTACTTTATTACTCCGGAAGAGTCGGGTCAGTTGTGTTTGTTGTCATGTCTCTTGGGTGAAAACAGAGACAATTTTTTCCCAAAATTAACTGATGAATTGAAGTTGACGAGATTTTCCGATATTGCCGAGCGGTATCTTATTAGTCTCGGTTATGAACCAGTACACTGCCAATCGGAAGATGAAGCTCGGGAGCGTGCAGGTGAGTTGATCTCAGACAAAAAATGGCCCTGTTATTTTTTTGCAAGTGATACAACGGGTGAGAAAGACTTTGAGGTTTTCTATACCGATGAAGAAGATGTTGATGACAATCGCTTTGCCGATATTGGTGTAATCCGTAATTCGCCCATGGTGAACCTTGAAGCGCTAAACCAGTTTATTCGTGATGTCGAATCCATAAAGGCCGGCTCTACTTGGACTAAAGCAGATATAGTTGATGCATTTGATCGGGTACTACCCAGTTTTGCTCATCAGGAGAAGGGTAAGTATCTGGATGGTAGGATGTAATTTTATGACTCGATTGCTCGATATAACTTTGGCCTGTTTAGCTTTGATACTGTTCGCACCTATTATGGTCCTGATCATTTTGGTGCTGCGTTTTAGTGGTGAGGGCGAAATCTTCTTTGTGCAGGATCGGGTTGGAAAGCAGGGAAACATGTTCAAATTGCTGAAATTTGCGACCATGTTAAAAAACAGTCCAAATATGGGTACTGGTACCGTCACCTTGCAGAACGACCCCCGTATTCTTCCCGTAGGACAATTTCTTCGAAGGAGTAAGTTAAATGAATTACCCCAACTTTGGAATATTCTGGTTGGGGATATGAGCGTAGTCGGACCGCGGCCTCAATCAAAACGGTGTTTTGATGTATTCCCGGAGTCGACGAGGCGTTCAATTGTCAAAGTCAGACCCGGTCTGTCTGGGATCGGATCCATTTTATTTTCTGATGAAGAACGATTGTTGGCAGGAGAACGGTCAGAAGACTTCTATGATACTGTTATCGCGCCTTACAAAGGTGCGGTGGAAGAATGGTATATTGTAAATCAATCACTCCGAATCTATATATTGATCATTGTGGCAACGCTTTTGGTATTCATAATACCTTCAAAGCGATTTGTTTGGCGTGTATTCCCCGATCTTCCTAAGCCCCCTGTAGAGCTGCAATTTGCCTTTAATTGAATAATTTTCTCCGCAATATTTCGGTGACCAATTCCCATGGTACAGAATTTGAAACGCCCAGAATCTATCTCTGTTGAACATTCCGATATTAATACCCAAACGCAGTACCGCGAGCTTAGTTTAATTGATATGTGGCAGCTGTTGTGGAATGCAAAGTGGTTGGTTTGTGCGGTTACGACACTGTTTGCAATTGCATCTATCGTTTTTGCTTTGACCCGTTCAAATTTTTATCAGACAGAAGTGCTATTGGCGCCGGTTTCTGAGGGACCTGGGGGGCTTTCTGCTTTGGGAGATCTGGGGGGGTTGGCGAGTCTGGCGGGTATCCGGATTAGTCGTTCACAATCCAATAATCCTACGGTTAACGCCATGGCAAGCTTCACGTCAAAATTGTTTATTATTGAATTTATCGAAAAGTACGAATTATTAGTGCCGTTGCTGGGCTCGAAGTGGGATCCAGAACAGCGCAGAATGGTTGCTGATCCTGAACTTTACGATGAAAATCAGAAACTGTGGGTACGCGACGTGAGCCCGCCGAAGAAACCCAAACCGTCGTCACTTGAGGCGTATGAATATTTCATGACGTTACTTCAAGTGAAAACCGATGAAAGTACTGGCCTGGTCACTGTGACACTACTTTGGCAAGATCCAATTGAAGCGCAGCGGATGTTGGGTTTACTTGTTCAGGAGATTAACGAATATTTAAAAAATAAAGATCTTGTAGAGGCGCAAAAAAGTATTGAGTTTTTACAGGCTCAATTGAAAAAAACCAATTTGGTTGAGATGAAAGAAGTTGTTTTTCAACTCATTGAAAGCCAGATGAAAACAGTCATGCTGGCAGATGTACGGGATGAGTATGCATTTCAAACCTTAGACCCCGCAGTTGTTCCCGAACGTATAGCACAGCCCCGGCGGAAATTAATGGTAGTTATCGGTACGCTGCTTGGTGGTTTTCTTTCGGTGTTGATTGTTTTCCTGCGCTGGTATGTGCGAGAGCTGAAAGATAAATCTGCAGAGCCATTAAATGTGACTTGATTCAGAGCATCTTTTTTCTAATAGATTTACAGCGTGTAGTGTAGTCGCACCCAGAGCAATAAAAATCCAAAAAATGATCGAGTCTGGTGTGTTGTAAAAGGTAAAGAGAATACCTATAACCGCATAGAACGTTGCAAGTAGGATGAGTATGAGTACGGTAGCGCGTACACCAAATCCGGCGCGCAATAAAATGTGATGCAGATGTCTGCGGTCAGATTGAGTGGGTGAGGTTCCAGATATCAATCGTTTTACCACAACATTTGTTATATCCAATAAAGGTACGGCAAACAACCATAAGGAGACTGGCGGTGATATGACAGCAAGTTCTCCTTGACTGAGGGTAATCAGTGCCCAAGATATAATAAAACCGAGAAATACGCTGCCCGAGTCCCCTAAAAAAACTGAAGCTTGTGTGACCCAAGGGAAGCGAAAATTAAGCACAAAAAAAGCCGTGACGGAGACGCAAATGAAGAATAACAGGCGTATTTCGTACTCATTGCCCTTACTGTAGCCAATAAAAATTAAAGCGCTAAGTGTTACCAGAACCAAGCCTGCGGCGAGACCATCTAACCCATCACTCATGTTGACTGCGTTGATTGCACAGTTTATCGACAGCAATGTCACTGGAATAGCGATTAGGCCAAGCGAGAGATCCCCGAAAGTCAAAATATCTCCGAAGCTCGTTATTGCTGTATCCGTACTCCAGATCATGACCAGACCTGAGAGAGAGTAAACACTCAGTCGAGTTATGACTTTCAGATTTTTCCAGTCATCAAGCAACCCGGTGACCAAAACAATGCCTCCAATGAAGAAGATATTTGAATACATTTCAAATATAGGAGGAGAAACAATAGCCATTGTCATGGATCCCAGGTATATGCTCAGGCCACCAACGAGAGGGGTAGGAAAATCATGTTGCTTCCGGCCACCCGGCAAATCAACTAAGCCTACGGCTCGAGCTATCGGTGTGAGCAGATAAATGGCGGTTATTGTTGCCAGAAAAGAGGGAATCAGATGAAGTACTCCACTCATAAATTATCCATAAACCCCCTAAGTATTAGTGTGTCGACGCGCAGCAAATCCACCCTTTTTAAAATTAGATCAAACGATATAAATAGCAAGTGTTCCGATTTAATAAAATCGGCGCTTTACCTTGTGTTATGTGAACTAAACTACAACTAACAGGCAGCAAACAAAACTCAATAATATCCAGTATGCTGAACCCGGTAAGGAGATGTTTGATAAATGAAGTGGATGACAATTTTGGGGGCTCGTCCCCAATTCATAAAGGCAGCAACAGTATCAAATGCCATCAGAGCTTTTAATAGAGCACCCTCGGCACAGCCAATCGAAGATGTATTGGTGCATACTGGTCAGCATTTTGATGCGAATATGTCCCAGGTCTTTTTCCAGGAATTGAGCATCCCTGAGCCAAAGTATAATTTGGGAATTTCAGCCTGCTCCCACGGCGCGATGACCGGGAGGATGCTAGAACAAGTCGAAGTGTTACTGGAGCAGGAAAAACCGAATCTGGTAATCGTTTATGGTGATACCAATTCGACACTGGCAGGCGCGCTGGCTGCTGCGAAATTGCAAATACCTGTCGCCCATATTGAATCTGGTTTGCGCTCGGGCAATATGGCGATGCCGGAAGAAATCAACCGGATACTGACAGATCGAATCTCGAACTATCTGTTTTGTCCGACACGGGATGCGGTAGCCCATTTGGCTCGGGAAGGTTTGCCTGAAGGCGTTAACTGTGGTGATGTGATGTACGATGCCACACTGCATTACACTGAGCTTGCTCAGCAACGTTACCAGCTTGGTGATTGGCAACTGCAAGCGAAAGAGTATGTATTGGCGACTGTCCATCGTCAGGAAAATACCCATCAAGCTGACTCGTTGTCAGAAATTCTGCGCGCGTTGGATCAAATCGCGCAGGAAATACCCTTGGTATTACCGCTGCATCCGGGTACACGGAATCGAATTGCCGAGTTTGGCTTACAGAAGATGCTACAACATGTTTGTGTTATCGAGCCGGTATCCTATTTGCAAATGCTCCGACTCGAATCCGGCGCCAGTCTGATTTTGACGGATTCCGGCGGTGTTCAAAAGGAAGCCTATTTTCAAGGTGTGCCCTGTATCACCTTACGCAATGAAACCGAGTGGCTGGAGACGGTTGCAGCAGGGGTGAATGTTTTAACCGGTGCAAATGAGGCTCAGATTCTTGAGGCCTGGCAGATTCGTAGCGAGATGTGCAGTAAAACAGATGAGATGCCCTATGGAGAGGGAAGGGCCGCGGAGTTTATTGTTGACTACCTCGCGACCCGTTTGTAACGTTAGTCAGCCTGGAAAAAGGCCCGAATGACCTGAACCACCCTTTCCTGATCCTGTTCGCTCAAATAGGGCGACATGGGAATACTCAATACTGTCTGACTGGCTTGCTCTGCGAACGGGAAATCACCGGTTTGGTGTTGAAGTCCCGCAAAGGCGGTACTCAAATGCATGGGACAGGGGTAGTAAACCGCGCTGGGTATCTGTGCAGCAGTAAGGTGTGATTTGAGTGCATCCCGATTTTCACAGCGTAGGGTAAATTGAGCCCAACTGCTGTTCATATTCTCAGGTACTTTGGGCAGAGCCAGTTCTGGAATGCCCGATAATCCATCATGGTACCGTTGGGCGACCTGGTTACGCAGGTCACACTCTTCTGCAAAAACGGCCAGTTTTTCCAGCAGAATAGCAGCCTGCAGGGTATCGAGTCGACTGTTCAGCCCGATTCTGACATTGTCGTATTTGTCAGTCCCTTTGCCGTGCATTCGTAACGACATCAGTGTGTTGGCAATCTTTGCGTCTTGCGTCATGACGGCTCCACCATCACCAAAGCAACCGAGTGGCTTCGCCGGGAAAAAGCTTGTGCAGGCCACTGTGCCAAAGCTGCCGGCTTTTTGTTCGCCCACAGCACCACCCAGACCTTGTGCAGCATCTTCAATCAGGTAGAGATTATGTTTGTCACATAAGGCGCTGATTTTCGGGTAGTCGGCGGGCTGTCCGAACAGATCAACGGTAATGACGGCGCGCGCTGGCGTTCCCCTTGTCTCAAGGTCTGCAATAGTCTGTTCCAGTGAACTGGCAGAGAGATTGAATGTGTCTTGATCAATATCCGTAAACACCGGGATTGCACCGATCAGTGCAATGACTTCTGCAGTGGCAAAAAAGGAAAACGGAGTGGTGATGACCCGGTCACCGGGTTTGATCTCAAGCGCCATCAAGGCCAGTTGCAGCGCATCGGTGCCATTAGCTACGCCAATTGCGTGGTTGACGCCGATGAAGTGGGCGAGTTTCTCTTCAAACTCGGCAACCTCAGGTCCCATTATGAAACGCCCGTGGCGTAAAACCTGATCCATTCGGGTTCTGATTTTGTTTTCCAGGCGTTGGAACTGGGTGGTTAAATCGATAAATTCCATTCAGTTTTCCTGCACAAAGGCGGTAAAGTGATGAGTTTTTGAAAAATTTGGCACAGGTGTAGTGGGCTGCAGGCAAACGTCAGTGGCAAGATATCCATTTTAAAGTGCCGTTACTGAGTTCATAACGATCCCCGGTGTGTGGGCATATTGTGCTCCCCGAGCCCGTAAGGGGCAGATCCAGTTGTTCGCCATAACGGCTCATCCAGCCGATTTGCTGGGCAGGAACGCCGACGACCAAGGCGAAATCAGGCACGTTGCGGGTCACGACGGAGCCTGCACCAATAAATGCATATTGACCGATCTGGTTGCCGCAGACGATTGTACAGTTTGCGCCGAGCGTCGCGCCTTTTTTGACAATCGTTGGCCGATATTCCTTTTTTCGTTCAATAAATGATCTCGGATTATACACGTTGGTAAAAACCATTGAAGGACCACAAAACACGTCATCTTCCAGGATCACATCATCATAGACGGATACGTTGTTTTGAATTTTCACGTTGTGGCCAATGTTGACTTTATTGGCAACATAGACGTTTTGTCCAAGGCTGCAGTTACGGCCTATTTGGGCGGCACTGCTGATGTGGCAAAAATGCCAGATATGTGTACCTGCGCCAATGCTGGCACCAGCATCAACGATCGCTGATTCATGAACAAAATAATCCGTCATAGATTAGGGTTCTCCGTTTCTGAGGACGTACGCATTACTCCGCTTTTTGAGCGTGGGACAGCATGGGATGTTGTTCGCCAACAGAACTGATGGCAGCGTTTCGGATGTCATAAACTGTATTTATGGCGACCCGGTTTGTTTCAATTCCAAAACCTTCACCGGCAAGGATGCGTTTATAGCTTTCGGTATGTAAGTCATTAAAGCCGTTTGAAAACTCGATTTCCTTCCCGGAGACTAACATACTTCTGTAGGTGCGTTGATTCGTTTCCCGACATTGATCGGGCAAATGGCGTTCATCAATGGATAGAAACCAGCGCACTCTGGCTTGTTTGTATTCGAGATATCCGGCAGCATATTGCTCACTGTGATGATGTACCTGGTTAGTGCGCAGCTCGCCGAAAATAAAATGTAACATATCAAAAAAGTGAACACCGATATTCGTGGCAATACCGCCGGACTTCTTCTCTTCCCCTTTCCAGGACTGGAGATACCAGTTCCCACGGGACGTGATATACGTCAGGTCAACGTCGAAGACTTTGCCTTCCGCTTTTTCAACTTCAGCTTTGAGATCCAGGATTGAACGGTGTAGCCGGAGTTGCAGGATCGTGTTTATTTTCTGTCCGGTGTCCGACTCCATCGCTTGCAGTCCATCAATATTCCAAGGGTTCAGCACCAGTGGTTTTTCACAGATGGCATCTGCACCGTTTCGCAGTGCAAATCGAATGTGCGCGTCGTGGAGATAGTTTGGCGAACAAATCGAGATATAGTCCGCCGCTTGTCCTTGCCGGGCAAGTTTATACAGGTGGCGGTCGAAACGTTCAAATTCGGTAAAAAAATGAGCCTTGGGGAAATAGCTGTCAATGATCCCCACCGAGTCACTTCGATCCAAAGCGGCGATGAGTTCATTCCCGGTATCTTTGATGGCTTTCATATGGCGGGGTGCAATATATCCCGCTGCACCGATGAGCGCGAAGCTCGGCATATTGATATCCTTCTGATTCGTTTTTTATTTGAAATACACATGCTGAATCAAAGCATAGTAAATATTTGCAGTTTGGTGGATATTCGCAGCGAATATTATATCGAATAGCAGGAAAGCAGGGGGGAGGGGAATATGCACCGACGCCTGATTGGGGTCGGTGCATAGATATGACTTACAAGTTAGCCAGTATGGTATTGAATGTTTCACTGGGACGCATTGCCCCGGTTACTTTTTCAATATCCGGATGGTAATAACCACCGATATCCATCGGGCGACCTTGAGCTGCACTCAGTTCTTCAATAATCTTGGAGCGATTTTCTGAAATGGATTGCGCCAGGCCACTGAAGATGGTTTGCAGTTCCGTATCTTCGCTTTGTGAGCCCAGGAATTTCGCCCAGTACAGTGCCAGGTAAAAATGGCTGCCACGGTTATCGATTTCACCCACTTTACGTGAAGGTGATTTATCGTTATCCAGTAGTTTTTCGATCGCTTGATCCAGGGTTTTGGCCAGAATTTTCGCTCTGTTGTTTCCGGTTTTGTTGCCCAGATCCTCCAGGGAAACCGCAAGTGCCAGGAACTCACCCAGCGAATCCCAACGCAGGTGCGCTTCTTCGACGAATTGTTGAACGTGCTTCGGTGCGGATCCACCGGCACCGGTTTCATACATCCCGCCACCAGCCATCATGGGCACGACAGACAGCATTTTTGCACTGGTTCCCAGTTCCAGAATCGGGAACAGGTCCGTCAGATAATCACGTAAAACGTTACCGGTTACAGAAATGGTATCTTCCCCGTCTTTCAGACGCTCCATTGTGAAGCGAATGGCATTGACCGGTGACATGATCTGAATATCCAGGCCGTCTGTATCATGTTCTTTCAGGTATTCGGTGACTTTGTGGATCAACTGGGTATCGTGGGCACGTTTGGGATCGAGCCAGAACACCGCAGGGGAACCTGTCGCCCGGGCGCGGTTCACCGCAAGCTTCACCCAGTCACGAATCGGCGCATCCTTGGTTTGACACATACGCCAGATGTCGCCTTTTTCAACATCGTGTTGCATCAAGACTGTGCCAGCTTCATCAACAACGCGCACAACACCGGTACCTTCCAGTTCGAAAGTCTTGTCATGGGAGCCATATTCTTCAGCCTTTTGAGCCATCAAGCCAACGTTCGGCACGGTGCCCATGGTGGTGGGATCGAATGCGCCATTGTGTTTGCAGAAGTTGATAACTTCCTGGTAAATGGTTGCGTAAGTGCTGTCTGGAATAACCGCTTTGGTATCTTTCAGTTTTCCGTCCGGTCCCCACATCTTGCCGGAATTTCGAATCATGGCCGGCATGGATGCATCAACGATGACGTCACTGGGTACGTGCAAGTTGGAGATGCCTTTGTCGGAGTTAACCATGGCAATTTCCGGGCGGTTCTGGTAACAAGCCAGAATATCTTCTTCAACTTCGGAACGTTTTGAGAAAGGTAATTGTTCAATTTTCTGGTAGACGTTGCTCAAGCCGTTTTTAGGATCAACACCCAGCTCTTCAAAGGTTTCTGCGTGTTTCTCGAACAGGTCTTTATAAAAAACTGTGACACAATGACCGAACACAATCGGGTGCGACACTTTCATCATGGTGGCTTTAACGTGCAGTGAAAACAGCAAATTGGTGTTTTTTGCATCGTTTAGCTGGTCTTCGAAAAAGTCCCGAAGTGCTTGAGCTTTCATGCGCATGCTGTCGATTACTTCGCCAGCCAGAACATGAGTTTTTTCTTTCAATACTCTGATGTCGCCATTTTCGGCAACAAATTCGATGCGAACATCACCTTCTTTTTCGACTACAGTGGATTGTTCACTGGAATAGAAATCACCATGGCGCATATGGGCAACGTGGGTTTGTGAAGCCTGGCTCCATGGTCCCATTGAATGAGGGTGCTTGCGGGCGTAGGCTTTTACTGCTGCAGGTGCACGTCGGTCGGAGTTACCCTGCCGTAGCACTGGATTGACTGCGCTGCCCAAAACTTTTGAATAACGATCTTTAATATCCGCTTCCTGATCGTTTTGAGGGTCTTCAGGATAGTCTGGAATATCGAATCCCTGGGACTGTAACTCCGCAATGGCAGCCTTCAATTGTGGAATAGATGCACTGATATTGGGCAGTTTGATGATGTTTGCGCTCGGATCTAGTGCAAGCTCTCCGAGTTCGGTCAGTGCATCAGGCACTTTTTGTTCATCGGTCAGGTTTTCTGGAAAGTTGGCGAGTATTCTGGCTGAAAGGGAAATATCACTGGTTTCAACCTCGACATCCGCCTTTTGAGCGAATGCGCTGATGATCGGCAGCAACGAGTAAGTTGCCAGCGCCGGTGCTTCATCGGTTTGGGTATAGATAATTTTCGATATAGGTTTAGTCATCATTTTCCCATGCTTAAAAATGGATTGAATCAAGTCGGCCTGCCTGTGTTGTTGCGCTTTCAGGCCACTTTGTAAAGACGCTTGAGTTCATTGTTGTCCGTAGAAAGTCCGTTTTTCGGTGGACTTGGGCAAATGCCTCCAATCCTGAAAGCTGTCGATTTTTGATCTTAAACTTTCAAGATGACACAGGTTAGTCAGTGTATCTGAGCAAATTGCTGTTAAGGTGACTTTTGCGGCTCACCGTCAGCAAAAAGCAAACCGGGCTAGCCTAAATTCAGCCTTTCCGGGTTCGTGCAATAGGATACTCCAAGTCAGTACTATTTCCGAAGCAAGACAGTATTTATTTCGAAGATTTTCATTCTGACTTTTCGTTTCACGATAAGTTTAGCATGTGATACGAACAAAAACGGGATCTTTTGTTAGATAATCCTAAAACATGTAAGCAAAAAATGAACCATAATTTTTGCTGAACAATAAAAAACCCGGCATAACCGGGTTAAACTCAAGGTGAGAATTTCATGAAAGGCTTTGAGGTGCGGCCTGAATGCACCTCAATAAATCCGATAATTTAATGCTAGTAGATGCAGTGGAAAATGTCTGTACGCATTAAATGTCTGATTGTTACGAATTATAAAAATAGCCTATGGTACATTAATCGATGTATAGTTTTAGTTCTAATCTATAGCAGTCCGATTTGGTCATGGGGGCCCGACTCGACGGTTTCGAACTCTTCGATTAATTTTGTCAGCCGGGCATGTTCCGTCGCACTGCTGCCGCTATGGAGGTAGCGTTTGACTTGTGTAATTACATGAAGTGCTTTGTTGTGACGGTAGTTCAGACTCAAAAGCGATTTCGCAACAAAGTCACTGTCCTGACCCTGTTCCCGTAGCTCTGCGGCCTTTGTTAATGCCTGCTTTAACTCGTCTTCTGTGGGTTTACCCATAACGTAGCCTGTTGCAATTTCAATCAGTACCTTATCAAGTTTAACTTCAAAGACCGGCAGGTGAGAAGCCTTTTGGATGTTTAATGTAGTACTGAATTTTGATTTCTTGTGTTGTCTTGCTGGCCAGTTCAAGTCGCCATTGCATGACACCCCTATGGTCATGGTAATCCTGAATGGTCGGGGCTGGGGTCATTTCCAGGTTTTTAATGTTAATTTTATCGGTTTTGGGGACAGGAATTGCTTCATACAGTTCAATGCAGATAGCTTCATCTTTCAGGTTCTCCACTGTGAGAATCAGGGCCATTTCACGTGCGATATTTTGCCGGTCCATCATGCCCAGCAGGGTTTCATTCTGTTTATCCGTAACGATCTTACGCTGGACCCGAACCTGACGATCAATGCCCAGGTTCAATAACAGATCTTCGCCCGCTTTTTTATCCTCTACATGCGTACTGCCAACGAACTGCTGCCCATAGTGCAAGTTGAGACGTCCGGCCATCAGATCATGATCGCTGTTGACCTTGCTCACCAGAAAAACCTGATTGCTCTCGCTGGGGACACAATAATAGTAAAACGTCCCCGTTAAGGACTTAGTTTCCAGCGGGTACAAAGCCTGACGCTCGCCACTGTTGATACTGGCTGTAAAGGGAAGTTTATATTCACAGGCCAGGCTGGACTGGGTTTTCTCCGAGCTGATGTAGCTGGCCGCAGGTTCCGGTTCTGCCATCATCTCGCTGTCTTCCAGAACAAGATCATCAAACTCGGCAACATTTTCCTCAACACTCCCGGCCATTACCGGGGCAGCGCCTACCGGCATTGACGGGAGGGAGCGATTGAGGCGTGGTTCAGACAGGTACCAGCTTTTGAGGTCCGGTAATCGACTGTTGCGAACTGGAACCATATTGGTACACACGAGTGCGACATCGGTCCAGTCTTCACCGGAATCCTGGCTTATCTGTGCAAACAACTGCAGTGAAATTTGTGAGTGGTCTTCAGGTACCTGTAATTTGTAGATAGCGGACCAGCTGGCTTTGGGTACGATATAGCTCACGCGGATCGTAATATCCTGAGCTTGGTCAGATTGAAAAATGACCTCTATGGTATGGCTGCTTTTATTGCGCGAATGGCTGTGTTGCCCCAGGCTGCGTGTTACAACGTCGAGCTGTTGGTCGAGTTCGTTTATTTGCTTTTCGACCCTGAGTGATTGCCGATCCAGTTCTTCATACTCATTGTTGAGAAACTTAAGCAGTGTGGTCAGGTTGTCTACATTAGGGAACTGTGTTTTGATTTCAGCCGGTATCTCAATTTTTGCAAACCCGGCAACTGAATCCAGAAACTTGCGTTGCTTGTCCAGCCGGTCTTTGCTTTTCAACAGCACTTGCCGATCATTATTGAGGTTGTCTTTTTGTGCTTGCAATGCCGAAACTTCCGGATGTTGTGACATCGCGATGGCTTGTTGCCGGTGTTGCAGCCCCAATATCTCACCCTGACCAATTACCTGTCCCTGCAGTGAATCCCGATCCAACAGACTGGCTTGAGTCTCAACAATAATATGCTGTTGCCCCGAGTTGACCTTTACCCGGACCACCCGTTCGACAACAGCCTGCGAAGCATAAATAAGTACCTGGCGAATTTGATTCTGCGCGCCAGCCGTGATGATCTGGGATTGGCTATTGGACATGGAATTCCCGTCTCCATAATTGATAAAATCTGTCCTTTCAGCTTAGCAGATGTACGCGTTGTTGGAGCGGACATTCGTGCACATGCGACTCCATGCGTTCGACGGGGGCAACAACGTAGTTCTATGAACAGGCGGGCTAGTCAGACAGAACTCAGACAGAACTCAGACAGTAATCAGACAACAGCCAGATAATGTGATGAGCCGAGTAGGGGATAGGGATGAGGTGCAGAAATGTTCCGCACCTCGGGAATAATTGGATAATCCGGTTTACTTCAATCTTCCAACCAATTCCATTTGTCCCGGCACGGTGGTCAACGTGGACCAGTTTGCGGGGTCTGTTGAGTTATAGATGATGGTCTCTGCCGCAGTTTGATCTGTTCGCAACATCCAGGAGATATCGCCCAGTTCTGCATGGTCGAGTGTGCCATATTGAACCCGGGAAATAGTCGGCAACACATTTTCAACCTTGGTCGCTGTAGCAGAATCGTCGGTCAGATCGAAACTATGAAACTCCCAAACATCCCGAATCAGAGAACGAGCTGTTGTGGAACTGTCGATTTCTGCCTGTGCTGCTTCAGATAAAATCAGAGTATAACCGGTATTACCCATACCACTCATGGTTGCCATAGCCAGGCGTGCATCATTGGTCAGGTTTTGCATGTTCATTACATAGGAGTCATCCCATTCATTGGTCCCGGACAATACCCGGATGACGCATGGTGGGAAGGAGAGGTCTCCCTGATGGAAACCCAACGCAACTTCATCATGGGATGCAAAGTAGATATTACCTTCCGCGTCCTTCGCAGAGGCTGAAACACCACCACATTCTGTAGAGGTGTCAGAGGTGACGGTATCAGTAGTGGAGTCAACAATGACCAGTTTACTGTGAGCGGCGTTGGACCAGTCAGCCTCATAGTAGGTGATCACGGCAACAAATCTGTCGCCGTCAGTGGTTGGGAAAATCGACCAGCGGTTAGGTAGCGTTGGTTCATCCAGATCTGCCAGAGAAATCGTACCCGTTACGGTCATCTCGGTTGGGTTAAATATGATGATCTGCAGTGAATTCGGGTCGACGATATACCCTTTGGTCGGAGACATGATCTTCGAGGCACGCATCAGGTTTCTGCCGTTGGATACACCTTGATTGGTGAAATCAATTTCTTTATCCAGGGTAATTTCACCGTCGTCGCTTACGACGTAACGCTGAAAGACGGGTTCAGGATTCAATCCGACAAAGAAGGCATTATCAGGATTGTCTCCTTCTGGCAGTGCGACTCCAAGGTACCCCTCCAATGCCAGGGCATCGGCTTCATTGAATACGGTATTTTCATCCAGAGAATCGGTGACAAAATGCATTGCGATTCCGTCATCAGTTGTCCAGCTGGTGCTTTTGACTAAATATAACGCACCCTCTGAGCTGCTGCTGTTATCGTCTGGTACGGAGGTGTTGCCGTCGTTGTTGCTTGTTGGAGAGTCACTGTCTGAGCCGCATCCTACCAGTGACAGGGCAATAACCATGCTAGGCAGTAATTGCGAACAAAATTTACTTGCTTTCATTGAAACATCCTACAAATAGCTTGAAAAACGCGCAATCGACCTGCTTTACCAATTTACGTTACCGTGGAGATAAGTAAGGTAGAATCGAATCCCGTTCTGATAGAAAAAGTCAATCGCCCTTTGATTTAATGGCGTCATACCAACTTCAGTGGTATACCAAATTTGCGCGGCGCAAACGATAACAATTATCATATGCAAAAACAACAAGCCTTCTGCGCTGTTTACAATTGTTACAATTCGGATAGTTACAACCTATTGTTCCGAGTTAAATGATAAAGGTATTAGCAATCATTCGTATTTATTTCGTGCAGTGGATAAAAAATATTGATATAACTGCGGCGCTGACTGAGCTGCTCGCGTTATTACTTTTCAGGTTAAGACTTACCCAGTAAGAATTTGGTGCTCTATACCCGACACACGCTCTCGTATCCTAAATTTTTAAAATGCATTACAGGATGTTTATATGATCAAACACTTTTCTGCGGCCCCGACCTCTTGTTTCAAATGGCTCGCTTGTGTGCCCGTCGTGGCGGCAATTCCCTTAAGTAGCTGGGCACAATCAAATGGATCAGAAAATACGGAAGAGGAGAGTCTGGAGCATCAGGAAGTTGTGATTTTCGGAAAATCCGAAGAGGATGAACTGATTGAATCTGCAAAAGCGGTCGATGTGGTAGACATCAAAGCAGATCAGAATTTAACCGCTGATATGGGGGAGATTCTTGCACGAGTACAGGGGGTCGGTGTTAGACGGAGTGGTGGCCTGGGTTCTCGAGCGCGTTTTTCCCTTAATGGTTTTAGCGATGATCAGGTACGTTTTTTTATTGATGGTATACCGCTCGATATGTCGAGTTATACCTTTGACATTAGCAACATACCGGTAAACCTGGTGGAACGAGTCGATATCTATCACGGTGTAGTGCCCATCAAATTTGGGGCCGATGCTCTGGGTGGAGCGGTTAACCTGATTACCGACAACAATGTCGAAGGTACCAGTGGGTCAGCGTCTGTTCAGTATGGCGACTTTAATACGTTCAGATCTACATTGAATCTGACCCATTTGGATGAGGACAGTGGGTTATTTGCGCGGCTAAACGCATTTGCTGACGGTTCAGATAACGACTATGAAGTTGACGTGCAAGTGCCGAACGAAGTAGGCCGCCCCGAACCAGCAAGGGTTAAGCGATTTCACGATACTTATAGTGGTAAGGGCGCCAGCCTGGATCTTGGTATTGTTGACCAAAGCTGGGCGGATCGTTTGCAGATTAGTCTGTATACCAGTGAATATTCAAAAGATATTCAACACAGCGCAAATATGAGAGTTGCGTATGGTGAAGCGACCGTGGATCGTGAATCCCGTGGCATTAATATGCGCTATCAACATCAATTGACCGATACACTTGAGCTTGAGGCTGCTATCGGTCATTCAGAGATTGATACCCATTTTATTGATATCGCTGATTTTTCATACAATTGGTTGGGTGAAAGAATTGTTACGGGTACGCCATCTCCTGGTGAAATAGATGATGCCACAAACCGTTTGGCCTGGGATGAAAGGCAGTTCGCAAGAATTAATCTCGGCTGGCAGATCGGCGCCGGACATCTGCTGAACTTTTCTTACGCGCCAACCTGGAATGATCGTACTGGCAAAGAGCAATTGCTGGCTGAAGGTGACCGGGACCCCCTGAGAGCATTACGGGATTTATACAGTGTTGTGGCCGGCATTGAGCACACCATGGACCTGCTCGATGACCGGTTGCAGAACATCTTATTCGCAAAACACTACCGACAGGAAATACGATCCGAACAACCGGGATATGCCAGCAAGGTATTTGTCCGTTCTGATCGGGCTATCAGTAATCATGGCTGGGGTAATGCAACCCGTTACAAATTCACAGACTGGTTATTTGGTAAATTTTCATATGAATACGCCACTCGTCTTCCCCGTGCAGAAGAAATTTTCGGTGATGCGGTTCTGATTATTGAAAATTTGGATCTGGAAGAGGAAACCAGTCATAACTATAACCTGTCCTTAACTGTAGACGGCCTGGAAAGCGATTTTGGTTATTGGCGGGCGGGCACGAATTACTTCATCCGTGATGCAGAAAATCTCATCGTTTTGCTGGGGTCCGGTGACAAGCTTTACTATGCAAACGTCCTGGGCGCCGAATCGAAAGGTATACAAGCCGCAGTCGGCTGGACTTCGCCTGAGGGCTTTATCGATATCGATATGAATTTCACTACATTTGATTTAACCAATACCTCAGATGATGGACTGTTCGCGAAATACAAAGGGGATAAAATTCCGAATAGGCCGTATCAGTTTTTCAACTCCACAGTCGGGTTGAACTGGACGAGCGTGTTGGCAGATTATGACAAAGTAAAACTGAATTGGAACGCGCGCTTTGTGGATGAGTTTTACCTGATCTGGGAAAGTGTCGGCTTAGAGCAATTTAAAGAAACCGTGCCGTCGCAGACCAGTCATTCCCTGGCACTCACGTACACACGGGATATAGATCGCTATACGTTCAACGTCAGTGCTGAAGTACAGAACCTGACAGATGAAAAGCTGTTTGACTATTATGGTGTTCAACGGCCAGGTCGGGCCTTTTATGTGAAAACAACCGTTGATTTTTAACGGATCATGAGTTGTTTTCCATTATTTGACCAGGGCGTATTGGTATTGGCGCCCTGGTAGGGGGTGTTCAAGCGACAGTTATTTCCTGGCGACATCGGTGGGCCAACACAATACCAGCCACCACGCCACGATGGGGGCGGCTGCAAACCACATGATAAAAGCAGGGTATTGTTCAAGGGTGCACAGTGCAATGCCGGGTGCCAAGGCTGCAAGCCAGGCAAGCGAACGCCATCGCTTTAAGGATATAGTGGTGGCTCGGGAGCGAGCCACTTTCCAGGCCCTCAGCCGTTTGCCATCGGTTGCACACAAATACCAAAATGCTGCTGCGCTGAAACCTAAGGAAGACAATACTAAAATCAATCCGTTCATTCTGTAACCTCGCCTGACATCTCTGTAGATGCCCAGCTGCTCTTGTTCTGCTCAAAAAAGATCCGTGTCGCCTGATAGACATACCAGCCCCCGGCCAACATCAATACGATGTCCAATACCATGACCGTATTATTCGCTGTACCGTATAAGTCTGCCCAATAGACGTCACTCAAGGCCATTCGCGTCAAAGGTAAGATCAGCAGTGTGGAGCCAAGGAGCCCTCGAAACAGACCAAGTAGCCGGTCTGCATTCTGAATAACCACACCCAGCAGACAGAGTAACACACAGGTGTAAACAAAACTGTTTGTCACAGCTGCAGTACTCTTTTCCAATGGCAGGCCGATAAAAAAGCCTAAAGCACTGGCAGCGATGGCAATCGGCAAGCCATAACCGACTACAATCACAGTACGCCCCAGCCGTTGCCAGAGAGGGTTAAGTGCTCGTCGTTGTACCCAGAGTTGGATTCCGGTAATGGTTACGTAGCACACCGATAGTCCTAATGCCAGCCAGATGACTCGGGAGATCCAGCCGGCAAAATGTCCGAAATGAAGTGCGGCAATCACGCCGACAGTCGTATTGCCAACGGATTCAACGGTACCGATTTGTGGTTTGATCCCTAAAAATTCGCCAGTGGCGCCGCTGTATTGATATTGAGTGGGTGTAAGGGTTCCACCTGCCGGAAAATGAAAGAGTATAATTTTCGAGTCAGCCCGTGAGAGGTGATGAATCGACGCAAAATCAGGCGCAACGCCGTAGCGCTCAGTCGCATTGGCAATGACGTGGTCAAGATTGGTCAAGGTGGCTGTTTGCGGGTTTTCAGCCTCTGGAATACCCACCAGGGTTTCGATTACTTTTTCTTGATCCCCGCCAAATGCACTCATGGCAATGACTGGCAGGCCAAGGGAGATGGCGAAGCTGTAAAACGCGCCGGTAACCGCGAGAATAATCGAGAAGGGCAAACCCCAGGTTGCGGCGAGATTGTGCTTATCCCTTGCATTCAAGCCGAGACTGGAGCGTCGTGGCGGCAGGAACATATCTTTCAGTAGATGGCGGTGTAAAATAAAGCCGGTGGCGGCAGCTGCTAACAATACCAAACCCAGAATACCGGTGAGGTAAAGTCCCCAAGGGTCTGGTGCATGCAGATTGATGTGCAATTGCACAAGAAATCTGTCCAGTGCACTGTAAGGGTCTTCAGGCAGGTCGTCCCTGAAGCCTTCATGTTGTTGTAGGACTACTCCGGAAATCGGGTCAAACACAAACCGGGTGCCGTAGTCGCCCATCTGACCATTGTCATTTTCCTTGTGAGTATGGAAGAAGGCGATGATCTGTCCCGCAGGGTTATAGAAGAGCGTTAACTCTTCCAAATAGGCATCCGGTACTTGCTGCGCTAAATTTCGAACATGAGCATCCAGATTCTGGCTCAATGGCTTCTGTACTGGTGTGCCGCTTACCCCCCATAAAGCAATATCGTGTGCAAATACCGCAATGGCGCCGGTAAAGACCACGATATAAAGTGCCAGGCCCAATAACACACCTGACCAGCCATGCACTGACAATATGCGCATGGTTTGAGTTTTGGAAGTTTTGATCATGATAATAGTCCTGCAATTGATGCTGCGACCAATCCGCCATTCAGTAATAGAAATCCACCGAGCACGCCTGCACAACGGCCAAGCCGGGTCTCCAGAATTGCGTACATAAATGCACCGGTCCAGACCAGAGGGAACAACAATAAGGGAAATACCAGATGGTCAATGCCGGCTGTACCTGCAGGCAATACATGGGGCATCGCAGCCATAACAGCAATGGAAACAAACAACGCCAATGGACCCGCCAGCCAGAACCGGCCATTGCCTAAAAAGCCAAAATACCTAACGATTAAACCTGGACTTGAACTGAGACCCATCGATCAGCCTCCTCTTGTTAACTGCCTTAGTGTGAGTGGACCGGCGCAGTAATCCTGTCTGCCAGTGCATAAGACGAACGAATGACAATCTCTGAAATTCATCAAATGTGGTCACCGATCACATAAAATTTTGAAAATATTAATGCAAACTATAATGATTATCAATTTAAAGTGGATGTTGTAATGATTACCATTTGCAATGTTATACTGTTTTCCTGACTGGCTGTGGTGACAGCATCCCCAATTACTGAGAGCCGCTTATGAATCTGCGTAATGCGAAATTCAATCAAAACCAAATCATGATGGTGTTAAGCCGGATTGCTACTGCCTTACTGGGCAGCTACGCATTTACCTGGGGGATAACATCTCTTGGTATTGCTGGCTTAGTGGCATTGGATGTGGAATTTCATGTGGCTGAAGAGGCCATGTTGTTGATTGCCTTTCTACTGTTTCTGGTTTTGTTCCTCTGGGCTTTTGCAGCCCCTCGCCTTGCCTGGGTCTGGGCAGTACTTGGTGGTGGTGCACTATTGACCACCACAGCGGCCTGGCTTCTACAGCACATGATTTTAAATTAGGAGCGTATCGATGTTTAGCAGTTTCCGCCATACTATGGCATGGGTTCATACCTGGTTTGGTCTCGCTTTGGGATACGTATTAATGGTGTGCTTTTTCTTTGGTGCGCTCTCGGTATTTGATCGGGAAATCGATCGTTGGGCGTTACCGGATACCCGCTTCGAGCCGCAACCCATGCCGTCCTTCGACACCATGTTATTGCCTATTTTGCAGCAACTGGAACCCAGTGAGCAGGAATACAACAAATTGATGCCACTGTATCATGATGCCAGTAAAGGCCCCATGACGCCGAGACAGTCACTCCCCCCAGAAGAATATTGGGCATATACCACGCATCGTGATCCGGTGCTGACGATGGGGGCAGGTTTCGGCGTCCCGCACCCAAAAAATCCGGATGACCATAATCATATTCACGGTCGTCTCACCATTGATCCCCGATCCGGAACCGTAATGCCTGACGATCATCTGAAAATCGGCAGTCGTTGGTTTTATCCCCTGCACTACAGTTTGAATTTTACCTGGAAGAATTTGGGCTACTGGATTGTGGGTCTGGCTGCAATGGTAATGATGGCCGCATTGGTTACGGGCGTGATTATGCACCGTAAAATATTTCGGGAGTTTTTTACCTTCCGTCCCTGGAAGCGCACTCAACGCAGTACACTGGATTTACACAATATGACAGGAGTGGTTGCGCTGCCTTTTCATTTTTTCTTTGCCTTTACCGGATTGATTATATTTGCCAGCTGGATGTATTTTCCGGTCACCAGCACAATGCTGAAACCACTCCATGATCAACATGAAATTATTGAGTCTGCCGCAACTGGTTTGCCCCATGATGCCGCAGGTAGCCCTGCGCAATTTGCCTCCGTTGATGCAATGGTCGCCGAAGCAAAGCGGCGCTGGGCGGCACGTGATATGGCTGGCGAAGTCGGTTTTCTGACCATCACCCATGTTGGTGACGCAAATGGTTATGTCTCAATCTACCGGGCGGGTAGTGATCGTGTTGCATTGGTGGGGGAAGGTGTTCACTTCAAAGGCACGACGGGTGAAGTACTCCGGGAAGATCCACCCCGGGCTGTTGTTTCGGAAATTAACGAATTTCTGACCGGGTTGCACTTGCAACACTTTGAGCATTGGATGCTGCGTTGGCTGTACGTATTCGGTGGATTAATCGGGAGTGTTTGTATCGCGACTGGATTTATCTTCTTCGTCGAAAAACGCAAGTTATCCCACGCGAGAGCTGGACAACAGGGTAGTCGAATGGTCGATGCATTGGCGGTTACCACCGTTACCGGGATGGTTATTGCCGCAGTCACTATGTTAGTTGCAAACCGTGTTTTACCGATGAATCTGGAAGGCAAAGGTGACTGGGAAAAAGTTGTTTTCTGGAGCGCCTGGAGTACCACATTTTTACATGCTGCCGTACGCAGTGCTCCAGTTGCCAAGGCCGGGATAAACCCTGCCTGGCGTGAGCAATGCTGGCTGCTGGTCGGGCTTTGTGTGAGTGCCGTGTTGTTGAATTGGCTGACGACCGGAGATCATTTGCTCAAAACTGTGATAACCGAAACCTATTGGCCAGTCGCTGGCGTTGACTTGAGTTTACTGGTCGCCGCAGCGATAGCTGCACTGGTCGCGCGTAAACTGGCATTGAAGACATCCGCAACGGAAACCGAAAATACAACAGTGGAGACACAGGTGAGTGTATATGAGTGAGGTGTTCTGGTTGCTTTTCGCGATCGTTTTTTCATTGACGAGTATGGCGTGGTTCGCGCTCTCCATTAACAGCCATTGGAAGCAGGTGTTTGGTAATACCTGTTCAAATGCTCACGCTTTGCGTATTCGCTCCGTGGGCATGGGCTTGTTGCTGCTTTCAGCTATTTGCTGTTTTAAAGCGGATCACCCAACCATGGCCATTCTGGTCTGGATCATGTTGATACCCACGTCGGCTATTTTGGTTGCTCTGATGTTGAGCAAAAAACCGAAATTAATGCAGTTTTTCTACCCGTTTTCAGCTGTTAATCTGGCTCGATCGGATAATGGCACGCACTAAAATGTGACAGCGGAATTGCACTTTGGATACCTTCTGGTATAGTGATCGAAATGTAAATGATAATAATTATCAGTAACATTTGAATGATCGCTTATGGAGTATCCAAATGCAGTACCTTTCAACTCAACGACTCGTCTTGTCTATTGCAATTTCGTCCATCATTGGATCTGGTGTCGTATGGGCGGAGGAAGGTTCCAATCCGGAACAGGAAACCGCTGGTGATATGCAGTCTCTACCCGATGTTAAAATTGTTGCGGACACTTCGGCAACAACAGAAGGTTCAGATTCATATACTACACCCATGGTCGGTACGGCCACACCGCTTTCGATGTCAATGCGCAACACACCACAGTCTGTCAGCGTGGTTACCCGACAACGTATTGAAGATCAAAAACTCGACGATATTACAGATGTTATTAACAACGTCACCGGGGTTTCTGCGAGCGAATACGATAGTTCCAGGCATGGCTACAAAGCGCGTGGATTTGACATCGAAAACTTGCAGATAGACGGAATCCCAACGACATGGAGTCCGGGTTGGAGTGCAGGAGAAACTCAAACCAGTACAATTATATATGACCGGGTTGAAGTGGTCAGGGGGGCAACGGGATTAATGACCGGAACCGGTAACCCGGCAGCCTCGATTAATTTGGTGCGTAAACATGCAGACAGCCGCACGTTGGCGGGGAATGTGTCTGTCGAAGCCGGGCAATGGAATACGTATGGTGCCACAGCGGATGTATCTTCGCCGTTGGTTGAAAGCGGCAATATAAGAGGCCGGATTGTCGGTAGTTATGAACAGAGTGACTCCTTTGTCGATTATCGGGAAGATGAGACAACCGTACTGTATGGTGTCCTCGATGCGGATATCACTGCCAATACACAACTCAGTTTGGGGGCGAGCTATCAAAATAACGACCCGACCTCATCTGCCTGGGGGGGATTACCTGTCTGGTATACAGATGGCAGCCGCACCAATTGGTCCCGCTCTAAGTCTAAAGCACCACATTGGGCTGGCTGGGCATCCACAAATGAAAATTATTTCGCCACGTTAACCCAACATTTTTCAAAAGACTGGAATGCTCAACTCCGCTATGATCACGGACAAAATAAGGGCGAGTTGAAACTGTTGTGGGTTTACGGTGTGCCAGATCGGGATACCGGCCTTGGCATGGGCGCATCACCCAGCCGTTACGATACCACACGAAAACAGGACACTTTTACGCTGAATATCTCAGGGGCCTATACTGTGATGGGTCGAAAACACGAGGTTGCTTTCGGTGCCATTAACAGTGATCAGGATTTCAGCTCCTATCTCTACGACCGTGAAGTATCTGAAGTCGATTTCAATTTCAATGAGTGGGATGGCCGCTATCCGGAACCCGTCTGGGGGGAAACTACCCTGACAGATAAGCAAGACACGAAGGAAACGGCATTTTATGCAGTCACCCGTCTTGATTTGACTGAGGATTTGAATGTGATCGTGGGTGGCCGGCTTTCGGATTGGGAAACCAGCGGTCAAAATTGGCAAGGACCATACGCCATTGAGCATGACCATGTTTTCCTACCCTATGCAGGCATCATCTATGACCTCAGTGAAGCGTTGTCTGCCTATGCCAGCTATGCTGATATTTTCAATCCCCAGAGTGAGCAGGACGCAACGGGTAAAACGCTGGATCCGATTAGTGGTGAAACTTATGAAATCGGGTTGAAAGCAGAGCTCATGGATGGCAAGTTGAACGGTAGTCTCGCCGTATTCCAGATTCTTCAGGACAATGTCGCCCAACCCGATGGGGACAAGCTTGTTCCTGGAACCATCGCACAGGCTTACGTGCAAGCTGAGGGGGCAGAAAGTCGGGGCTATGAAATCGAAGTTGCGGGTGAAGTGAGTCCGGGTTTGCAGCTGAGCCTGGGCTGGTCGCAATTTACTGCGAGTGATGCCAATGGGCGCGCGGTGAACACCAGCCATCCCCGCCGCCTGCTGAAAGTGTTCAGCAAATATCAGTTTCAAGGCGATCTTCAGGGCCTGGCAGTGGGGGCGGGTGTCAACTGGCAAAGCGGAAACTACACGAATGGAACGAATCCCGTCACGGGTGAAGGCGAAAAACTGGAACAGGATGCCTACGCGCTGGTGAGTCTGATGGCCAAATATGCTTTCAACAAAGAATTGTCTGCTCAATTGAATGTGAACAATTTGTTGGATGAGACCTATTACAGCCAAATAGGCTTCTACAGCCAGCTAGCCTATGGTGCACCGCGTAATGCCAGTGTGTCGCTGAAATACGCGTTCTGATAATTCTTTGCCTGAGGGGCATGCATCGTTCATATCGATCATGCCTGTCATACAATACCACCTACAATTGAAGCCAATGTATGAGCGGATGGTGACCCCACAAAAGTGGCCATGGTTGCCTGTATGCGGAAGCAATGGACTATCCTGAATACGATGGTCAAGAACGGAACATTCTGGGATGAGAAAATGGCTTGAAGGCTTGCCGTGGGAACATAGTCAGTTGTTAAGATGATTTATATGTGAAACCATAAAGAAACCATATTGCAACCATGAGTGTTTTTTATGCCCGCAATTACAGTAAAGAATATACCAGACACTTTATACAGCCAGCTAAAACAATCCGCTGAAGCAAACCACAGAAGTATAAATAGTGAGCTTATTGTATGCCTGGAAAAGGTTTTGACACCACAAAAAATAGATAAAAACCAACTTTTAATGAATGCACGAACAATGAGGCAAAAACTAAAAGGTTTGAAAGTGACTGAGGAAGATTTAACTTATGCGAAAGCTGAAGGCAGAGAATGATTGTCGCTGACACTAACACAATAGCTTACCTTTATTTGCCCTCTGATTATAGCGACTACGTAGAAGCCCTGCTATTAAAAGACCCTGATTGGATTGCCCCTGTTTTATGGCGTAGTGAGTTACGAAACATATTGGCTTTGTACCTTAGAAAAGCGCTTATTTCTATGGACGATGCCTTGGAGATACAACAGCAAGCTGAGCATTTACTGGAAGGCAATGAATACACCGTGAATTCTGTCGATGTATTAATTACTGCAAATGAATCAGGTTGTTCAGCCTATGATTCTGAGTTTATTTGCTTGGCAAAAAGTCAAAACTGCAAACTAATAACTGCCGATAAAAAAATACTAAATCAATTTCCAGACATAGCGATGTCTGCCAGAGAGTACGTTTCTTAGAAATTTGTTCAGGCGAACAAGAGAGGAATGGCTTTCGCCTTCTCAATTTGACGAGCACCTCACAGAGAGTCGAAATTCTCCACTTTTTAACCGTCCGATTGGATGAGTCTTCGGTATCGCATTTACAGAATACCGGTTTTTACTCATTTAAGATTGAAATCTAATACGGTTTTTAAATAGTGTATGTCCATGTTGTCTCGATGCACTCTGCACATTGAGATTGAAACTATGCCTCTGAGCCAGAATGGTTGAATATTTCAATTTCCAGAGCCCTCAAGTTTTGTTCAACTAGTTTTCGATTGTACCTTTCAAGAGCGAACAGCTGCTGTCTAAATTCTTCAATTTTGTTTAGGCGTTCGGTATATTCACGAATATCATCATCATCTTCAAACAAAATTTCGTTTTCAGTTACGGCATAGTGACCTGACAAACTCAATAAAAAATCAAAAAAGGAATTACTCTCATGAATTATTTTTTGATATACACCAAAAATTAGATTGGTCTTATTTACTTCCTCTACCACTCTCTCTGATGCCTTTTTTGCCACGATTTTCACTACAAATGGATGCTCACCAGATACAGTGATGAGAAACTTGTTGAACATGATGATGTTAGCTGCCTCAAATTCTTGCATGAGCTGGTTTGCCAACACGTTAACTTTTTGAAGTCGCTTCATTGCCTCTGGCACATTATTTATATCGTACCATTCAAGCTCTAGTAGATTACCTCCTGCTACTTCGTTTGATTTTTCCAAAAACTCACTTGAAGCATTTTTCGTGAATGCCACATACTCAATTGTTATAGAAAAAATTCGCTTTATTAGTTCGATCAATGTTGTATATCCCTTTCAAAATCTGGCAGATTGATGCGCATAACGCCGTTATTACGGGTTGGCATTAGCATTGCCATAAAAATTTTGCAGAACCATTACAGCGACAGCGGAACGAATAGGCCACCCCACCACCAAAGTTCATTTCAGTTTTCCAGTCTGGTCCTTACTCCAATTGAGCTACAAGTCCCATGGGCTTCTCACACGCAATGCAATTTGGTGCCTATTCTGGCCCATCTGAACCCCCATTTTCTGGTTGACCATGAACACTTTTCCTGGTTTTACAGAGAATGCATGTTCACGTTCGCCGGAATACGCAATTTGGTGTTTCATTACCTTGAATCCAAGAAGGCTCACCAGAAATTTGACCTAAAACCTCTCTAGGGCTAAAGCCATTCTTTTCCGAAAACATCGAGGACAGGCACGCCTATCATGGCAAGATTACTTGCAACTCGTGGATTATACCGGACGAGCTCTGCATCCTACTAAACGCGGTAGTATACCAGAGCAACTTCCGCCCATTCTCTGGCGTCTGGGCCTAGCCAATCATGACTGGATAACCCGATCAACACAATTTGAATCGATTTACGAGTGGCAGTATTCAAGGCGAAAACTCAGGACACTCGCCGCCTAAGCGCTCCAATCGAAAACATCTTTTCTGACGCTCACCTAACAAGAGAGGGATGGCTTTCGCCTTCAATTTAACGAGAACCTCACTGATAGTCGAAATTCTCCACTTTTTAACCGTCCGATTGGATGAGTTTTCGATATCGCATTTACAGAATACCGGTTTTTACTCCTTTAAGTTTAAAATCTATTACGGATTTTAAATAGTGCATGTCCATGGTGTCCCTCGCCTGTTTCAAATGATACTCATGAGAAAGAGCAGACTTATTGTTGCCCAAAATGCGGTGGCCATGACCGGTTATGTCGCTTTCTGTTTCCATCGAGAACTCGACTGATCCAGACGACAAGCTAAAGGAAAGTAAGCGCCGTTAAATCGACACACTTCCCCTAACTGTATTGAGCCACATTTTTTAAAGAAGACTCCAACACGACATTCCACGGTAACAGGGCTTCAAGTTTCTCAACCGTATCCGCCTCACCGATTCGATTCAGAACATAATGGATGTAAGCAGAAGGTTCCAGTTGGTTGGCTTTAGCGGTCTCGATCAAGGAGTAGCAGGTCGCACTGGCTCTGGCACCTTGGCTCGTATCAGCAAACAGCCAAGCGCGCCGGCCTATGGCAAAAGGACGTATCGCATTTTCTGCCAATGCATTGCTGATATTGAGATAGCCTTTCTCACAATATCCTATCAGATAAGGCCACTGGTTTAAGGTGTATTCCATGGCCGTACGGGTGAGCGATCCTTTCATGACCTTGCTGACGTTTTTCTCCAGCCAGCTCTTGAATTCGTTCAGCAGTGGAACACTCATTTCCTGACGGACACGGTACCGTTCAGCCTCTTTTCGATCCTGTATCTCACGCTCAATTGCGTAGAGCTTTCGAATGTAACTCAGTGCCATGTCGGCCTTGCTGACTTTGCCTTTTTTAGTTTTGCTACTACTCGGTGCACCCTTGATGGCTTCAATATACTTACGTCTGGCGTGATCCCAACAGCCAATACGAGTAATATCGTTTTCACGACATACCTTGGCATAACCGGCATACCCATCGGCTTGCAAGGTGCCCGTAAACCCTTCCAGCAGGCGAACAGGAACATTCCCCGAACGAGAGGGATCATATTCAAATAGCACGACAGGCTGGTCTGGTGGGCCGCCCCGGATCACCCACATCCATTTGTCAGATCGGACACTTTTGCAGTCCTCTTTCAGTACTTGTATCCGGGTTTCATCTGCTTGAAGATAACGACTGCTGTTCTGGACGTCCCGCATAAGATTAATGAGCGGTTTGAATACATCATCAAGCCGAATGATCCAATGTGCCATACTGGTTCGACTGACTTCGTGCCCCAGACGAGCCAACATTTTCTCTAAACGGTAAAGCGGTAGACCATCGGCATATTTCGATGTGATGATATATGCCAGGAGTGATGTGGTTGCAATGCATTTACCCAACGGATGAACAGGACGTTTTGCTGCGACAATCTGTTCCTGTCCATCTTCATGGAATACGGCTTTTTCCTGCCAGATCTCAAATACTTTTAATTGCGCCGGAATAAACTGCAGCTCTTCTTTTACTTTGGTAAAGAAGACTTTACTGGCACCCGCTTTTTCGTCCTCTGACAGGGTCAGTTCGATTCGTTCGCGCACCAGCTTGTCCGAGAATCCGCGTTGACGGCGTTTCTTCTTACTTGGCTTTGGCGAGTCTGCATCATCCGGCAGCTGTTCGCGCAAGGCTTCAAGTTCTTCTTCCAATTCCGCTTCGTCAAACAGATGGATCTGGTAAGCCTGTTTTTCGCTGCTGGCGGCAAATTGCTGGGCCTTTTTCAGGCGTAACTGTTCTTCAAGAAGGGTGATGTAGCGATCACGCTGGTGGATGGCGTCATCTTTGACTTGTAGTACCTTCTCCCGAGACTCAAGTTGTTGCTGGAAATCTGCAATGACAGCCAACAACTCTGCTGATGAGAGTTTGCTGTAATCGTCTGGATTTTTGAGCAGATCGGGTACTTTTTTCATTTCGAAATTATAACTAAAACAACATGATGACGCTTTATTTAATTCATCAAAATAGCGATTCGTAATGAAGTTTTCGGTGCCCTTTAAGCAGGCTAATATCATAGCCATCCAACAACCAGTTGATTTGCTCCCCGGTCAGTGTCAGCCACTCATCGGATGCTGATGGCCACTTGAATTTTTCTTCTGCAAGCGCCTTGTAATAAAGGACAAAGCCATTATCTTCCCACAGCAGGCATTTAATCCTGTTGCGATAGCGGTTTGTGAATACATAGAGTGCTCCACTGAACGGACTATGCCCCAGCTCTTGCTCAACGAGTGTAGCGAGTCCGTTCACCTGTTTGCGAAAATCCACTGGCGCACGGTAAAGATAGATCTCGGGGATTTCCAAAGCGGGACGGAGATATCGCGCTCGCATCACAACTGCTCCAGAATGGCACCGAGTAAATGAATATTGTCACCATGCAATCCGGAAATCGCCATACCATTAGGCAGAGATATTGAAAGCCCTTCTTGACGGGGTAGCGTGTGATCTGCTGCGGCAACTTTTGCAAATCCGGGTCTCTCAGTGAGCTCGCAATCCTGATTTGAATCCGCATATTTTTTTCGCCAATAGACAAACTGGTGATAAGTGAGCGACTGCTGTTTACAATAGGCCTGCCCGGAAAAACCAGATGTCTGCCAATTGATAACGTGCTGATGCCAAAAATTGGCTCGTTCTTGTGAAGTCATGACTGATTCCTATCGGTGAGTGAAAAGTGGAATCAGTGTGGCGAAGTTTGTCCGTAAAAAATACGTGCGGATTTATTGGCGCTTACTATTTACTGGAAGACAATGAATACACCGTGAATTCTGTCGATGTATTAATTACTGCAAATGAATCAGGTTGTTCAGCCTATGATTCTGAGTTTATTTGCTTGGCAAAAAGTCAAAACTGCAAACTATTAACTGCCGATAAAAAAATACTAAATCAATTTCCAGACATAGCGATGACTGCCAGAGAGTACGTTTCTTAGAAATTTGGTCAGGCGAACAAGAGAGGAATGGCTTTCGCCTTCAATTTAGCGAGCACCTCGTGGATAGTCGAAATTCTCCACTTTTTAACCGCCCGATTGGATGATTCTTCGATATCGCATTTACAGAATACCGGTTTTGACTCATTTAAGATTGAAATCTAATCCGGTTTTTAAATGGTGCATGTCCATGTTGTCCATTCGATCGTTCACTGCATATTGCGAACGATTACAGCAGGTTGTTAGCTTATAATGCCAATAACAACCTCTTTCAGATCTTGATAATTGCTTAAGATCCAAGAAGCCACAATACTTATAATTGCCCAGCGTACAGTTGCTTTTACTCCGCTTTTGCCTTCTTGCGCTTGTTACGCGTCTTTCTCTCTAACATAAATATGTACATTTGATGAGCCGTCACTAAAGCTTCGCTCTTCAAACTCAAGATACCCTAAAGATTTAACTAATTTACCGAGTTTGTCGTAGCCATAATTCCTAGGGTCAAAAGATGGAATATTTTTTGTTATATAGCCTCCTACTCCAGAAAGGGGAGCCCAACCATCATCTTTAGAGACGGCATGTACAGCATCGAGTACGATGGCTTTTAAGTCTAAGTTTTCTGACTCATCTTTGATGTTTTGATCTTTGGAAGGCTTAAGAACCTCTGTGTAGACAAACTTGTCACAGGCAGCCACGAATGCTTCTGGTGTTTTCTTTTCTCCAAATCCAAAAACCAGAAGACCACTCTCTCTTATCCTGTTAGCAAGCCGAGTAAAGTCACTATCAGAAGATATCAGGCAGAAACCGTCTAATTTACCCTCATGTAGAAGATCCATTGCATCAATAATCAATGATGAATCAGTAGAGTTCTTTCCTTGGGTGTAACTAAATTGCTGGATTGGCTGTATAGCGTGTTTGTGCAGATACGATTTCCAGCCTTTTAAGTTTGTGGTTGTCCAATCTCCGTATGCACGTTTTACACTGGCAACACCAAATTTCGATACCTCGGCTAAAAGCTCAGAGCAAATTGTAGCTTGGGCATTGTCCGCGTCAATTAATACCGCCAACTTGTCATTTCCATTTTCTGACATGCTTTATTCCTCGGTTTTACGCGTAACAGCGTATTATTTTCCACGCCTCGTAAATACGAAAACATCGAGGACAGGCACGCCTATCATGGCAAGATTACTTGCAACTCGTGGATTATACCGGACGAGCTCTGCATCCTACTAAACGCGGTAGTATACCAGAGCAACTTCCACCCATTCTCTGGCGTCTGGGCCTAGCCAATCATGACTGGATAAACCAATTTGAACCGATTTACGAGCGGCAGTATTCAAGGCGAAAACTCAGGACACACGTGGCCTAAGCGCTCCAATCGCAAACATCCTTTCTGACGCTCACTTAACAAGAGAGGAATGGCTTTCGCCTTCAATTTAACGAGCACCCACGGATAGTCAAAATTCTCCACTTTTTAACCGTCCGATTGGATGAGTTTCCGATATCGCATTTACAGAATACCGGTTTTTACTCTTTTAAGTTTAAAATCTATTACGGATTTTAAATAGTGCATGTCCATGTTGTCCTTTACTGGATACAGTGGCGAAAGCCACGAACCAAAGTCAGAAATCTGAAGGGTTATTCTCGTTGCGTGATGGCTGGATCAAGCTTCACTATCCTGAGTGAAACGCCCTGTGCGGACCCGCATGCAGCGTGTTGTGGGGACTGGGGGCTAGATACCCCCGGTTACCCGATTAGGGGCAATGACTTGATAAATGCTCTTTGCTACTACTTCAGCTAGCGTGACGGGAACCGCATTACCAATTTGCCTCATGCACTCACTCCATACTCCGGCAATATGATAATCATCAGGAAATGTTTGAATTCTTGCGGCCTCACGAACGGTGAAATACCTAATAGAATCATCGTTATAGCGAATCATATTTTCCCCACCAGGGACTCCATGATCTCCAGCCTTTAATGTTTTAGAAGGTTCGTCAATGGGACTTCCTGTGTGGCCAGGATATGATTTAGCACCATCTTTAAATTCGTGGTTGTTGAAATCATTTTTTCTTTTCGGTGAAGGTAAATCTTGTATGGCTTCCCTGACAGTAACCCATGGTTTTTCTTCTGGTTGAAAAAGGCCGTACTTTTTTTGAAGGCGTGATGCGATTTTCTCTGGGCTTTGATTTAGCTTTGGCCTATCTGATTTAGCAACCTTGAGGCGCTTCCAGTAATCTCCAGTAACCCACTGATCCCATAGTAAGGCATCTTGAGAGTGAGTAGCCTTCGGGAAACTCCACTCAACATTTAAATCATTACGGAAGCCAACAATGAAAACTCGCTCTCTTTTTTGAGGAACACCATAATCTGCTGCATTTAGGAGTCTAAACACAACATTGTATTTAAGGCCTCTATAGTTGCCTTTCGTGTGAGTTTCTTCGAGTCGTGCCAAATGGCTCTCCCAGTCTTCGCCATCTTTCTTAGAGATATTTGGGTAAGATAATTGCAATATTATGTATTCAAAGTATGTGCTGAAATTTTTTCTCAGCAATCCTTTAACATTTTCAAAAATAAAGGAATCAGGCTTTGACTCTCTTACTGCTCGAACAGCTTGAGGAAACATATCTCTGTTATCGTTAAACGCCTTGTGCTTTCCACCCAATGAAAACGGTTGACAAGGAGGCCCGCCAGCAACCAGAGAAAGATTACCTTTATATTTTTGGAATGATATATTTCTTACATCTTCATGCTGGATATCCCAGTTTTTTATTTGAGATTGCCCCTCATCGTGGTTTTTTAATAATGTGTTTACAGCATCTTTATTAAATTCAACGAGCATTTCGTGCTTAAAGCCACTGTTTGCCAACCCCAAAGCTAACCCGCCAGCTCCAGAAAACAACTCAACTGAACTAGGTTGATTTATTGACATGATAAACACCTATTTTTTCTTCAACTTTATTCTCATCAGGCGGCGTACCTTTTAGTCGATCAGCCCAAACTCGACCGGGGTGCAGCACGTCCCATTCAGATTTTGCTTGTTCATACCTTCCCTTACCGGGATCATGATTGCCAAACCCATCAATGTGAGAGTTCCAAAGAGGATTATACCTGCGAGTCATAGCCGCTTCTACTGTACTTATTAGGTCAGCTTCCTGATCCTTTAACACGATAAATCTGCATGAAAAATCTTCAACCTGAAGATTCTCTACAGCATTTATGCTTCTCGCGTGCTCGTTTAACCTTCTGTATAAAGCTGAGTCATTTTCTTTAGCACTACCTCGACCTTGCCTCCATCCCGGTAATACTGCTTTACCCACATAAATTGGGAGATCTGGAGCCTTGCTATAGATCTTTTTGTATTGCGGAAAATCCCCTTTATAGTAAAGCGCATATACGCCACCACCAGCGAACTTTACCTCTGGGGGAAGCTGCTCAAACGGCGTATTTATCATAAATTCAACTGCGTCTTCGATAAGCGCAACAAAAGACTCAGACCGATAAATATGTTCTTCTAATTTCATTTACATCCTTAGTTAAAATCTTGGGTAGCCCCTAACAGTGTATTACCTTTGACGCTTCGTAAGTAACTTCCAGCGAACACAATTTTTCAATTCTGTCACGTCTTCAAGCCTTATCCACAGTGGTTGATAGTAACGTTAACTATAAGTGTTCCAGTCTTTAGCCTTAGGAAAAGGAAGCATTATCAAAAAAATCGACTTTGAATAAGTAGCACAAAAATCACTAAACAGCCCACCACTCACACGAACCCATTGCTCGTATGGCCAATCGAGAAGATGATTGTGCAGGGCACTTGTCTCTGTTGATGATAATTTACTGTGTTTGCAATCCATCTGACTTGAGCATCTCACAAATGTCTTCTGACCGTGCCCAGGTTTCCAGTCGATGACGAGGGCCCATATCAATGAGCTCCCGGCATTCTTGATAGCCGTTGGATATCAATATGTAGTCGATCACGTAGCCACCGACAATTCGTCCCACAATCATGATCACCAACCCTGCGAGGGCAATTTTTATCGCAATTGCCTGGCCATAATCTTGCAGAGGAGATCCAATAAGGTAAGCACCGGTTAATACCGAAAATGAACATAAGCCAATGAATCCACCAAAGCCAAGGAGAGAAAATTTTTCGAAATTGAAATGAGCAAGTTGACTATTTACTGCCGACAGTAGTGAACCTAATTCTGAAATTAGGAAATAAGCTGAGCCAATAGATAGGCCAACAAACATTATGAATGTACTAATTATTAACGAAGGTGAAGGCTTTTCAGTATGCACAGTATCTGTTCTCATTAAGGGGCATAAGTCGATGAAGTTCTAAAAAAGCGTTGGATGAAATAAAGTTGACCTTGGCTTGTACTCAGATTCTGTTTGAATTCTCGTTTTTGAGCCTCAAAATTATTTAACACTTCAAGTTCCAGCTTTCGTAAAGTTTCAATCACTTGAGTGGTAGTATTGTACTTATAGTCAATCACTTCGAGACCTGCAGCGACCATTGTACCTATGAAGACTGCTGCGACTAGCGGCCCTATTGCAACTGAAACCATCAAAGCAGTCCCCGTCATAGCTAGTGAGGCTGCAGAAATAGTTACACCAACTTTCACAATATCCACAGCCATTCCGCCTACGATGTCATGCCATGTTGCCTCATCGCGAATAAAATAGTCTGCAACGCGATATGCGGAGAGTAATACAAGTGTGAAAACACCTCCACTTTTGATCATGCCCTTTACAGCTTCTTTGCCGATCCCCATTTGGATGACTTTGGAGTTGTTGGCAAGATATCGCGTTCCGGTAAAAATGGATCGGAGGCCTGGGTATCCTTTCAAGATGATGTAGGTTTTACCATTGTGTGCTTTGATGGTGTACTTGCTCAGGTAGCTTCCACCTTTTTTCATATCCTGTGCCAGTTTGGCAAGTATGACAGCATCTTGTCCTGCTGGAAAAAAACCAGCTAAGTATCCTGAGATTGCAGCAATACTGAAACCTTTGATTTCAGTTTTCCAAATGTCTTGAAGGTTGGCTTTGGCTTGGCTGAGCGTATTGCCTAGTGATATCTGATAGGAAAGCCAAAGTTCCTGCATTTCTTTGGCATCGAGAATATAAGCTTCTTCGCGATTTTTCAGTAGTGTTTGATTGATTTCGTGTCTACGGCGGGTTCTCTCGCGCATTTCCTGGTAGCGCTGTCTACGTTCCATGTTTCATCCTTGTCTTATTTGGGGGGCGAACGAGTTTGCATCCACATAACTCGTGAAGAGCATTATTGCTTATTTCGCAAACTTCTAATCTACCTTGTTTGCGCCAAATAAAAAATGAAATGTTACGCAATTAGTGAGAAATTATGTCGAAACCATCCGCTTTCGGGCACCTCAATACGATAAATGGTGAATCTCAAACACGCGTAGAAATTATTCATGTATCTACCGCATGAATATGTTGCTGAATACGATATTTATCCTGCCTTCCTCACTATTAATAATATCTCCCGTAACGATCATTTCGATAAATAACCTGAGGAAGGCAAAGATGAACGATCAACAAACTATCGCTTTGGTTACAGGCGCGAATCGTGGCATTGGCAAGGCGTTTGTGGAGGCGCTGATGGGGCAGGGTGTGACTAAAATATATGCCACAGCACGAACACTGTCTTCGCTGCCGGACTTTGGTAGTGATCGCGTTGTGCCCTTGGCATTGGATGTGCACAACCCAGCGTCGATCAAAGCTGCGGCGGAGCAAGCCAAAGATATTAACCTGCTGATTAACAACGCGGGTGTTTTGAGTTTCGGTGACATTCTATCGGTTTCTGACGATGACCTTCGGCGCAATTTTGATGTTAATTTCTATGGTGTGCTGTCGATGGCGCGGGAGTTTGTACCCGTTCTGGAAAACTCGGGCGGTGGCCGTATTGTCAACATACTGACATTGCTCTCCCTGGCCAGTATGCCCGGATTAGCAGCGTATAACGCCTCGAAAGCGGCGGCCTGGTCTTTGAATATGTCATTGCGCGCGACGCTCGCGAATCGGGGCATCAACGTCCACGGTGTATTCCCGGGTGCGGTTGATACGGACATGTTAGCCGGTGTCGAAATGCCTAAAACCGCACCTGAAGCGGTGGCAAAAGCGGTATTGGACGGTTTGGCGGAGGGTAAAGAGGATATTTTCCCTGATCCCATGTCTCAAGACGTCTACGCGGCCTGGTCACAAGACCACAAAGCGGTTGAAAAACAGTTCTCGCAAATGTAATCGAGAGGAGAGCAAATCGATGACAAATATTGCTTTTCTTGGATTGGGTGCGATGGGGTCCCGAATGGTCCGGCACCTGATTGCTGCAGACCACAGTGTCACCGTTTGGAATCGTACTCATGACGCCACCAAACCACTGGCTGAGAGTGGCGCTGTTGCTGCCGAAACCCCTGCGGATGCAGCGCGTCATGCAGAGGTTGTGATCAGCATGGTGCGCGATGATGAGGCTTCTCGTGAGGTTTGGCTAAATGAACAAACCGGTGCATTAAAGACACTGCCTAAAGGCGCTATTGCGATTGAGAGTTCTACCCTGACACCGGCCTGGATCGAGGAACTTGCCATTGCCTGCAAACTGGTGGGCATTGAATTCGCAGATGCACCCGTAGCCGGTTCTCGTCCCCAGGCCGAGGCCGCCAAGCTGATCTATTTAGTCGGTGCGGAAGGCTCAACATTCGCGCACATCAAACCGTTATTGCTGCAGATGGGCGGAGCAGTACATCACACTGGAACCATTGGCACCGGGGCCAGGATCAAGCTGGCAGTAAATGCTTTGTTTGGTGTGCAAGTCGGCGTGGTTGCGGAGTTGTTGGGGTTGTTGAAAAAATCCGGCATGGATCTCCAACAGGCCCACGAGATTATTGGTTCTACACCTGTTTGTAGCCCCGCAGCCAAGCTTGCGGGTGATGCCATGATCGCGGGACAGTTCGCGCCAGCTTTTCCGATTGAACTGGTGGACAAGGATTTTGGCTATGTTCGATCGTTAGCTGTGGGATCAGGCTGTGATATGCCGCTAATTGATTGCACATATCAGGTTCTGCAGCGTGCGATCAGTACAGGTTTGGCGGACAAAAACATTACCGCTATCGCTCAACTCTACATGGAAGCGGAATCGTGAACGCTTTGGATAATACCGCCTGCCAACAACTATTAAAGGAAATTGAAAAATCCACGGCATTTGACCGCTGGCAAAGCGTGATTCGGTCCATTGATCACTACGAGAAAACGGTACCGCCTCACTGGAATTAAAACGTTGCTCTGATCGGGAAATTCAGCGCCTTAAAGGCGCTGAATTTGTAGCCAGTGTAAAAATGCCCAGATGAAATAATCAGACTCTGAATGTTTGGGTTAATCCATTTAACGCCGTCGCAAGCTGAGTAAGCGTAGCGCTGGCATCGCCAACTTTTCTGGAAAATGCGGTAGTGGATAATGCGGCATTGTTAATTTCAACGACATTGGTGTTGATTTCTTCTGCGGCAGCGCCTTGTTCTTCTGTCGCACTTGAAATCTGTGCACTCATGTCCGTGATCAGTGTGATCGCATTGACGATCTTGGCTAAAGCATCTCTGGATTTTGATATTTCATCGACGCTGACTTGAGAGAGTCTGTCGCTTTCGATCATGCGTTCAACCGATTCCCGGGTTCCGGATTGCAGGGCTTCGATCATGTTTTGAATTTCCATCGTTGCCGTCTGGGTGCGCCCGGCGAGGGTCCGAACCTCATCCGCAACCACCGCAAAACCCCGCCCCTGCTCACCGGCTCTTGCGGATTCAATGGCCGCATTCAGTGCCAGTAAATTGGTTTGTTCGGCGATCTCCCGGATAACGGAAAGCACAGATCCGATTTGATCCGTATTTTGCTCCACTTTCTGGATGCAAGAGGAAGCACCAACAATACTTTTGGAAAGCGCCATGATGGAATCCGATGCGCGTTGTACCAAGTGACTGCCATCTTCTGACTCTTTCTGTGCGACTAACGCGCTATTCGCCGCTTCATTGGTGTTTTTTGCGACGTTTTGGATAGATATGGACATCTGGCTCAGAGCCGTAGCGACTTGGTCTGTGTTCAGTTGTTGCTGATTTACCCCATCACAGGCGAGGGTTGCGTTGCTCGCGATTGTTTGAGATTCCTGGTACAACTCAGAGGCGGTCTGGCTGACTTGTTTAATGCTTTCCTGAAAGCGGGACAGCATTTCATTAAAAGCAGCCCCCATTTTGCCGAGTTCGTCTGCACGATTAAATTGAATTCGAGCGCATAAATCACTGTTGTGTGCCGCGTCGACCATCGTTTTCGACATATCTTTAATGGGTTTGAGGACGACGAAGGAGAGCCAACTCAGCATCGCGATGATAATCAAACCCAGTATGAGGCCGACCGCGGCGATCAGGTTTTGAAATGTGGCTAGATTACCGACTTGTGACGCCACCACGTCATTGAGCTGCGTTGATATCTGCTCCAGTAATGCCTCAGCTTCATGAACCTCTGCCCTCATAGTGCCACGCAAACCGGATCTACTGTCCAAACCCAGCTCGTCTTTCTTGGCAACGAAATTTTCGAATTTCGACTTGTAGTCGTCAATATGGGTTGCGATGGCTTTTTTGTGGTCTGCAGCGTGATCACTGGCTGACAGGAGCGCTCGGAATTTTTCAATGTTGTTCTGAAATTTCACTAAATACTTTGGATCATCCCTGAGCATGAAATCTTTTTCGTTTCGTCGCAGTTGCAGCATTTGAGCCCGCAGAGTGGAATCCTCCAATGACAGGATTTCTTGTTCTGCTCGGTGTACTGCGGCCCTTAAAGCACCATAAAGCCCATCGGTTTTATGTAAGCCAAGCTGCTTATGGGTTTCTACAAACTTGTGGAAACTCGCCTTGTAGTTGTTAAACGCATTCTGCATCGAGTCGACCAACTCGCTGTTCAAGTCTGCTTCGGCTGCCAGAGTCATGAGCGTTGTTACGCGCTTGGTAAGTATTTCGAAATTGTTATCGAACTTTTCCTGGTATTTGAGATCAAGCCGGATGATGAAGTCTTTCTCATTGCGCCGTTGCATTAACATTGCACTTTGGATCTGACTGACATTGAGCTCAACGTTTTTGAAAAGCTTTATTTTCTGAGATGCGAAGTGGTTTAGAAACAGGATGGTGGTGATTGAAAGGAACACAAATGCACTGGTAAAAATAAATTTACGCTTAATGGTTTTTGTCATTTAACGATGCCTTAAACTGCTTTTTTTATTTCTATATTAATTAAAAGGATCGCGTGAAGCTTAGTTTAGAAACAATCGTTCGCCAAATAAACAGTCGTTGAAAAACGTGACTCATTATCAGTTTGCGCAGGGAATATATATCGTTATGCCTATCAATATATGTGTTATGTATTCAATGTAAGGTTTGCGACTCAGCGAGTACCTCGACACATTACGTTTGCGAGGTTTAAAAACTCTTAGATGTGTGTTGAGGTACGCTGATTTTTGGTATTCAATTGGCTGATAATGTTAACAAAAACAATGGGGTACCAACTGTATTTTATTGGTTGATAATCACTTTTGCACCACTCATGCCATAGCCAATTACTTCAATTTTGTGTTGGTCCGTCTCGGTCATGAGGTACCCTGCGATAGGTATTGCTCCGTGGCCGTAACTGGTACCGGATATGCTCATAAACATCACGCTGGTATTAAACGGCATAACATAGCAGGAGGATGAGCTGAAATAGGCACTCTGGCACGCGGTTTTGGTAATTTCACCGCTGCTGATGTTGGTACGCACTAGGGCTGCGCCCATTTGTCCGATTCCCATCGGCAGGTTTGGGAGGGTCGTAACACGGCCGTTTTCATCCATCATTTTCATACTGCCGAAGGACATATTACTTACCAGACTGGCAGCTTCATCCTTGGTATAGGCGGTTTTTGCCTGAACCGGGAAATTGTGAAACTCCTGCTGAATAACCTGGCGTTTTGCGTCATTGGTGGAGGCGTAGGTTTCCGATTCGATAACCACGGTTGTTCCCTGGATACTGACCACTTTTTGAATTTGCAGGCTGATATCATTCGGGTCGCTTTTTGATGTAGTGAGTGAGGCAACCCACTGACCTCGTTGCAGGGGGACTCGATTTGCGTCTGATGCACTTAATTGACGCGGTTGTCCGGTCTGGTATTGGTTTGCGAGGGATTTGATTTTCGCGACATCCTCGGGTGAAGCGGATGGCATGAGACCGGCACAGCTGCTGAGAAAAATAGACATAATAACGAAAAACAGGCGAAGCATTTTTCGGTTCTCCTTGTTGCGGGCAGTTTGATTGGATGTGTATTTTCAGATAATGAGTTTAGACGCCAACAGCGGGTGCCGCTGTGGGTAGCGTAAAATAAAAAGTAGCCCCTTTTTCCCGCTCTGAATACGCCCAGATCGTTCCGCCATGTTTTTCAAGTACTCTCCTAACGGTTGCCAGGCCAATACCGGTACCTTCAAACTCCTTATCGGTATGTAACCGCTGAAAGCTGTTGAATAATTTATTGGCGCACTGGTAGTTAGAGTCACTAAAATAGAAAATGAAATTTTATAATGTATTAACGGCTCTTCGACTAATCTGTTTTCTCAGCTCACCATTACAAACTGCACATATCTTCAGTTTCTTTTTAGAGTCTTTGTAGATGTAGGTGGTTCTTTGAAGTTCTTGATGACAAATACCGCAATATTTCTCTTTCTTGCGCCATTTCCAACTTACTAAATAGGCGAGAACGACAAATGAGACACACCCCACAACTGGCATATCGAAGGACATGAATAGTACCAAGTACGGAACCCCTAGAAATATAACTCCAAGTAGAAATAAGATATTTTTTCGTTCATTAAAAATACTTCCTTTGATTTGGTTTTTATGACAATGATTTTAAGAAGTTCATCATTGCATAAATCTAACAAATCCTAAGTTTATAAATAAGCTTTTTTCATGAAAGGCTAAAAGTATTACGAACTTTCATCCATCGAACTGTTGCACATATTGGTTGAGGTCAATCCCGCCAATATCCTCCATGACCAGACAGGGATGGTATTGATCATCTATCCAGTCCACAATGCGGGTGATATTGGGGTGTTCAAACTGGGTTAAAACCACGTGGGAGAAAGCAAGTTTTGCATATTGCTGAATGGATGCAAATTCAGCTCCGGTTGTGTGCAGAATAACCGGTAACTGGTCGGCATCTCGATATCCCCGGTAGACTCGTGTATTTCGAGTTTCGGAAAGCCGCTCTAGAATCTGGTACCCGGGAACTGAAATGCTCAAGGTCAACCTCTGTCAGCGTGATTACTGATAGATTAATATTTAGTCAATTATAGCTCGGTAAAACTCAAAAATTGACGAATAAGCTCAAAAGAGGATGGCTTTTGAAGTTGGTGGATTTACGTACTAATTAGATAAAATTGTGACGGCTATCTCATTATCGCTTTTCCACGTCAGTTTTGATCTGTACCAATGGAGGGGATCAGATTTAGCATGGGCAGTCACAATGACAAGAATGATCGTGTTTAGGGGGCTTGCTATGCTACAAAAATTTATTCATCGCGGTATTTTGCTGATGACATTACTGGGCCTGAGCACTATTTCAAACGGTGCCGTGATCTATTCAGACCGGGCGTTGTTCGAGAATGAGCTGGTTACTCAGCTTACGGATGACTTCGAAAATTCCGCGTACACAACCAACCTTACTGATGCCGGGATGTCTGCTGTTTTTGGCGAAACGAGTTATCAGTCCACAGGCTTTAATAATCTGAATATGGTGACGCAGTCTGGTGATCAATATTACTGTTCTGGCTGTAATGGCAGCTTTTTGCTGGATTTCACCGGATCTCGTTTGGTTACTGGAAACGGGGTGTACGGTGTTGGCTTTGATTTTCTGACGGAACGGCCTATTTTTGGTAATTCTTCTGAATTCTTCCACGCCTGGGTCACATTCGGTGATGGCAGCACGCAGGATTATGCTTTACCGGAAACCAGTGGTTTCGATTTCCAGTTTTTCGGGATCACATCCTTGTTAAAGATTGAGTCCATTCATTTTGGCCTTGCGAATGGTGGCGCGACCACTGATCAGAGTTTGTATTTTGGCCTGGACGATCTGACTTTGGGCAGTGATATTTTCATTTCTCTTCCCGAACCGTCTACATGGACCTTGTTTGCAGGAGGATTGTTGTTTGTAGCCTATCGCAAATCCAAGCGTTTGCGCTAAGCTGCATTTCAGCTCTTATCGATCCCCTCTTATCTATCACTTCTTACTTCAGGGGTCTGGCAGTTCTGCTGGACCCCGTCTACTGCATCATTTTTTACAATGGTGTATCGATTATTCGGTCGAGCAGCAGGATAATTTTAAGGCGTTTCTTGACGGGTACTTAGTAGGCCGTGGCCGCTCTCATACTGAAGTCTATACCGGTTTATTGACCCGTTAGCCTATGCTTATGGGACATCGTCTGATTAAGTGCTATCGTTAAGTGCAGAGGCTAAAGAAGAAACGTCAATCACCTAGCCCATTCCGGCATCAGGCTGCCTCGATGTGATATTTGACGTTGTAATAATGGATACTATTTTACGGGATTGATCGTTTGCGAGTTTCTAGGTTTTTTGTTGTTATCCTCTGGTTTTGTGTGCTTTTTGCTCAAATCACGCGAGCTGAAGAAAATACACTTTCGTTTCAAGGTTTTTCCGGTTTGTTGAATACCCCCCATGGGGGCGTGATGGAATATGGTTCGGCTACTTTTATGTTTTCGGATCAACTGGCAGAAAGAGGTCGGGACCAATATGCGTATGCGGATAATTATATTTTGGGAATTGGTTTCTTTCCGCATTTCGAACTGACGGGACGCATTGCTGCAACCAATACCCATGACAACAGTTTTCTCCCGGAAAATGCCGGTGAGACTCGAGATTTGTCTGCAAATATCAAAGTACACGCCCCTTTCATTCCGGAAGACTGGTTCGATTTAGCGGCCGGGATTCAAGACCTGGGAGGCGCTTCGAATTACTTCGACGCGAAATTTGTTGTCGCCAGTAAAACCATTTCTGATTTTCGATTCAGTGCCGGAATTGGCAAAAGTGAAAGCCATGTTGGCCGAATGGATGGCGTTTTCGGTGGTATAGAATGGATGCCATTGGACTGGTTACGTTTAATGGCTGAATACGATGGCGCAGATTCAAATGTGGGCGGTCAGTTGCAGTTGCCGGTTACACTTGGAAATTTCCCCATCGATATCGGATTAAAAGTCCAGCTGTTGACGGATGCTCCCAAAATTCGTGACAAGAACTTTTTTGGTATTTCCTTATCGATTCCGTTGACTAAACAACGTATCAGTCGTGAAGATCCTTTTGAGAACATCCGTGATAGCGCAATGGCGCATTTGGGGCTCGAAAACACGCAATCCGAAAGGCATGATCAAAATTCCGGTCAGGACAACGCAGAGATAGATCAACCGAAGCAAAAAGCATCAGAGCCGTCTGCTATTGTGCAAACCGAGCAGTCGATTGCTCCAGAGACATTTGGTCGTCCTGATTCCCAAGACAAAATGAAAATGAATGATCTGTTTGATCCAACAAACATTGGTCAGAGCGTACCCCCTATGGAAGATGGCTCTGCCGCAGTGTTGCGTTTGCGCACTAAGCAGTTGGGTCTGGTATTAATCGAATACGGATTTGAGGGGGTTGAAGTCGGGTTTAACGCGAATAGCCTCTATGTGGTACTTGAAAACAATGTCTTAAACAATAATGAAATTGACGTGTTTGGTGTTGTTTTCGCGGCCGTGGCATCAAGTGGTATTGAGCTTGATTCGCTCTCGGTGGTGTTAAAGAATCTGGATATTCCGATTATCCAAGTCACGGCACCCCTGAAGCGTATACAGGCCCTGATTGCACCAGAGTGCATTCGCTTGAATGAGCGTTGTGCAGCGGTTTCCGAGTTTGAACGAACCATGGAGGTGGCTTACATTGATGAGTCTGCTGCATTTGCTGCTCAGCGTAACATCACCTGGGTTAACTTGAGTACCGACAGTGATGTGTTCTGGACGCCGCGTGTCATTTTTGAACCGATTATTAGCGGCTACACCGCCACTGAGTATGGCGTGAATGATTCTACCATGGGGATACGAACTTATTTGGGCGTGCCGATCTGGAAAGGCAATGAATTGACTGCCATTTGGAATACGCCGATTTATCATACGAACGATTTTCGCAATGGCCGATTCAAGAACCAGAAAATGCGGGCCGGGCTCAGAAATCTGTATTTCAATCAAACCTTCAAAATCAATCCCAACATTTATTCGACACTCAGTGCCGGTAAATTCCTGTTTGATACGTTGGGGTGGGTCAGTGACTCAGTCTGGAATTTCGATGAGGGGCATCAGCGGGTTCGACTCCGCTGGACAGAGCTATACAATGATGATGATCGAGTCTATAAAAAAAGACAGTCCTATGTCGGGCAGTATCGCTATTACTTTCCCTCGCTAGACTCGGCTGTCCAGGTGTCTTACGGGACGTATCTCGACGAAGACCGGGGTTATCTGTTGGAAACCCTGCATCACTTTGGTGATACGACGTTCTCGCTTTATTTTAAAAAGTCCGATTACAAAGGCGTCGGTGTTGCGATTACGATTCCGTTATCCCCGAGAAAAGCGATGAAACCTTGGTTCTTCCAGGCGAGAATGGTGGAACGCTGGTCCTATGGGCTTGAAACCGTCGTGGGGCAGGATACGAATCCGATTGAAGTCAGCTTTGTCAGAGTACCGACACCGACGTATACAATCGAGAAAGATATGTTCAATCATGATCGACTATCACCGGTTTATATCCGCTCCCATGTATTGAGAATTCAGGATGCGGCTACGCTTTGGGAGGCGGAATAATTGCGCCCCGGTGCTGAATCACCCGACTGGCAATCAGATTGGCTTGTTCGCAACAGCTCGGAATGGGCTGTTGATTCAAGTAGGCATGCAGGAAGCCACCGTTGAAAGCATCGCCTGCGGCCGTGGTATCAACAATCTGAGGAACCTCTTTTGCCGGGTAGGAATGTATGGCGGATGTGCTCTCAATATGGCTGTAAAGGCATCCTTTTTCGCCCACTTTTACTACGATTTCAGGAATACCGGCATCATGAAGGCGGGAAATGGTCTGCTCCGGATGGGTATCGCCCCAGAGTTGCTGTTCATCGTCGAAGGTGACAAAGATGAGATCGGTGATGCGATATTGTTGTTCATAGAGCTGACGCGCCCATTCCAGTCCGGTATTCATGGCAATACCATTGGCGGAAGCAGGCAGTTCCAATCGGTTCAAATTGCCCCACATGGCAGGGCGATAGTTACTATCGAACGCAATGCGCTGCCCTTTGTTTCTTTGTTTTCGTATTCGATTCAGGAGGTAATTTGCCTGATTTGCCGGGAGAATGGCATAGCTGATCCCACTTAAAAAAAGCCAGTCAAAGGACCCTAAACGTTGTTCCACACGGCTGAAATCAGCATGTGAGAGTAAATGTCGAGCCGCTGAATCTGAGCGCCAGTAAGTGAAATGACGTTCTCCTGATTCATCCAGTTGAATCATATAGAGCCCGGGGTGGCGCTTGGGATCAATCAACACCAAATCCGTATTGATACCATCCGCCTGCCAGTGCTCAATCATCGTCTGGCTCAGCTTGTCCTGTCCCATGGCAGTAATATAGGAAACTTCAATTCGGGTATCCGGAGCGGTATGTTCACGTTGCAAACGGCTCAGATACGTGGCGGTATTGAGGGTATCGCCGCCATAATACTGGTCCATTTTGCCGAAGAGTTGGCCCCGTAGCTCGATCATGCATTCCCCGATTAAGCCGATTCGGATGGATGACGGGTTTCCTGGCGTTGTGGTATTCGCGGTCAGAGCAGAGTGCATAATGGTTCAAAAATCCGTTCGGTGGGTCACTGGGATCGGGGGGTGAAATAATCTACCGCATTCTGATAACAGATTCGCTCGATAATCTGACCCAGGGCTGGCAGGTCATTGGGGGCTTCTCCATCCTCAATCCATTGTCCTACCATGTTGCACAGCAGTCGCCGGAAATACTCATGTCGTACGAATGACAGCACACTTCTGGAGTCGGTCAACATCCCGACAGACTGGCTCAGTAAACTCATACTGGCAAGCTGGGTGAGTTGCCGGATCATGCCATCCTTCTGATCATTAAACCACCAGGCCGCGCCAAATTGAATTTTGCCCGGAATCCCGTCGCCTTGAAAGTTGCCGGCCATGGTTGCCAGCATTTCATTCGCACCGGGATTGAGGCAGTATAAAATGGTTTTGGGCAATGCTTCCTGCAGATCCAGCTGGTTCAGAAAACGAGAAAGGGGGCGAGCGTAGGGTTCATCATGCATGGAATCTGCGCCAACATCGGTACCCAGTCGCTGAAAAAGTCGTTGATTATTGTTGCGCATGGCCCCGATGTGTAACTGCATGACCCAGCCCCGTCGGGCGTATTCTTGCCCCAGCCAGAGCATTAATTCGGTTTGGAACTGCCCCAGTTCATGAAGTGTCAGACGTTGTTGTTTACGGCCGAGCTCCAGTATGCGATTTAATTCGGCTTCAGAGGCTCCGGGTTGGAACAGGAACCGGTCAAAGCCATGATCTGCGCTCAGGCAACCATGGTGCTGAAAATGCTCCAGACGTCGTGTTAATGCGTTCAACAAGTCAGAAAAGGTGCGAATATCGATATCCGAGACCGTAGCAAGATGTTGCAGATATTCTGGAAATCCGGGTTGATCGAGCTTCAATACCTTGTCCGGACGCCAGGTTGGATACATGGTCAAATGGGGTGTGCGGGGGGCTCCAGGATCGTGTGGTGGTTGCGGAGCACGTTCTAACATATCTTCCCGGGCAAGCTGCTTATGATAGGCAAGCGAGTCCGTGGGATCGTCAGTTGTGGCAATTGCTGTAACGTTCTGTTGTTGCAGCAGACTGCGGGCACCGAAGCCCGGTTCTGCGAGCCGGGTATTGCAATGGTGCCAGATTGCTTCGGCGTTGTCGGAAGTCAGCCGTTTACCGGATAGGCCAAACAGGTTGTGCAACTCCATGTGACTCCAATGGTACAACGGGTTTCCCAGACACAGGGGCAGCGTGTGTACCCAGGCCCGGAACTTTTCCCAATCTGTTGCGTTACCGGTAATCAAATGCTCCGGCACACCTGCCGTGCGCATCGCTCGCCACTTGTAGTGATCAGAACTGAGCCACACTTCTGTCATATTAGCGTACGCGATGTTATTCGCGATTTCGTAGGGGCTCAGGTGGTTATGGAAGTCGAAAACTGGCTGGGGTTTGGCGTGCAGATGAAAGAGCTCACGAGCGGGCTCGCTCTGCAGTAAAAAATTCTCGCTAAGAAAGGGCGTCATTGCAGGTTACCAACTGTTCCACGGTTTTTTGGGCGCCGGACTTCAGTAATCTGTTAAAGCTGTTGCGCAGTGTTGCTTTAAATTCGGGATGATTCGCCAGAGTGACTGGGAATAAGTTCGGGATTTTCAGAATTTCGTCCACCACTTGATCCCGTAGTCCATGTTGAATATAGATGCGTTTCAATTCGTTTGCCAACGGATCCTGCACCTCAAGTATGCCACCGCGCTCTGAGATGCCACTGGCGTAACGCATCCAGGCGGCTACGGTCAATATCAGCAAGGTGTAGTCGGTGCCCTTGTCAAAATGATACTGGATTGACGGGATGATACGTTGTTGCAGTTTCTGGCTGCCATCAATCGCAATTTGTTGTGTGCGATGATGTAACAAGGGGGTTTCAAAGCGGTTCACGATACTGTTGATATAATCGTTCAAGCTGATTTCCGGCGGCAGTTTAAGGGTCGGGGCCTGTTCGTCCAGCATCAGTCGGATCACCGCGCGACGGAAACTCTGATCACCCATTGTTTCCGAGATGGTTTTGTAACCGGCCAAAAGTCCCAGGTAGGCCAAAAATGAATGGCTGGCGTTGAGCAGGCGTAGTTTCATCATTTCGTAGGGGGCGATACTATCGACAAAGTTTACCCCGACGCGATTCCATTCCGGCTTGCCATTTACAAACCGGTCTTCGATCACCCACTGGCAATAGGGCTCACAGGCCGTAGCGAGTTGATCCACTGCCAATGTTTCCGGGTTCAGGCTGGCCCGTATTTCAGCGCTCAGCTTGGGTACCATGCGGTCCACCATGGTATTGGGAAAAGTACAGTTGTTTTCAATCCAGTGGGCGAGTTCAACACATCGTTGTGCCGCGAATGCGACAACTGCATTTCGGGTCAAATCCCCGTTATGGGCGAGATTATCGCAACTCAGAATGGTCACCGGCGTCCCGCAGGCTGCATAACGCTGTCTCAATCCCTCGACCAGAACACCGATTGCAGAGTGTGGTGTTTCAGGGGATTTAAGGTCTGCCACAATCAGGGGGTGGGTGAGATCGAGCTCACCCGTAGCCGGGGACAGGCCGTAACCTTTTTCGGTTATGGTAAGGCTTATTACTTTAAGTTCAGGGGCGCTGAGTGCGGCCATAATGGCGGGTAAGCCATCGATCACCGGGTGCAGTGATGCGATTACAGATCCGATTATCCATTCCTGCTTTGCTTTGGCTTCAACCTGTGTCACTGAGTATAAGTGATTTTGTTGTCGCAATTGCCGGATCCCGTCAGCCTTGAACAGATTGACAATGGTGATTCCCCAATGACTTTCGCCCGTCCTGGCCAATTGATCAGTAATAAAAGCGGTGTGGGCGCGAAAAAAATTTCCGAAGCCGATATGTAACAGGTAAGGCTTTAATGCGCTGCGATCATAGGGGGGAGCTGATAGCTCTGCCGCCTTGTGTTCCTGATTTTGGGTAAGCATCCGTCTTGTTCGCCACGGTTATGACATGATCTATACATCCTGATCTGATCATTATTGGTGCCGAAGATGACCAATCTATGACAGTCGGTGAAATGGCGTTAACCCCTGCGCTCAGGTTGTGCGTTTTACAAGTGCCTCTACCCTGATGCGCGCCATCGGACCGGTAGGTTGCCCATTTACGATTAAGGGGCGCTGCTCGCCTTTTGGTAGCACCAGTTCCAGATACTCGTACTCGGTAGCACCGGTTTGATGGGTCGCAATATCCAGCTTTATATGCTCCGGACTGCACTCGAGATTGATCTTGAACTGTTTGCACTCGGCGTTTTTGTCTTCATCATAGAGCAGACAGTCGCGTTTACCGGCTAGCTTGAAGGGAAAAATTTGCCAGCGTCTGTGGCCGTCATGCAGAGTATTTCGAACGCCCGCAGTATTGCGGGTCGGGATAATCGAACCCGCTCTTGCCAGGAGTGGCAAACGATTTAACGGCGCAGGCAGGGTAATGTCCTGTTCACCTTTATACCAGCTGTGATCATAAAAATCATACCAGCCACCTGTTGTATCCCATGTATTCTGATTTGCAGGGAGATAGACTTGTCTCTCCGTGCTGTTGGCGGTGACGACAGAGGCGACGAGGAGTGCGTCACCGACCATAAAATCATCATTTTCGGTCAATGTCAGTGGATCCGATTCAAAGTGATAGAACGTGGGGGTGATAATCGGGCGGGCGTCGCGATGTGCTTGCCACAACAGATGGCCCAGCAACGGTAATAAGTGATAGCGCAGGTGCAGCGCCTCACGGACTTCAGAGAGTACTTCTGGATACATCCAGGGTTCATTTACACTGCCATCACTATTCCAGGAGTGAATGGTGCAGCGTGGGTGCAGTGCTCCATTCTGAACCCAGCGCACAAACAATTCCGGATCGGGCCGGGGCCCGGCAAAACCGCCGATATCATGGCCGAAATTGTACACGCCGCTCAGGCTGAGACCGATGCCCATTTTGATATTGTATTTCAGACTATTCCAGCAGGTCTTGTTATCTCCGGTCCAGGTCTGTACGTAACGCCCCATCCCGGCACAACCCGAGCGAGAGATGAGAAACGGTCGTTCCCCATTGCTGAACTCGCGCTGTGCCGAAAAGGATGCCCGCATCATCAACAGTGCGAGTACAGGGCGCATCAAGCGAATGTCTATGGTTTCACCAAAACCGCGACAGTAAGCGCGATCATCCCAGATTTCAAATTCGTTATTGTCATTCCAGGTCGCTGCAATTCCATTTTCCAGCAAGCTCGATTTGACCTTGTTTTGCCACCAGTTCAGTGATGGTGGATGGGTAAAATCGAGATGAGAGCCTTCATCGTCCCAGAAGACGGAGCGCTCCGGGACACCCTCGCTGGTTTCAATGAACAGCCGGTCCTGTTGCAGTGACCTGTACTCAGGATGATCCTGAAGCAGACAGGGCTTGATATTGGCAATGAGTTTAATGCCCTGTGCTTCAAATTGCCGGCAGAGGCTCTGGATATCCGGTACTTTTTGCTGATTCCAGTGGAATACATAGCGCTTGTTCCCGATAGATGTATAGCCTGATGACAGCTGGAATGAATCGCAGGGGATCTGGTGCCGGTCGCATTGTGCTAAAAACTCACCCAGCAGGGCTTGGGTATTTTCCGCATCGGTGTAGTACATGCTGGACGCGCTGTATCCCAGGCTCCATTTGGGCGGAATATGGGTGCCGCCGGTGAGCCGGTTGAATTGCTCGGTCACGTTCGCGACACTGGGCCCCAGTATAAAGTAGTAGTCCAGGTCACCCGCTTCCGCCCGGTAGCTGCGGTAGGGGGCGTGGTAATTATCGATTTCGTTGCCCAGGTCGAACCAGCACGTAGACAGATTGTCGTAAAACAAGCCATAACTTGCGGTTAAGGCATTGCGGCGAAGATGGGTAATATAAAACGGGATATGCTTGTACAGTGGATCGGTTCGTTCTGCATCGTAGCCCATTGCATCGAGATTACGCATCTCGAATCGACGACCGTAACGATTGGTCTCACCTGCCTTTTCTCCCAGGCCAAAATAATACTCTCTACCCGGAATTTTATGGGATTGGTGATCCACAGCGTGCTGTTGGCAGCGCATAAAATGGGCGATTCCACCGGTGCGGGAACTGCGCGCATAGGCACCAGTGGGGCGATCTTCCGCGATGATGTGCCATTCAACGGGGTTGGCTTCGTTACAGCTGGCCCATTGCAATTGCAGGGGGCGACTGATCGTGACGCGAAGTCTGGAGGTACTGATGATCAGTTGTTCTCCTGAGTCTTGCACTGTGAATTCAGGCAGGCTGAATCCCGCAAGCGCTGCCGATCCGTTACGTGGTCGTCCCTGCAACGGGGTATCGGCGACCGGGCAGGGTGAATCGTCCGAGACCGGGGCGATGCTCCAGGTTTTCGGAAGCTGCAAACCGGATTCCGGTTCCAGAAGCACCCGAAACAGGGTTTCCTCCAGCACAAAAATATGAAAACGGCTGCCGTCCTCGCAGACTAGGGTAACCTGGTGGGGTTGTTGTTCTACTGTGGTCCAGTTCTTCAGCGTTCTCAAAGGCTGTGCATCCAAAAATTGTATCAGTGTGGCATTGTCATCAAAGCTACATCTGTGACGTGAAAGATAGATGACAAACGACCGGATATCCGGCGGTTAAACATTCGCTTGAGGAACGATTTATTATGGAGCAGAGCTGGCGCTGGTATGGTCCGGAAGATCCGGTCTCATTGAACGATATTCGACAGGCTGGAGCCACTGCGGTGGTGACCGCACTGCATCATATTGCCAATGGTGAGGTGTGGCCGGAAGCCGAAATACAGGCCCGTAAAGCGCAGATTGAAGCAAAGGGACTGCGCTGGAATGTGGTTGAAAGTGTTCCTGTACACGAGGAGATTAAAACCCGCAGCGGACAAGTTGAGCGCTGGATTGCAAATTACCAGCAAACTCTGATTAATTTGTCTCGTTGTGGCATTCATACGGTGTGCTACAACTTTATGCCGGTACTGGACTGGACCCGAACCGATCTCGATTATGAGTTACCTGATGGTTCAAAAGCCCTGCGCTTTGATCAGGATGCATTTGCGGCTTTTGATTTGTTTATCTTGCAACGGCCAGGTGCGGCGGATGAATACCCGGAAGAAGAGCAACTTCGAGCCCGTCAATACTTACAGCACTCTAACCAGGAACAGCGGGATCGATTAACTCAAACCATTATCGCTGGATTGCCCGGGGCAGAAGAGCACTACACCCTGGAGGATTTTCGACACCAGCTGGCCCGATATGCAGATATTGACAAGAAGCGTCTGCGAGATCATCTATTGCATTTTCTGAAGGCACTGATGCCAATTTGCGAAGCCAAAGGAATCCGGTTAGCCATTCACCCTGATGATCCACCGCGCCCGTTATTTGGCTTGCCCAGAATCGTCTCAACACTGGAAGATATAGAATGGTTGACACAGGCTGTGCCACAGTTAAATAACGGGCTGACATTCTGCACCGGGTCTTATGGGGTTCGCTCGGATAACGATTTGTTATTCATGGTCAAACGCTTTGCCGATCGCATCTATTTTACCCATTTGCGCTCCACCCAGCGTGAACCTAATCCTTTGAGTTTCCACGAAGCGGCTCACCTGACCGGTGATGTCGATATGGTTGGCATCGTAATGGAAATTCTGCGAGAGGAGCATCGCCGTGAGTTAGCCGGACGGGAAGACCTTATTGCCATGCGTCCCGACCATGGGCACCAGATTCTCGATGATTTGCACAAGAAAACCAACCCTGGTTATTCGGCAATTGGCCGCTTAAAAGGGTTGGCTGAAATTCGTGGCTTGGAATTAGCACTGAAACGAAGTTTTTTCAGTGCTAATTGAGCCCGGGCTATTCGAGTTCTATCTGATAAGCGCTATTCCGTATATTCGGTGACCTCGACAGCAGCCATGCTGTACCCCGATGTTGCCAGCTCGGTGGCAACCGTGCTGGTCGACAGCGGGCCTTCGATCCAAACCGGGCTGTAGAGTAGTTCACCGGGAACACCTTTCGGATATTTTACGTGTACGATTTGATTGGCCGGCGGCGGTGGAACATGGATGCAGGCCCCAAAATAGGGGACCAGCAAGAATTCCGTCACCCGATTTTCATCGCCCTCCAAAGGAACAATAAAACCGGGAAGTTTGATCGCTTTGCCATTTAGTTCCGGGCGGACATCGATCTGCTCTGATTGAGCTGGCGGAACTGTCACAGGGCTATCATGGGTGATGCTGGGGGGCGCGGCGAGTTGTGGGGCATTTTCAGGAATCAAATCTTCCCAGGAGATGGTCTTGGCCTCCGCTGACCAGACGGAGAGCGGCATAATCGAGATGAAAAACAGGCCTGCAATCAGGCTTGTTTTGAGTGCGCCCATTGCAGTAATAATATGAGTAAATTTTGCATATTGCGGCATACAAGCCTCCTATATTCGAATCGTCATGCCATCTGCCAATGACATACGGAACGCCCTGATAGACGGAATAATCCCGACCAGCAGACCGGCAGTAATTACAGCAGCAAGCAACTGCCATTCATGAAGGGTTAACGGGCTGATGTGAATCATCAATCCGAACTGGTCCAGCAAATAGGGTTGTGCTAAAAACAGAGACAGGTACAACAAAATTACACCTAACACGGCGCCGAGCAAGGCCAGCAAGCCGGATTCGCACACGAGCAACAAAAAGATATGTATGGGACGCGCTCCGATGGCTCTGAGTATGGCCATCTCCCGCCGTCGCTCGTTGAGGCTCGCAATAATCATTGCCAGCATACCGATCAAGCCCGTTGCAACCACAAACCAGGTTATCGTAATGAGCGCTTGTTCCGCGACGCCCATTAAATTCCAAAGTTCGTAGAGTGTGACGCCCGGTGCAATGCCCAGTAAGGGCTCCTCAGAATACTCATTGATAAAGCGTTGTAGCTGAAACAGTTGGATCTTGGATTTCAAGCCGACTAAAGCCGCCGTAATGACTTCAGGATCAAGGGGTTCACCTGCCTGCTTGGCCGCGTTGCTTTGATGGATTGCCTCAATTCCTGCCAAACTGACCAGAACGGTTCGGTCCACCGGTGTTGACGTCGGTTTTAAAATACCGGTAATTGTAAAGGGATAATCGCTGTGTTGAGCAAAAGAGGTACTGGCGGCTCCGTGGGCCAAAATGATTTTATCACCGATTTCATAGCCTAATTTTGCGGCGACTTCTGCCCCGATTACGGCATCAAAAACAGCATTGAAGGGGTGGCCATCCCGGTATTGCAGTGCTTGGTTTTGGCCATAATGGTAGTAGTCAAAAAACGAAGTCTCGGTACCCAGTACCCGGAATCCTTTGTGAGAATCCCCCAATGATAAGGGGACAGACCATTTAACAGCCCGATGAGTGGCAATTTCCTGATAGCTTTCCCAGGAAATATTGTTCGTCGCATTGCCGATATGGAAAACGGAATACAACAAGAGTTGTACCGGTCCTGTCCGGGCACCCACAATCATATCGGTCCCGGAGATGGTATTGGCAAAATGGGCTTTTGCCTGGGTTCGGGTTCGTTCAACTGCAAGGAGCAGAGCCACGCTCACCGCGATAGCAGACACTGTGAGTATTACTGTGGCTTTTCGGTTTCCCAGACTTTTTCCCGCGAGCATCAGTATGGACATCAGTGAAAACCTCCCTCTGAGTGAGCGGGCTTTGCCACCTGATTGATTTCGGAAAGTTCCACATGTCGGTCAAAATGGGTGCTGAGCCCTTGATCATGGCTGACAAATAGCAATGTGCCCTGTTCTTGTTGGCATTCAGCAAAGAGTAAATCGATAAACGCTGAACGGCTGTCGGCATCCAGTGCAGAGGTTGGCTCGTCAGCGATAATGAGTTCCGGTTGTCCGATCAAAGCCCGTGCTACGGCGACCCGTTGTTGTTGTCCGGTACTGAGTTCAGTGACTGGGCGTCCGTGTAGTGAGTCAGGTATTTTCAAATGGGCCAGCAAACGACGGGCTTCCTCCGGAAGGCTTTTGGAGTTCGCCAGCGCTTTGGCTCGGCGTCGACTGGAAAATTGGCAGGCCAGAGATACATTTTCCAACACGTTCAAGTAAGGCAGCAGATTGAACATTTGAAAGATATAGCCAATATGATCGGCACGAAACTGATCGCGCTTACTGGCGCTTAATGCGGCAATATTGCGATTGAGTAGTTTGATTTGTCCTTTTTGAGGCGAATTGACCCCGGTTATCAGGCTCAGCAGCGTTGATTTTCCGGAACCGCTCGGGCCCTTGAGGAATACAGATTCGCCTTCCTGCATGGCAAAATGGTCAATCTGGATCGTGTTCTCCGGCGCTTTGGGCCAGTGAAAATGAACGTTTTCTAATTCAATGATCATAGTCTGTTCACGGGGTCCTATGCTGTCACATTGTTTATTAACACTGACAATCTGTTTCCTAACCCTGATGCGATCAGTGACAACATCAGGGGCAGGGTACGAACGCTATTCACTTAAACGTGATGATGGGCCCGTGTGCATCCAGTTCAAGTGCTCGCTGTTGTTGTGCAGTGATCAATTGCCCGGTGATTTTTTCTGTGCCACTGAAAGATTTGAACAGATTTACAGAAATGGTTTTCAATTTCTCGGGAGAAGCGCAGTGAAACTGATAGGTGGCAAGCATTTCAGAATGTGATTCGTGCGCTTCGTCATGTCCATGCTCTTCGTGATGTCCATGCTCTTCGTGATGCCCGCCAGCTACGTGCTCATCATGTTCCTCGTCGTGATCGTCATGTTCTTCTGCGTGTTCGTTATGATGGATCAAGCTACTGTCGAGATCTGCTGATTTGAGTGTGCACTCTGCTTCGGGGTTGGGCGTAAACAGGGTGGCACCCTGCTTGAGCTGCGTTACGGCCTCTGCGAGTGCTTCCTTTTGCTGCTTGTTTTCCGGTGCATGCTCAAAGCCCAGTAAGTTTGCCGCTGGGGATTCAAAAATAAGATCCAGACGTTGTCCTTCCTGAGCGATATTCAGTGTTGCGGTGCCATGGACATGGGCACCATGTTGGCGGTGTGTTGTTTCATTGCCAAGACTGTAGGCACTGGAAAACAGGCATAGCGAACCGGCCAGCAACCCGGCTGGTACTGTTTTGAAACGGGACATAATAACTCCTTAAATTGAATTTTGGTGAAAAGGCCAGAATTCAAGCGACAGGTGGCGCGCGGGAGTCAAAATGGCGAGTGCTGGAGCGCAGTAACGCTTCAGCGGAGAAAGACCGCCACTGCACCGGTGCCGGTATGATATTGGGAACGGCAAACGGGCTGGGCAGTGCTGCGGTATGATTTCCTGAAACACAGACTGAACACTCAGCGCCGTGATCTTCATCCTGTCCGGCGTCCAGGCTGTGCTGTTGAAGCAGGCCGACGCAAAGCAGCAGGAGAGCTACCAGTGCGTAACGCTGTAGGTTGGTGAGGTTACCGATCATTATCTGCTGTTCATCGTGTGCATTCGAATAGACGGGCAATACTACAAGAGCCTGCAGCCCTGTGGCAACTGAGTTTGATGCAGATATGATGAAATAATAGTCATAATCGATTTTATAGACTAGTCTGTGAAGAATCCTCAGGCGAAGTACGTGCCGGTTATTGTGCATTTAACTTCCGCAATATTTTGGGTGTGCCCCAGGGTGTAACAGTTTGGATCGGGTGGTTTGGAACATGACTATGGAATGGTTAAGTGTAAATGGGCTGAGAATGCGCTTGTCAGAACTTGTGGCGCGGGGTATTCAGATCAGTCTGCTATGCTTGCTCCTTTGCGCTGCAACGCATGCAAAACAACGCTATACAATCGGGGTTGAGAATGTAGATTATCAACCCTTTTACACGACAGAAGCGGGCGTGTTTTCCGGGTTTGTTAAAGACATTTTCAGTTTGTTTGCGCAGCATTCGGAGTTTGAGTTCGAGTTTGTTCCGCTACCCATCAAGCGTTTGCACGATGCGTATCTGAACGGTGAGCTGGACTTGTTGTATCCGGATAATCCTGACTGGATACCCGATTTGAAAGACAAAAAAGCGATTCACTACAGTGACCCGTTAGTGAAAGTGGTTGATGGCGTGATGGTCAAGCCGGAGCGCAAATACCAAGGCATCGAAAAATTAAAACAACTGGGCACGATGAGTGGTTACACTTTGCCAGCCTACAGTGACCAGATTGAAACAGGTCAAATCGAACTCGTTGAAGTTAAGGAAATGCTGAGCCTGTTGCAAATGGTTTCCTTTGGACGTATTGATGCCGCCTATGTAACGATTAACCCGGCAATGTTTGCCCTGAAACATCAGGCAGATTGGCCAGGAAGCCTCACTTTTGATCCCTCGTTGCCTTATGATCTTGCTGAACATCGCATGTCCACGTTCAAATACAATGATCTTCTGCTGAAATTCAACAGCTTTCTTCGAGAGCATGCGGAGCAGATCGAAGCCCTTAAAAAGCACTACGGCATTATGGATATTGGTGGCTAGCCCGGTTGGTAATCTGATGTGTCACTGCTCTTGTGCTACGAGGTGAGCCAGTGTGGCGATTGCTTTTTCCCGCTCTGGCGTCCAGGGTTCTGCATAGCTGACGCGAAATGAATGTCTGAACTTGCTTGGGTTGGTTGAAAACAGCTCACCCGGAGCAATAACGATGCCTTTGGCCAGTGCGCTCAAATATAACCGTGTTGCATCGATATGAAGCGGTAGCTGAATCCAGGTTACAAATCCCCCCAGTGGCGTTGAAATCCGAGTTCCTTTTGGAAAGTGCCGGGCGACCAAATCAAGTAGATGATCCCGTCGTTGCTTGTATGCTTCACTGGCGGTGCGCAGGTGTCGGTCATAGCCGCCGTGTGCCAGCATTTCTGCTACCGCCTGTTGCTGCAGGCGTAAGCTGAACACACTATTGATGAAGCGTTCATACTGGAGTTGTTGTAGATAGCGTCCTGGCAGTATCCAGCCAATCCCCAACTGTGGGTCAAGGGTTTTGGAGACGGAAGAACAAAGTAAAACCCGTCCTTGTGTATCATAGGATTTAACGGTTCTGGGTCGTCGTGACTGGTAGCCCAGATCGCCATAGATATCATCTTCGATGACCGGAAGATCATAATAATTGGCCAGCTCCAGCAGAGCTTGCTTATGGTCATCCGGCATCAAAGCGCCAACTGGATTGTTATAGTTGGGAATACATACAATTGCTTTAATCGGCCATTGTTCGAGTGCGAGTTTAAGGGCTTCCACGCTCATCCCGGTACTGGCATCCGAGGGAATTTCAATGGCTTTAAGTTGCAGTGCTTCAACGAGTTGCAGCATCCCGTAGTAACAAGGGGATTCGATCGCAATAATATCGCCCGGTTGGGTCAGTGTCCGCAAACACAGGGCGATGCCGCCCTGGCATCCAGAGGTTAACACCACTTCTTCCGGCGCGATATAAACCCCTCCCTCCACTGCTTTTTTGGCAACCTCCCGTCGTAATGGCTGATTGCCGTGTACAGAATCATAGCCCACCCCCATGAAGGTTCCCTGTCGGGCTTTCTGGGCAAACAGGGATTTGAGGTGAGTGAGTGCGGGGAAATCGGCGGCGGGGACCGCAGCACCAAAGCTGATATTGCCCGGGTCTGCAGATGCTTTGAGTACCTCCATCACCCGTTGCAGTGATGTAACCTGAGTCGGGCTTACCGTTTCTGTAACAAATTTGGGTTCCGGTAAAGTTTGAGTCCGGTGTGCTTTGACAAAATAGCCAGACTTGGGTTTGACCTCAACCAGCCCTCGATCTTCCAGCAGACCATAGGCGGTGAGCATGGTCGATATACTCACATTTAAGGTTTTCCCATGGCTCCGCACAGAGGGTAATTTATCTCCAGAGCGGTATACCCCGTTTCGAATCTGTTCATGCATTTGATCGGCAATTTGCTCATATAGTGGCAGATCTTTCATAACAGTTACCCTCGATTTTATGCATAACAGAACAGATTCTCGGAAAATGGCCATAACAGAGCGCAATTAACTTCATCTGTTATGGTAAAACTAGTCTATGTCTGAATCTGTTACGGTTCAAGAGAGCACGGTAACATAGTCACCATTGAGAGATGACTTCATTCAGGAGAACTGCAACATGAATACACAGAGTTTAAAACAGCAATCAACCGGCCAGACTCGTAATCTTTTAAGCGCCGGATTCTGGAGCAAGCTGATTCTGCGTGCAGTTCGTCAAATTCGAATTCATCGGGAAATTGCCCGCCAGAGACGGGAACTCGCTCAATTGAGTGATGCGCAATTAAAAGATATCGGCATCAGCCGGGTAGATGCATTGCAGGAAGCAGAACGTTCTTTCTGGGATGTTTCGGACGCGGCGAGAAAGCAAAACCGGTTGTAATCGCGCGCCTTACCATGCTTACCATTTTGCTGATGCTACTGCTGATCTGAATTCTAACGCTATGATCTAGGGCAAACCCTATATAGGGTTTGCCCTAGATGGCAAGTGCTCTATTTTTTGCGACAATCCGGTTCACTCTGAGGTGACATAGATTAGGGTAACGCCGGGCCGGGGGGATTACTTCCTGGTTTTGTCCAGTCACTGATTCCGCGGTGGAACGTTCAGGGATTGAATTACATAAAATGGAGATTGAAACATGAGCACTATGATTCAGGACAGCCTCAACGCGGCCTCGCTGATTGAAACGATTGACCAATTGGGTACGAATATAGATGCGGCTGCTGAAGTTTACAACGAAATGGTATCCAGTATTTTCAGTGATGTTGTGGGGAATTTATCATTGGATGCTGGCATTAAATCTGCCTTGATTGCCGGTATGACTGAAAAGATGGAAATCGAAGGTGAGCCCCGAACCATTGAGGAAATCATGCATAGCCTGGCGAATGAAATGGAGGCGGCAGACTGGGGCAGTTTGAATGCGGATGTCCAGGAGTTGAAAACCCAGCTGGAAGACTTGTTGACCACATTATTCAAAGATTTAACTGAAGGTGGCGGCGATGACGCGCCAACTTCCGAGAAGAAAGAAGCGGCGGACTTTTTCATCGCGCTGGCGCGTGCTATGGGGTCCAGTTTGCAAGAGCAGGCAAGTATTGTTGAAGGGCTTTCTGAAAAGCTCGCGGACAAACAGAAAGAACATGGTAAGGGGCAAAATGATCAGGCTACATCGAGCCAGATTATGTCATTGCAAACCGAACTGGCAGCAGAGTCAACTCGATTGAACTATATGGCAACGGGTATCCAGACTGCGTTGAAAAACATTGGTCAGGCGCTGTCTACCCTGGGACGCTCGAATTAATCGATGTCGTGATCAGTTTAACCAGCCTTACTTGTACAAAGTTCAACAAAGAGAGGGAAATCGATGAGTATGAACGTGGATACAAATTCATACCAGCAGACATTGGATACGCGGTTCAAGAATGACTTTGCCGACAGCCTGTCTGCCAATACTGCCGAGAATACAGCGGCATTGACGGGGCTTATGGATCAGGTTGATATGGTTCAACTTGATAACCAGGAGCGTGTGATCATCATGGACACAATCAACGTCATGATGCGGGATGATCATATATCTCAGAGCGAATTTACCGGTATCACGGAAACCATCAAATCATTTGCTGAAATGCAGGCAGCTGAGCCTGTTCCAGATGATGATGTGTCTGCTCCGGGTGAAATACCTGATTCTGTTGTCTCTCCGGGGCCTGGCACGCCCGCAGATCCAGGTACACCTCTAGATCCAGGTACACCCGTAGATCCCGGCATGCCTGTAATTGACCCAGACATGCCTTCTTTCTTTACCATGCTTTCTGAGATCATATCCGATGCGGTTGGCAGCACCATGAATAACACGGTGTTCAATGATGCGGTCGAAGTTGTTTTTGGTTCGACATCTGGCGGAGAGGCAAAGGATTTGCTCCAGTCAATATTTGCTGGTGTTGACCTGTCCATGCTGAATGCTGATGAAAGAACTGAAATTATGCAATTGTTGCTTTCAGCATCTCGTGATGGCGAGATCACGTTAGAAGAAGCGGACGAAATTATTGAAAAGTTGATGCCTGCTGTGCAAACAATACCTGCTGGCCCTGCACCAGGTGGCAATGATGATCTGGGAGCTGATCCGGGGGAGAACCCGGGCAACGTCGGCGCGCAGAATCCGGGGGGGAGTGTTCCCGTTGGCTCTGACCCGGGTGATTTTGATCCTGTTGCTAACCCAGATCCTGTTGCCAGTCCAGATCCGGGTGATACTGTTTCTGGAGACATCGATCCACCCGAGATGGGTGAGCCGGTCGCTTTGGAAGGTGGTTATCAAGATAATGGCAAGCTGGTATTTTCCAATGGAAATTATGAGTGGGAAATCGATGAGAAAACGGCAACAGCCTATCAGCGAAATTTGCATGATGACAGTGAGGTGTATGAATTCACCCCAGGTGCCGTCGGCAATATTACCATGGAAGGCAATGTGACAATCGAGAATCCTGATGGCTCGATGATCACTGTGGTGCCAAATGACGACAATACGGCCTATATCGAGATTGCTATTATCTCAGGTGAAAACGGGGTTCACTGGGAGAACAATGATTTGGATAATCTTGCCGATGGTGAGGCCACTGTTGGCCAGAACCCTGAAGCGTTGGATGCTTCTATTCCGGATGGCTACCATGGATATTCTTTCAAGAAGTCAGACTCCTGAGCTTTTGTTGAATAACTAATTTGTTGAACAACGAAAAGATCGAGCGAATTAAACCGCGGCGTAATAATTTTTATCGGTCGCGAGCAAATTTGCATATAAAAAACCAGCTTCGGCTGGTTTTTTATTGGATATCGGTTTTGTTTCGCATTTTGATCGAAGCTCAGGACTCTGATCTATCTTCGTTGTGAATGCTGTCTGCCCAGCGAAGGATCTCTGCAACGGCCTGAAAAAACTCGGGAGTGATAAAATTATCGACTTCAATATCCCGATATAGCCCCCGCGCCAACTCGATATTGCGCATAATGGGGATATTACAGCGCTCGGCTTCTTCCCTGATTTGTTGGGCCATGTAGTCCTCACCTTTGGCAACGACCACAGGGAGTTCAGTTTCATCCTGATCGTAGTAAAGTGCGACTGCTATGTGAGTTGGATTGGTTACAATAACATTCGCCTTGCGCACAGAGGCCAGCGTATTTTGTTGCGACCATTCTTGATGCAGCTGCTTTCGTTTGCTCTTGACCATTGGGTCACCTTCGCTTTCCTTGTATTCCTGTTTGATATCCCGACGGCTCATCATCAAGCCTTTGATATAGGTGTGGCGTTGGTAAATCAGGTCCAGAACGGAAATGAAAAAGAACACAAACAATACACCTGCACATGACCAGGAAACCGCCTGCCAATAAATACTGAATGTTGCGTTTAAGGGTCCATAGGGCAATTTCAGAACCTGGTCGAGCAAACTCAGAACAATCAGAATGACAATCAGGGTTAGCGCGCTGGCTTTTACAAACGATTTGAAAACCTCCAGTAAATTTTCCTGGGAAAACAGCCGGGTAATGCCTTCGGTGGGATTCAGTATCTGTAAATTTGGCAGAAGTTTCTTGAAGGCCATAACCGGTCCAACCTGAAGATATTCGATAATGATCGCCATTAACATGCCAAGCAGAATAAAAGGAAAAAGCATCCAGGCGAGCTCTTGACTGGCGACAATCAGAACTTTGCTCAATGTGTGCTGGTTGGGGTTTTGTATACCCAGGAAAACGGCCTCGAACAGGGTATTGAGATGCTCGAGGAAGTAACCGGGTAAAAACGAAAAGAGTAACACCCAGTAGAGCAACGAAAGGGTTTTGCTCAGGTCCTGGCTGCGGTACACCTGGCCTTCTTTACGTGCATCCCGTAGCCGTTTTGCGGTGGGTTGTTCGGTTTGATCGGATTCCTTTTTCTGACCCATTTATTCATCCTTGAATAGTACAAATTTTTTGCCAAACCTAGGGTTTACCCTAGTATTTTTTCGCGACTGGTTTCGCTACTATGCAGCTTGAAGGCAAAGGATATCACATCAGGAAAAACATGGATATTTCCCGTTTTAATCACTTTTTCTCAACCCCTGTTAGCGCCGAGGAAACCGAAACGGTTCCGTTAGAGCTGGCTGAAACAGTGAGCGAGTCATTGGGTGGAGCCCAAATTGGATCTCGATATCCGGAAACACCCGACGCTGTCCAGAGTGGTCAATATGATTCCAATTCCCGATTGCAGGAAACCGCAACCGATGAGCATTTTTTGAGACGCATCATCGATCACCAAACTACAGCGGCTCGACCTGTTTATCTGGATCATTCTGACCTGGATGCACTTTTAACACAGCAGGATCTGGACGCACTGGTCAACTATGTTTTATCCGGTGCTCCCCCGAATGAGGTTTAGTTTTTCAACTTTTTCATGATTGAGAAAATCCAGTGATAGAGCACTTACTTTGATAGCGCAATGACTGTGACGGAGAAAGCTCTGAGATGGAGAAAGTACTGAAAAGGAGAAAGTACTGAAAAGGAGAAAGTACTGAAATGGAGAAAGTTGGACGGTTAATAACACTACTTGAGCGAATTGAAGATATTGAACTTTTGGCAAATCTGTTAAGTCGACTAACCCACAAGAAAAACGGCCTTTCATACATTGAGTTTCTGGGGTTTCTGATCTTGGTATCCGAGCATCAGAATCGCGGCCTTCATGTGCGTTTGGCTGAGAGCCTGAATCTCGCAATGCACAATAGCAATTTCCCCACCGGAGCGCTCTCGGCCTGGGGAGCAGGATCCGCCTGGAATGAATTTTCCGGTCCCGGATTTTCGGCTCACCAGCTCGCTATGATTCCCAAGCGTCGCTATGGCATATTGGAGTTTTTAACCGTTTGGTATGGCCAGAAAACACAAAAGGCTTATCTTTCTGGTTCATTGTATCAATTCGCCTTAATTCGCTTATTGTATTTATTTGACGCCTCGCCTACGCTCCGGGAGCGCTATTGCCAACATTTGCTTCTGGTGGTGGAAACCGGGTTTGACGGCGCATATTCAAAATCTTCCCGGGCGCGATTGAGGGTTTTGGCTAATTCATGGCAGCAAAGGTTGGCTCCAGATGAGATCGTTCAGACGATCATGAAAATATGATTTGTAGTCGCGCCAGAATATGTTCATTTTCAAACAGTTTTCGAACCACCAGCTCAACCATGAGGCCAAGACACAAAAGTGCTACCCATGTTCCCAGCCACGTTTTCAGTGACGATGAAAGTGCGAGTACATTGAGTTGCTGGGCAAAACGATTAATCAACCCCATAGAGAGATCAACCAGCGCCAGAACGGTAATGACCGGAGCTGCAAATAACATCGCCTGCACCATGATGTATTCAAACTCATAAATGAAAAAAGCACCGCTGTCTGCCGTAAGGTTGGGCAAGAAGCTGTGGGGAGGCCAGATTCGATAGCTCTTCAGCAGCACACCCAGGAAAATCAAAAAGCCACCGCTGGTTAAAAACAGCACAGATGCGAAGCGGGAAAACCAGAGCCCGGTCAGGGTAGTATTGCTGCCCTGCAACGGATCCATGGTTTGGGACATGTTATTTCCCATTTGCGTATCAATTATGCCGCCAGCGATACTGATCGCCCAGAAAATTGAAGCAAAGAAAAAGCCGATGGTTATGCCGATGAATATTTCTTTAATCAGGATAAACGGCCAGTCCAACGGTTTTACTGCTGCCAGGTTGATTGTTTCTATCGTCAGCGGGCTGACCACCAGCGCCAGGCCCACAAAAATGCTATTTCGCACTAATGCCGGTACTGCATCCTGACTGAGCAGAGGCAGCACAATAAAGCTGGCTGCGATTCTCGGTAGGGTTACTGAAAGCGCGAGTAACCAGGTCGTGATATCCGTCATGGGATTCGTTATTGCGTCAGGTTGGGAAAGTGGGCAAAAATACGATTGGTGTATTGGTAAAGATTTTCGCCAATCACACCGGCCATTAACAGTAAAACAATCGCTACGACCGCCAGCTTGACGGCAAATGGAATGGTTTGTTCCTGAATCTGTGTAATGGCCTGAAGAAACGAGATGATCAGGCCGGTAAATGCGGCGGCGAGCACGGGTGGGGCGGTCAAAATCAGCATCAACCAGAGTGCCTCCTGGGTAAATCGGATAATATCAACGTTCATTGGCTTACCCGTCGTATTTACACATAAGTTGCAACCAAGCCGTGTACGAGTTGGGTCCACCCGGATACCGCAACAAACAAGAGCAGTTTGAAAGGCAGTGATATCATTGACGGCGGCATCATCATCATACCCAAGGCCAGCAAAAGATTGGAAACCAATAGATCGATCACCAAAAATGGCAGGAAAATCAGAAACCCAATCTGAAATGCGGCTGTCAATTCACTTACTGTGAACGCTGGAATAATCACAATAAAGTCATTTTCCGAGACTTCCCCTTTGCGGTTATCAGGCAACAAATAGCGAGCTGTGCTTAGAAAAAACGCGCGTTCTGTGTCGCTTGAGTGTTTTATGAGGAAGCTTTTTAGCGGTTCTTTACTTTCCTGCGCCAGACTGACCATGGAATCGAGCGTCATACCCTCGTCGCTCCGGTAAATTGGGCTGTCTGTCACCAAACGATTGGTTTCAAGCATGACCGGATACATGACGTAAATCGACAGAATGATTGCCAGACCGTTAATAACAACATTCGGGGGGACCTGTTGCAGTCCCAAAGCGTTTCTGAGCAAACTTAAAACCACGACAATTTTTGTGAATGAGGTGACCATCACTGCTACAAAAGGGGCCATAGATAAACCAACCACCATGGCGATGACGGCACCCGGGGTCAGGCTACTTAATTCCATGGCCGTTGAACTCTGTGAGGCGGATACCCAGGGTTTCGCCAACTGCGATCAATTCCCCTTCCCCAATTGCTTTACCATTGGCAACGACAATGGCCCGTGTTTGATCCAGCCGCTCAGCGAGTTCAAATACATAACCCGGTTGTATGTCCTGGAGTTGTTCGAGTGTGAGCGTTAGTTCCCCAAGTTGAAAGCTCAGATTGACCGGCATTTGTTTGAGAATATTATTGCTCGTTTCTTTACTTTGGCGTTCAGTCGTTTCAGTATTCATTGTGTTACCGTCCTGTTTTTTACCATGTTGGTCACCTTGCGGTTTTCCGTGCAGTTTGTGATTTTGCTTACCAAAGCGTGAGACTCCTTTTACCCGAAACGACTGTATTCTGGATCGCCCTGATTGCACCGTTTTACTCTTCATGATTGTTAATTTTGAGTTTCGGTACTGAGCGTGCCACTTCAAATCAGGAAGAGGGGTGACCAGTGTCATGCTGTTTGCGCATGCGGAGAGGTTACCCAGCAGCATGATGTCCCCTGGCTGAAACGCTTCTAATTCTTCTGCACTGAAGTCTTCAACAGGTTGCATGGAGAAGGGGCAGTTGAACGTGGTGTTCCGAAATCGTAATGCGATGTCGTTGTTATACGCTGTGATTGACCAGTCGATCTTCTGAATAAAATTTTCGCATCCATTCTGAATTGGCAAGGCAATACAGCCTGTGGCGATTTTGGCCTTCGACGATTTGTGCGGAGTTAATGAGGCACTTTCCAATTCAGTCGTGTTCTCAGGGGGGGTTGTCTTTCCATTGGTCAGCGGCACGGGATCTTTAATCCTGAATGCATCTTCGAGTTCCGCCATATGCTCTATGCCTTCGCTGCTGTGCCCTGCGTGACCATCAATTTCTGCTGCGGTTTTACTGGCTTGAATTTGCTCGTATTCCGCTTGCCTATGGTTGGCCTTATCCGGCTCGTTGCTACAGCGCCAAGCCAGATACAGTATTTGGCTATCTTTCAATTCGTTTTGGGGCTGAACGACGCGGGTAGCGCGCCAGGCGGTATGTGTCAGCTGTTCGAATGCGGTCAACCAGGTTTCATATTCCAATGACCAGGCCAGGGGCCAGGCATCTTCCTGGTATTCCCACCAGGACATTCTTGGGCAAACCTGTTCCCAGGAAAAATGGTCAATGCTGACGTAGCAGTGGAAGTCAGCACTCTCAAGCTTGATCCAGCCATGATCCTTTGTATCCAGCGGGTCAGGTTGGGCCACAAACAGCCACTCCTGATGTTCAGTTTGATCCACCTGATCGTTACATCCGGTTTTGCTGGTCGCAAACCGTGCCGTTTTATGGATATTCCGAGCTGTCAGTGCGGTTTCAGCTGATATCGATTTCAATATGGTGCTTACGGGTTTGAGCCATTCGGTATCCCCTGTTCGTGCTGGTGAGGGACGGACTTCGACGAATTGTGCAGCCCGATAAGATCGCTTCACTTCGGGATCGATCCTGTCTGCCGGGATTTGTTTGTTAGCCATGGCACACTCTTCCTGAGTACTCTGTGAATCCGGGGTCTGCGATTATTCGTAGCCCAATGTCAGTCTTATGAGATCCTGAATATTCTTGGTCTGTAGTTTGTTGAACATTCTTGAACGGTGTAATTCAACTGTCTTGACGCTGATGCCTAGTGTTGTCGCAATCACTTTGTTTGGTTGGCCTGCACAAACTAATTCCAGTACCTGGCGTTCGCGGGGCGATAACTGATCCAGTTTTGCTTTTGCCCGCAGAGGATTGCGTAACTCGGTGCCGGGCTCTTCCAGTGCGCCTTTAATACTGTTAATCAACACACTGGCTTCGAACGGTTTTTCCATGAAGCTGTATGCTCCCTTTCGCATCGCTTCAACTGCAAGTGGAATATCACCATGACCGGTCATTACAATTACGGGCACACCCAGTTTCAGATCCCTGAGGTGATCCATTAATTCCAGTCCGGAAATTCCCGGCATTCTCACATCGGTCAGGACACAGGACTGGACCAGTGATTTGATCTCTGTATTTCCCAGTGTGTCGATAAACTCTTCGGCAGAGGCATACGTGTGCACGGTGAACTGATTGGCTTGAAGCAACCAAAACAATGAATCACGGAAGCCATCATTGTCATCGATGATGTGGATCAGAGTCATTTATCGGTGGTTCCCGGTTAACTCGATTTATGGCAGTTGTCTGACGAAAGCGGCAATTCCATAAAGAACGTCACGCCAGAATAGGTATTGCGCTTGAAATACAGGCGACCCTCATGGTATTCCACGATCGACTTGCAAATTGCGAGTCCGGCTCCTAATCCATCGGATTTCGTTGTGTAAAAAGGGCTGAATAATTGATTTTCTTCGGCTTCGGAAATGCCGCATCCGCAGTCTTTTACCGCAAGGCGAATCTCATCTGCTCCCGGAGTGGATATGTCGATGAGAATAATGCGGTCCACCGGCGGAACGGCATGCATGGAGTCAACGGCATTTTTGATCAGGTTTGCCAACACCTGTTCGATCATGACTCGGTCAACTTCAACCTGATCCAGTACGGTGTCAGGTTCGAAAATGATACGCACATGGTGAGCTTGCGTTTCAAGTTTGAGGAGCTCAATCACATCTCGAACCAGTTTGACCAGTGAGGCTGGAACCCTCTGTGGTTGTTTACTCATGACAAATTCACGTACCCGGCTGACAATGGATGCCGCGTGTTGCGCCTGACTCAACGCCTGATCAAGTAAATCCAGTGCGACACTTCCTGCGTCGGGGTTATTATCGAGCAGTGTTCGACAAGCATTCAGGTAATTTGTAATGGCTCCAAGAGGCTGATTAAGTTCATGGGCCAGTACCGTGCTCATTTCCCCTACAGACATAAATTTCGACGTCAAAAACAGTTGTTCATGAAGGTTTTTGTGATGCTGAATGGCGGCCAGCTGAGTATCGATATTGATTGCAATCACCAGCAGGAATGATGAGTCCTGCATGCAGAAGCTCGATGTTTTGACCAGATAGCTTTGTCCGGATTGTGGAAAATACAATTCCTGTTTTTCGGCCAGTGTCGGCTCATCGTCGGAAATCGGGTTTTGATCTGCTGATGGCAAGTTGAGGCTTGCCATCATCTCAGGTGAACTGGCTTCCGGTATCGAAAAAAACTCGGCGGCATTGATAAAATCTGAGAGCTTTACTTTCGGGCCTAGGAAGGGGAATGCTGTTTTAAACCGGCTGTTCACCTCAATGGATTGCCCTGCTGTCGTAAATATCGCAGCCGGCAGTGTAAGTGCTTCCAGCAAGGGCTGTGTTGTGACTATTTCGGGGGCAGCTTGACCGGATCGGAGTACGGGTGAATTGTGTTGATTAGCGGGTATGGCTAAAAGCGGTTTTGCCCCACATCTGCGCTGCAGCGACATCAGACTCTCCTTTCCTTGAGTATATGTTCTTCCTTGCCCGGGGCATCCTGTTTGCCATTCCGGGGTTACGCCTAGCTCAGCGTTTTGCGGGATCATACACAACTCAATCGAAAAGTAAAAGGGTGAAAAGTTTGCACTGTGCTCAATTTAAATTTTTGGGATTTCTGTCGCTGGTATTCGAGTGTATTGATTGAATTTAGGCTTGGAGTGGCCCGGTAAATTGGTGTAGACTTTGACTCATTGTTCAGATCCGGTTCGCGATTCTGGACGTTACAGTGCGAAAACGGCGGTTCCTCCGAGTTATCGGAAATCTCTCTTTTCCCTGTCTTGTATGTGATCGAACAGTGATGTTTGAGTGGATTCTCAGGATTAAGAATTCGCAGTCGTTCAAATGGGAAGTGAATATGTCACAGAAATGGATTTCAACGCGAAACCCCGCGTTTGTTGTAACCGCTTTCGATACATCTGCGCGTAGCGGTTTATCCAATCTTTTCCGGTGCGCAGTGCCCCAATTTTTGGGTGTGATCTCGCTTCTGTTTTTGTTTCCCCGATTCACTTTTGCGGCCGAAACGCCGTCTGCGAGTTCGCCAGAACCTCAAATTTTTACTTCAGTTTTTGTTCCCGTGGCGCTCACCTTGTTACTGGCTGCATTGGCGGTATGGATGATCAAATGGAGAGTGCGGCAAAAAGCAGATCAGGGGCCTTTGAAATTGATTCAAAACGTTCCACTAGGTGCCAAGGAGCGAGTATTTGTTGCGGAATACAATCAGGCGCAAATATTGATCGCAGTGAGCTCTAGCGGTATTCAAATTGTGCCGGAGTCGAGTATCTCGAGTGTCGCGGCGGATTTGAAAGCTAAAGATTCGTTTTCCTCAGATTTAACAGTCACCAACTGGAAAGCGGCCTATGAGCATAAAACGAGTTCAGTTTTAAAGTGAAATGTAGTGCTTGAAAAGGCAGTAACTGATTTATTTTGAGTGTCAAATTAAGTCAAGAGCAGTATGACCTGTGACTACAGGTCGATGGAAGCAAGACTCCAAGGATGAATTATGGCAACAATGTTAAACCGGCTTCTGGATTTTAAGCGTGCCGACTCTGCTCAGGCGGGTGGCGCGTCATCATACGGCGACATTGCTTTGGCCTTTGGCGTCGTGGCGATTATCGCTTTGATGATTTTGCCGTTGCCGATTTTTATTGTCGACATGCTGGTTGCGGTCAATATTCTCCTCGCTGTGGGGTTGGTGCTGATAGCGATTTACATCCCGACACCCGTTGCCTTTTCCAGCTTTCCCAGTGTGATTCTGTTAAGCACGTTGTTCCGCCTCGCGCTCTCTATTGCTATTACCCGTTTGATTCTGCTCAATGGTGATGCAGGTCATATCATCGAAGCCTTTGGTCGCATGGTCGTTGGTGGCAATATGGTTGTCGGTATAGTTGTGTTTGTCATCATCACTGTGGTGCAGTTTGTTGTTATTGCCAAGGGTTCAGAGCGTGTCGCTGAAGTTTCTGCCCGGTTTTCACTGGATGCCATGCCCGGAAAGCAGATGTCTATTGATTCCGATTTACGATCAGGCATTCTCGATAAGGATGAAGCACGCCGAAGGCGACACCTGCTGGAGCTTGAGAGCCAACTCCATGGCAGTCTGGATGGTGCCATGAAGTTTGTTAAAGGTGATGCAATTGCTGGAATTATCATTGTACTTGTCAATATTATCGGCGGTTTGGCGATTGGTGTTTTGCAGCGTGGCATGCCATTAGGAGATGCGGTACAAACATACAGCATTCTTACTGTGGGTGATGGTCTCGTCGCCCAGATTCCGGCGCTTATGACTTCCATCGCGGCTGGATTGATTATTACCCGGTCTACAGGGGAAGCCCATGAGCGGCACCTGGGAGATGCAATCGGAAGGCAGTTGTCTGCGTATCCCCGTGTGGTTTTGATCGGTGGTATTTTATCGCTTTTGTTGACATTGGTTCCCGGCTTTCCATGGCCCGTCTTTTTGGTGATGGGCATTCTACTGCTGTTGTCTTTTGCCTGGCGTACAGGCTTTCCACCGTTGTTGAAAATAATGGGCAAAAGCCCAGAGATTGTTAGCGCAGACAGCGCGCTGGTTTTAGCGGAAAGTGCGACTTTACAACCACCGGACAAAGTGGTTTTGTCTCTGAGTCCGGATATGTTGTCTTTAGCTGAAACGAGCAACTGGATCAGAGCGTTTACTGTAATCAGCCAGAAAGTGCGTGAAGAATACGGCGTACCCATCCCCAAGGCTACGCCCCGGAAGAACGATCAGCTTACAGGTTATCAATATAGTCTCGAAGCCTATGGCGTGACCATTGCGACCGGAGCTATTGAGGCGGGTAGAATTTTTGTAAAAAGCGATGTTGCGATACCTACATCATCAGGTTCACATTCCCAGGCCGCAGGCGTTACCCCTGCGATGCCGGGTTACTGGGTTGAACCGGGTGAGGCGGGGGCCTTGGGAGAAGGTAGTTCGAGTGTATTGTCCGGACCGGAAGTTTTCATGCAAGCGCATTTGGAATTGGCGTTAACGCATCACCTTGACCGATTTCTGGGGATTCAGGAAACATCGAATCTTGTGAATCTATGGAGCCAGGATTACCCGGACTTGGTTAAGGAAACGCTCCGGGTTGTACCGCCGCAGAGACTGAACGATATTTTGAAGCGACTGTTGAGGGAGTGCATTCCAGTTCGGAATCTACGCGATATATTTGAAGCGGTAACCGAATTTGGCCCCAAGGAAAAAGATATCGCGCTTCTGTCCGAGCATATCCGTATTGCGATTCGCCGGCAAATCAGTGACCGGTACAGTGGTACAGAGCGTAAACTCAAAGCTGTGCTGACGCACCCTGAAATTGAAGAAGCCGTTCGGCAATCGATTCGTGAACCTGCACAGGTTGCGGGCCAGCACATACCACTTGATCCAGAGCTGATGAAACAGATTTCCGAACAACTCAACCGAACTCGAAATGAACATAAAACAGGCTGGGAGCAGGTTGTATTGTTGTGTTCTGCCGATGTTCGGCGTTTTATCCGAAAACTATTGGAAGAAGAGTTTTTCGCCTTGCCTGTTTTATCCTATCAGGAGTTGACAGGGGATGTGCAGGTGGAACCGATTGGTCGATTGGGGGGCTGAATCAGCGCCATTGAATTTTCGTAAACGACATGATTTCTACAACATGAATTATCACACAAAGGGAATTGGCAAGATGGATAACCATTTATCCGCACGCGGTCTGCGAATTGAAGTTTTGATCGTACTGGTCGTGCTGACGCTTTACATGACATTCACGAGTTCCACCGTTAAAGCCAGAGACATACCGCTTCCGGATGGGACAGAAGTGAATTACATGCTCAATGGAGAAACCCTGGAAGTGTTTCTCAAACGTTTTTTTTATGAAAATGGTTTGCGTCTGGTTTTGAGTGAGCCCATTAAATCCGATCGCCGAACCCTTAATGGCCCTCGCAATGGCTCCCCAAAGCGGATATTCAATCGCATCGTGGAATCCAATGGCCTGGTGCCTTATTACGATGGCAATTCGGCATACCTCTATACGGTTGATGAGTTATCCCACCGTTATTTTTCGTTCCCCGATGATCGTGTCGTGGCACTGCGCAGGGCCCTGAGTCGCTCTCAACTTCAAGACCGAAATAACGCTATTGTTGTGGATCGAGCATCAGGTCTGGTGGAAATTTCAGGTGTCCCCAGATTCGTTGATCAAATGTTGCGTATGGTTCAGGCGATTGCGTATCAGGGGGATGCACCAACGACCGTATTTCGCTATATCCCGCTTAAATATGCATGGGCGACGGATCGAAGTTTTTCAGCCGGTGGTCGTAATGTAACGATACCCGGGGTTGCCAGTATTTTGCGGCAGGTTATTCATGGGCCAACGCAAACCGGTTATAGTGGCGATGTGATTGATATTGCCGAGCCAGCAAAAGCGGAATCCTTGAAAGGAAAGGGGTTGGCGGCACTTTCCGGGGATACGGGATCCCGACAGTTAGTGCTGAGTTCCGGTAAAGTTATTGATCTCACCGATACCGGGTCGGTCGCGCCTGGCCACACGAAAGGGGCATCCAATGCGGTGCCGATCCTGGAAGGGAGTGAGGGTTCTCGCATTGTCGCTGATGCCTACAACAACGCGATTATTATCCGTGATGCCCCGGATCGAATTCCAATGTATGAAGACTTGATTCGCACCTTGGACGTCAGCTCTCCCCTGATTGAGATAGAAGCCGCGATTATTGATGTTAACCAGGATAAATTAAGGAAGCTGGGTGTAGATTGGCGTTTTGCTGAAGATGATATTGAGGTTTCGTTGTTTAATTCACAAGATAGTAACAGTGATACCAAAGGAAATTTTCTTCAGGCACTCGCCGCTGGCAATGTGGCACCCTTGGATGGGGTTGCCGGTTTGGGAATTGGCGCAATTGTAGGTAACAAAGATCAGTTTATTGCGCGATTGAACCTGTTACAGCGGGAAGGCGTTATCAGTGTCTCATCTCGCCCTAAAGTTGCCACATTAAACGATTTGGAAGCGGTGATTGAAAGCAGTGAATCGCTGTATGTACCCGTTCAGGGCGCATTTGAAACTGACTTGTTTAAAGTCTTTTCCGGTACCATTTTGCGTGTGACCCCCCATGTTATTCGAGATGATATCGATACCCAGATTCGCCTGATTATCACGGTTGAAGATGGTGCGATCAATATGACACAGGATGCTTCTGGCGACTCCGTGCCAGCAACCACGCGTAATGCTGTATTAACACAAGCCATTGTTAATGAGGGACATAGCCTTTTATTGGGGGGGCTGGTTCGTGAGACTTCACAGGTTGCAACACAGAAAATTCCGTTGTTGGGTGATATTCCATGGCTGGGGTCACTGTTTAAAACCGAAAGCAAAATACAAGGTAGTAGTGAGCGACTGTTTTTGATCTCTCCACGCATTTTACCTGCAGGTCAGACACGGCAGACTACAACGGAGTCAACCCAGAACGGTCGCGAGAAAGTTATCGCGACGTGCCGAACAAATTGTCGGGAAGAATATGGACGAGAGCAACTCAACATGTTCTGAAGGAGTCGGAAAAATCACTTCCGAAAACCGGAAAAAAGTCAGCCCTGGATCCCGTGTTCGTTACTGGCCCTATACGGACAACGAAACCGATGGGATATCGGAGGGCGAAGAGACCCGTGAGCTTTTCGTAAAAATTTTGTCGGGAGCCCATGCGGGGGCTGTGCATGTGTTGCAATACCGGGACTTATTGCTTATCGGTAACGTGCCTGAGTGTGAAGTGATATTGTCAGATGAAGGTGTACAACCCAGACACTGCATGCTCGGTATCGTTGGCACAGAAATTTGGCTACGACCTATCGATGGACCGGCATGGTATGAAGATCGTAAGTTGGTTCCTGGGGATACCCGTACGATCCCGTTAAATCAGGTGTTTCGGATTGGTGGTGTTGAAATACGCATCGAGGTAAAACAGCGAGACCAAAGGGAAGGGCTGAGCACACCGGTAATGGTCATTGAGCCCGAACCTCGGAAAAGGCAACTGCACTGGGGAAAACTGTTTTATTTTACCGTGCCCGTGTTGCTGTTTTTGCTTTCGATCGCCCTGTTTCTGTCTGCGCGATATGGTGTATTTCCAAACACATTTGAAACCCTGCCTGATGAGGTTTCGAATGTCGCGAACCCTTCAGTTACTGATGATGGCTCAGACGAGTCGCCGGCGGCTCAGACCAGTGCCGCAGATGCGAAACGGTTGGTCAATGATGTTAAGGAGATACTGAGGTTGTCCGGAATTTGGGCGGAAACCCGTTATTTGGGTGATGGTCGCGTCGAAGTGAGTGGACACTTTGGCGAAGGTGAAAAACTGGCCAAGGTGATACATTCTCGTGCGATGCGCGATATCGAAGGTTTGCAAACCGTGGTTGCGCGCAATCTTGATGAGGTTGTACGTGAAGCGGATGAAAGCAGGCGGGTTGCCAGTGTTGTACATGGTCTGGATCCCTATCTCGTGATGGCCGATGGATCCATATATTACCTGGGGGCGATATTACCGGGTGGACATCGTCTGGAAGCCATTGAAGGACCCGATATTGTGATCAGCACACCCGAAGGATTGCTGCGGATTGCCGCGGTTGATGCGGTGCTGGGGCAATAGCACAAACTCTGCTCGAAATATCAGAGTTGATGTGCAAATGGGCAGGAGCCCGAAACGTTAATCAAAGTAAAAGGAAAGTACAATGAGTAACAGTGTTACAACTTCAGGTGGTTCAAATCAAACGGCTATAAATGCCAATAATACCGGTGCAACTTCAAATGAGTTTCAGCAAGCTTCCCCTCTGGGTGGAAGTCAATTGGGAATGTCCGGTGATAAACACAGTTGGTACGAAGCGATGGCGGGTGCTTGGGGTAATGCCCTGGATCAGCAGGCCGATCAGGTTACCCAATTATCTGATGCAGTCAGTAATGGTGGTAAAGATACGCCTTCAGCGATGACTCAGCTTACGGCAGAGAGTATGAAAATGCAGTTCATGGCAAATAATGCTTCTACGGCGACCTCCAGCGTGGGCCAGGCTTTGGAAGCGCTTGCACGTAAATAATCCGAACTGATCTGAATGCCAGTCACTCTCGTGTGTTGAACCGGTTTGGCACATAGGGAGTGACACTTGAACAAAGCCTCCAGAGGAGGTGGGTATAATCACAGGGAAAAGTAAAGATGGATCCTATTTCCGGTACGACTTTTAATATTGACTCACCCAATTTGGGCACAGCTTCTGCTGCACAGCAGAGCAGTGGTTCAAACGGAGGTGATGTATCTATTATCGATGTCAATCATTTTCAGACCCTTCACCAGAGTGCTCCGGTCAAGACTGAGATGACCAGTGCTGTTCAGTCGGTCGAAACAACCGGTTTGGAATCAGCGGTAAACATGCTAAAGGACTTGAATGGATCTGTGGCTTCTATTGGCGAGGAAGCACTCAACCTTCAGGCGGAACTTCATGACCTCAGCCCGGGACAAATGCTTAAACTTACTGTGCAGGCGCAGCAGTTTCTGTTTCAGAGTCAGCTTACTGCAAATGTAGCCAATCGTACGTCTGAAGGTGTACAGCAGCTCTTCCGGCAGCAGTCCTAGATCGAATCCACGGATGGTAATCATGCTAAAGAATTTCATCAGGCTTATCTTGCTCACCAGTGTGCTTTCCGCTTGCGGAGGGACCACACTCTATTCCGCACTCAGTGAACGCCAGGCAAACGAAGTTGTGGCGGCATTGTTGATTTCCGGGATCGATGCACGCAAGGAAGCATCAGTGGATGGCAAGACCTGGATGGTAATGACACCATTGAAGCAAATGCCAAAAGCAATGATGGTATTGGAGGAAAAAGGTCTGCCGAGAACCGCTAAATTGTCTATGGGGGATGTTTTCAAAAAAGAAGGCTTTGTGTCATCCCCTACCGAAGAGCGGGCCCGGTTTTTATATGCGATTTCTCAAGAGCTGACCCAGACTTTGATGGAAATTGATGGCGTGATTACCGCCCGTGTTCATGTTGCCTTGCCGGAAAAAGCCTTGCTCAGTGAGAATCAGGGTTCTGCATCTGTGTCTGTTGTTGTTATCCAGTCCCCCAATGCCAACCTGAGCAATTATGAAACTGATATTAAAGCAATTATTACCGACGGTGTTGAAGGTCTCGATGATGTTAACAAAGTCACGGTGAAATTTTTCACGCGTAATGAAAGCTTCAACTACATCCCGGCGGAAAATGGTGACTTGTCTGGTCAGGGAACATTTACTTTACAGGCTTCGGTTTTCGGATTCGTACTGGGCACAGGGTTTATCCTCGCGTTTGGCTACCTGAGGCGACGGCGGCAGCATGGTGCTGCAGTGCCTGAGCCCAAACCGGAACTTTGAGCAGGATGGTTAACATGCATGGAGATTTGCTGGATCAATTGGCATTGAAAGAGACTGATTCCTCCTGGTTTCCCGGTTTTGATCCCGAATTACTTGGACTGGCCCGGGCATCCCGGCGTGGGGAGCGGTGGCTGTTTGCCTACCTTGCGGTTCGGTTTGAACTGTTCGGACGTCCCCTTCTCAAAGATGAGAATAGTAAGATCCAACGCGCATTACCCTGGCTTTTCATGCCGGCAGTCCAATGGGGTCCGGTCATATTGCACATTGGTGCGCTGGCATGTTCTGCTCATCTTCGATCAGTTGTATCAAGGGACAGGGTATTGCAATTACAGCGAGTGCTGGGACTGGAGGTATATGGCAGTGTTATGAGTTTTCGCGTAGCCGCATCGGGTACTGAAGGCTTGGGGCCACAGGATCAGGAACACCAATTGGCATTGGAAGACTTGTCCGACCGACAGCTGACAGAACTGCTGCGCGCTGAAGGTTTACGTGAACTGGTGTGGTTTGCGCGACAGCATGATGTCTTGGCCGGTGAGCGAGTAAGCTTGGCGCATCCCTGCGATCAGGGGCAGCCTCTAATACGGAGCCGGGTTGGTGCGGATCTGATTTCCGACTGTTTGAAATCTATTGTCACGCCCTGATACCGACCTCACGGCATTCAGGCGATTTCATGCAGGCAATATAAAGTACCCGAGGTCCTGTTTAGAACCTGTAACCAGGATAAATATCTCAGATTTTTAGCAACAAACCAGTGAAGTTCAGTTTATGAGCGCAGCCGATGTAAAACAAAAGTCACGGATGAACACGACACCAGTAATTTTACATGATCAGAACCGTTGGAAGCTCGAGCACGAGAGCAGGCGAATCCCAAAAGATGCCCAGGAACCCCTGGCACATTTCGAAGCTATGGTGCATCAGGCGAACAGCCTCTGGGAACGTGCCTGTTCAGAGGCTGAAGTGCTCAAGAAAAAAGCGGTTCAGGATGGCAGGGAGGAAGGCAAGCAACAAGTACGGGAAGAATTGGTGAACTTGTTGCTTGAGGCACAACAGGCTGCCCGGAGTCACCTGGATCATTCGGATTCTGTCATCATTGAGCTGGCTGGCGCAATTGTTGAAAAGATACTGCCATCGATCCCTACGGATTTGGTGATGAAAGATATTTTGGGAAGTGCCCTGCGTTCCATGCAGGCGGATCGATATCTTCGTGTTTTGGTTCATCCTGACTCGATTGCCATTGTGGAACAAAAAATTCAGGAGTGGCGAAATTCTCGTGGTCTGTGTGAATCTCTGGAGGTGGTCTCCGAGCCGGGACTCGATCCTTTTGCCTGTATAGTGGAAAGTGAACTGGGTGTGGTTCAAGCCGGTGCGTCCGAACAGCTTTCCGAAATTCTGAAGGCCGCCAAAGGCGCGTTGGTTCGGCGAGAGGTCGATTGATGGGGTTGTATTCAGGAACTGACGGGACAATTCGCCTGACGAATTTGTCAGCAGCAATGAAACATGATCGTGATGGGCAATGGGCACCGGTTTTCAATGCGATTCGTCGTGGCGAGTCACTGGCTTATCGGGGGCGGGTGGCGGAAGCAAGGGGGACACTCATTACCGTTACCGGCCTTTCATCGGCCCGAATCGGTGAGTTATGTGTACTTAAAGACCAGCACACAGGCCACGAACTCTATGGAGAGGTGATTGGTATTCGTGGCAATCAAATACTGCTGACACCGTTAGGCCCCCTGGAAGGCGTGTCTGCGAAGATGGAGGTTATTTCTGAAGGCGAACCTGCAACGGTTGCGGTTGGACATGGATTATTGGGTCGGGTTGTCGATGCCCATGGCAAGGTCATCGACGGCAAGGGAGACCCGGAATGTCATCAGCGTGTATCAATTTATCAAAATGCGCCTGATCCACTGCATAGAGCGCCGATATGTGAGCCTTTGGTGACCGGTGTGAAAGCGATCGATTCTGCCCTGACTACCGGGATTGGTCAGCGCGTCGGGATTTTTGCAATGGCGGGTGGGGGCAAAAGTACGCTGCTGGGCATGTTGGCCCGCGGTGCTCAGGCTGAAATCAATGTCATTGTCTTGATTGGTGAGCGGGGCCGGGAAGTGCAAGAGTTTATTGAAGACAATCTGGGCGAACAAGGTCTGCAAAAAAGCGTTATTGTCCTGGCCACGGCGGATCGACCTGCGTTGGAACGTAGCAGGGCAGCTTGTGTGGGTACAGCAATCGCGGAGTATTTCCGGGATCAGGGCAAGAGTGTGTTGTTGATGATGGATTCCGTAACCCGATATGCAAGGGCATTGCGGGATGTGGGATTGGCATTGGGTGAACCTCCGGTTCGACGGGGATTTACGCCTTCTGTTTTCTCCATGTTACCGAGATTATTTGAGCGAGCTGGCAACAATGATAAAGGCTCCATGACGGCGTTTTATACGGTGTTGCTGGAGGAAGAGGAGCAAGGTGACGACCCTGTAGGAGAAGAAGTTCGGTCATTATTGGATGGACATATTATTTTGTCCAGAAAACTGGCCTCCGCAGCCCATTATCCTGCCATTGATGTGCTCAACAGCGCCAGTCGGGTGATGAACCGGGTTGTCACGGATGAACACCTTGGTGCAGCCAAAAAGCTGCGTGAAAACCTGGCCAGATATCAAGAGGTTGAGCTGTTGCTCCAATTAGGCGAATACAAAACAGGTACCGATGCCAACATTGATGCCGCAGTCTCGAGTTACCCCAGGCTGATGTCACTGCTCAGGCAATCTGAATATGATATCGCTGATTTTGACCAAACATTTGTCTCATTACAGGAAGCATGTCAGTGAGCGCACGGGATTTACTGGACCGACAGAAGATGATTTGCAAGATTGTTCAGATTCGTCGGACCAATCTGGACAAGATTGAAAAGAAGTTGAGGGCAGCGCAGCAGCTAGTCTGTGAAGCCGAAGCACAGTGGTTGTCCAGTCGAAATCAAAAGCTGACCCTGGAGACCCGGTTAAATGAAAAACGAACTCAATTTTTAACGTCTAACAAGCTACAAGCACATGAGTACATCCGTGATGAGCTGTACTTAAAACAACTTCGAGAGCTTCTCGGCTTGAGGGTGAAAACGATGCTTGAGGCGGAATCGAGTCTGAGAAAAGCACAACAGGATAAAGCCGAAATCGTCCAGGAGTATCGATTACTTAAAGCGAGGATCGAGACTTTAGAGCAGCATTCGATTGCGCTTAAGGGCGATTATCGGCGTATTCTTCGAAAGAAAGAAGAACGATTGTTGGAAGAACTGTCATCAAATACGGATCGTATTTGGTCGTAAATCTGATTGAGGAAACCTGCCATGGATGTGGTGCAAAAAACAGCAGACCGGAATCTGGCCTCAGGCGAAGGTGTAAAAAGCCGTAATCTGGCGGATCCTGGAACCGTAACAGATGTGCAAAAACAGCAATTCAAAGACATACTCCAAGGGGCTGATGAAAGCCCGAGTCCGCAGAACCAGGCGTTGCCTGCTAATCAAAGTCGTCCCGTTAATGAAGGCCTGAAAAATAATAACGTGGAACACGACCTGCCAGGCACCGAAGCCTCGAGAATTGAAATGGAGTCCGAAGGATCTACTGCTACCTCACTGCCGTTGACCGAACCCGTGCAGGTCGGGAGCCAAGGCGCACAACATTCTTCTCGCGAACAGCCCTCCCGCGAATTATCGAAAGCGTCTGGTGCAACCGATTCAACACGAATTGGAGCAGCGCAATTACTCGAATCAAAGGCCCCTGAGAGTATTACCAAACATTCAGACCCATCCAATTTTCCTGAAAAAACGCCATCTGTAGAGGGTAAACATACAGATACAGATCTACGGACAGCCCATCGTGCAGATCAGGGCGCATTTCTACCGTGGCCGAGCGCTCCGTCGCAAACATCGTTGTCTATTTCCGATACCCGCATGCCGATTGGTTTGCCGGAGGACATGACGAATATGTCTGACCTTGATTCCATGCTGGAAAATGTTCGCCGTCAGACGGATATTCGCAGCGCTTTGCATTCTAATGAGCGGCTTTTCAGTGCAGAACGTGTTGATCTGTCTGCGTCGTCGTTATCGACACATCAGGCAGATGGCAAATCCAGTGACACGGTTTCCCCTGAGTTTCCAGATGCCCTGCTTGCGTCGAATGCCTCACCACTGTTGAACCCATCTGCAGTTTCTGATTCGAGTTCGACTCAATCGATAGCACCGGCAATGAATCAGGATGATTTTATGGCGCTTTTGGGGCGTCATGTAGATCAGTTCCTGGCCAGTGACAAGGCCATGAACACGGCAAATAATGGTCAGGTCATGTTGCGTCTGAACGATGCCAGTCTGGCCGGGGTCAGTTTGTTGCTGACCCGCACGGAACAGGGGTGGTCTCTGAAAACGACAAGCAAGCGTCAGGATATTATTGCAATCATGGAAAAAAGCAGCGCCAAGCTTGTGGCACAGTTTGCCAATGCAGGCTTGGGGCAACTCGATCTGGATCTTGAGCAAGAATTTTAATGATGACTCTAAACAAGGAGGTTCACATGAAGCGGTATGGGCTTCTCGCATTTAAACGTGGCCAGCGATCGGTTACGCGGCTGTTGGTGTTAATGGTATTGGCATTGCTCAGTGCCTGTTCAACCACGATGTTCCATCTGGGCGATGTTGATGGTGTCCCTGATGTTTTAGCCAAAGGTGAAACTTCAAGCTTTTGGCGAGAACAAGTTCAGTATCCCTATCCTGTGCAATATGCATCAGTGAAAGATGCATCGGGGCTGGAATGGAAAATGAGCTACATGGATGAATACTGGGGGCTCGGACCTAAATCAACGGCAGACACCATTGTGTTGATCCATGGCCGGGGGGCAAATGCGGGTTACTTTTCACAAATGATGAAGTATTGCCTGCAAGCCGGGTTGCGGGTGATTGCGGTGGATTTACCGAAGTATGGCAAATCAATTGCTGAAAATACTCACCACCCTGTAAATCTGTCGCTCGCGGATTCTCGCACCATGGTTCATGGCTTATTGGTCGATCAGCTTGATGTCGAGCGCGCAACTTATCTTGGTCATTCGATGGGGGGGCAGTGGGTATTGGGGTATGCACTTGAGTTTCCGGATGTTGTTGACAGGCTGATCCTGGAGTCACCCTATGGACTGGAAGAGTTCCCCAGTCACATTCCCTCTCAAGCAGGAGACCCGGTGCCGTTGTTTGACCCGGTTCTCGCAAAAAATCTTGAGGCCTGGAAGACCGTCTGGGAACCTTTGAAACACAAAGAGAGTGAAAAAGCACGAAGTGCCCGGGAAATAGAAGCGTATTACTACTTTCAAAACTATAACGCCAAGACCGGGGAAGTTAATCCAGGCTGGGAAGGTTATTTCTTAAACAAAGATATCGATACGATATACACCACTCAGGTTCGCCAGAAAATGGCAAAGGACAACAACGAGGAGTTTGATCGGTATCTCAACGCGTATGTTTGGGATATCTATGGAATGGGCGTGGAATCGCGGGTTGACGATGCGGGAAGTCTGTTCAAGCGATTGCGGGAATTGCAGAAGCCAATCTGGTTCGTGTTCGGAGAGAAAGACCCTTTCTTGCCTGCGACATCTCTCAGCGGCAATTTGAGCCTGCGTCAGGATGTGATTAAGCCGGCCTACCTTTCATTATTCCTCCGGGGGGTTAAACCTTTGGTTTCAATCTATCCCAACACAGCACATGTGCCGCACGCCGAATACCCTTTAAAATTCGCAGAAGACGTCATTCACTTTATTGAAGAAGGTTATGTCGTTAGCATGGTTGAAAACCCGTTGAAGTATTAGCGGTGGAGTGCTGAAGAGGTGAAGGATTAGCAAAGTGGAGAATCAGAGTACTGAAGTTTTACAATGAGCCTGAAAGGTAAGTGATTGCAGTTCGTGAGCGGCAGTACAGTTTTAAATTGTACTGCCGTTTTTTGTATCCGGATAGCGCTATTCAGCGCGAAACGGTTGTATTAACAGGGCTTTGAGAGAGGTTTTCTGTGTTTCCCGGTGCTGTTCTAACCCCAATATCATATGATCATGGCCCTGCACGGGCTGAGGGCGATAGGTTTGAAAAATGCGATCCCAAACAGACAGGTTAAATCCATAGTTGCTGTTGGTCTCCTTCGGGTTAATGGAATGGTGTACCCGGTGAAAATCCGGCGTGACAATCATGTTTCGGAGAATGGCATCGATCGCGAGTGGCAGGCGCAAGTTACTGTGATTAAACATAGCCATGCCATTCAAAATGACTTCGAACAAGATGACAGCAACAGGGGAGATTCCCAATAGCGCAATTGCAGAAAATTTAATCAGCATTGAGAGACCGATTTCAATTGGATGAAAACGGGCTGCCGAAGTAACATCCAGGTCAATATCGGTGTGATGCACTCGATGTAGTCGCCATAGTAGTGCATTGTGATGGAACAAGACGTGTTGAGCATAAATAATCAGATCCATGATCACAATTGCGACCAGTATTTCAAGCCCGTGCCACCAATTGAGTAGATTCAGTAGCCCCCAATGTTGATCTGCGCAGTACAGCGCAAATTCTGTGGCACTCAAAGGCAAAAGTAATCTGAGCAGGAGTGTGTTAAACGCGGAGAGTGATAGGTTCCCCCACCAGCGCGCCTTCCGGGGTTGTTCTCGATCACGCCTCGGAAAATATGCCTCCAGTAGCGCGCAAAGCGTGAATAAAATCAGAAAGGTGCCCAGCCGAAGCGCCGGCTCTGCAGTCAGCATCATATCGATCATCGTGTCTTCATCCTCCAACGACTCGGATTTCTTCGTTTCGCGTATAAACCTTTGTACCAATGGGCTGTGTGAGCTCTAGGCTACCACAACAGCAGGAATTGAGTATGGGTTTATCCCATGGTGTTTTGAGGGGGGTTCACAGGTTGTAGACATATAGATGAACGAGTGATTCATTTTTTCTTCATAAATCAGCAAAGTCACGGTCACATTTGTTTGGCATATTGTCTAGACAAGTATGTGACAGCCTGTCTGTTAAAAAATCAGTCTGTTAAAAAAAACATAGCCAACGACTTCCGGTAATTTTATGACCCCAGCAATCCAGATAAGCAAGTTGGATAAAACGTTTCAAAAACAGAAACGGGCGCTTGATTGCATTGATTTGCAGGTCAATTCAGGCGAAATCGTTGCGCTGATCGGGCCTTCCGGATCAGGAAAGTCGACGTTACTCAGGCATATTTCGGGTTTGGAAAAGGGGGATCGGCATTCTGAAGGCGAAGTGCTTGTGTACGATGATGCTGTGCAAAAATCCGGACGCCTGCTTTCAGGTATACGCCGCAAACGCGCCCGGATAGGTTACATTTTTCAGCAGTTTAACCTGGTCAATCGCATGACCGTTCGCGGTAACGTCTTACTGGGTATGCTAGGACGCATCCCTCGATGGCGTGGCACGCTGGGTATTTTCACGCAAGAAGAGAAAGCATTGGCGCTTAATGCCTTGAAGCGTGTGGGTATGGATGAATTTGCGGCTCAGCGTGCAGACAAGTTATCTGGTGGGCAACAGCAACGGGTCGCGATTGCAAGGGCGCTGGTGCAACAAGCGGACATCATACTCGCAGATGAACCCATCGCCTCCCTGGATCCCGAGTCCGCAAAAAACGTGATGGATCAACTGGCCGATATAAACCGGCAGGATAACAAAACAGTGGTTGTTACATTGCACCAGGTGGAGTATGCCCGAAAGTATTGCCAACGTGTTGTTGCCTTGCGCTTGGGTAAGGTTCATTTCGACGGTCCGGTTGCAGAGCTTACCGATGAGGTACTTAAGAACGTGTATGGGTCTAGCGAGGCGTTATTGACTTCGCGGACTGATACGGATACGGCGCAAAGCAGTATCCCGGGTGCGGTGGACTATGGCACCAAGGCATTGGCCAGGGTGGGCTGAATCATCAGTGTGATAGCGCTGAATGAAGGAATATGGCTTTAACGATCCAGCTCCGTTTAGGTCATTTAGTACAGAACGAACCAAAAAAACTTAAGAACCACTTACAGCCTCAATACGAGTTGTTCATCTCAAATACGCTCATGGAGTTCAAAATGTTTATCAAGATCTTTAAGCGCCTGGCGCTGGTCTTCGTTGCACTGTCTTCGATTGCGACCGTTAGTGCAGAGGAAATGAAAAAGCTTAATTTCGGGATCATTTCTACCGAATCCAGTCAGAATCTGCGCACGATCTGGGAGCCTTTCCTGAAGGATATGTCGGAAAAACTGAACGTCGAGGTCAAGCCATTTTTTGCCTCGGACTACGCTGGAATCATTCAGGCCATGCGATTCGACAAAGTTGATTTGGCTTGGTATGGCAATAAATCTGCGATGGAAGCAGTAGACCGTGCTGGTGGTGAGATTTTCATGCAAACCGTTGATGTCGCGGGTAATCCAGGATACTGGGGATTGCTGATTGCACATAAAGACAGCAAGCTGAACAACCTGGATGATATCTTCAGTAATAGTCGTGATTTGGTATTTGGTAACGGGGATCCAAATTCAACCTCAGGATTCCTGATCCCATCCTACTATGTATTTGCCTTGAACAACGTGGATGCTAAAAAAGCATTCAAGCGTTCATTGAATTCCAGCCATGAAGCGAACGCGCTTGCGGTGTACAACAAACAAGTCGATTTTGCGACTAACAATACTGAAAACATGACTCGCTTCAAAGTGACCCATCCGGACAAAGCGAAAGATGTAAAAGTAATCTGGAAGTCGCCTTTGATTCCTTCTGATCCAATAGTATGGCGTAAGAACCTGCCCGAGTCTGTTAAATCCAAGTTATGGGGCTTTTTCCGTGAATATGGCACGGATGGCGATAAAACAGAATTGAAGATTCTTGCTGATCTTGGTTGGGCACCATTTCGTCCTTCCAGTGATGATCAATTGTTGCCCATTCGTCAGTTGGTTCTGTACAAGAAAAAGCTGAAGCTTGAGAACAACACCGATATGGATGCAGATCAAAAGGCGAAGGAAATTGCCGAGATTAACGAACAACTTGCAAACCTGGAGCGTAAGCTCGCTGCAATTGAAGTTCGTAACGACACGGCTGCAACCAATTAATTCAATTTACCAAGACGTATACGCATCGGAGTAGCCCCGTTTCCGGGGTCTCCGATGTATTTGTCTGCGGGCTGTATTCAAGAAAAAGAGATAGAGAAGCAAGATGATGTCATCAAATGCGATGGGAAGCTCCCCGCGCCATCAGGAAATTTTAAAAGGGCGTGCAAATCAGGTCGGCAAAGGTATCGCCTGGTTGGTGATGGTTCTGATTCTTGCTTGGGCCTGGCAAGGTGCGGAGATGAATCCAATATCGTTGTGGCAGGATGCCGACAACATGTGGACATTAATTCAGGACTTTGTACCGCCCGATTTCACCGATTGGAAACTCTACGTCAGTGAAATGATTGTTACGATTCAAATTGCGCTTTGGGGTACGTTGCTGGCGGTTATTGTTGCAATTCCTTTTGGTATTTTATGCTCGGAAAACATCGCGCCCTGGTGGATCGTTCAACCTACCCGGCGCCTGATGGATGCCGCCCGGGCAATTAATGAAATGGTATTTGCGATGTTGTTTGTGGTCGCGGTTGGCTTGGGTCCTTTTGCGGGGGTGCTCGCTTTATTTGTCCACACCACAGGTGTGCTGGCGAAGCTTTTCTCTGAGGCCGTTGAAGCAATCGATCCTGGCCCTGTAGAGGGCGTCAGAGCGACAGGGGCAACCCGTATTCAGGAAATCATTTATGGCGTGCTGCCTCAGGTGTTGCCATTGTGGATTTCATTTTCGCTCTATCGATTTGAATCCAATGTACGCTCTGCGTCCGTGGTTGGCATGGTCGGCGCTGGCGGGATTGGCGTAATTTTGTGGGAATCGATAAGAGGATTCACTTTTCCGCAAACCGGGGCGGTTATCCTGATCATTATTGTTTCGGTGACGGCGCTAGATGTGATGTCACAACAAATACGCAAACGTTTTATTTAATAGCGTTATATCAAAGAACAACAACCGTTAACTGTAATTAGAAAAGAGAAATGCGGGTTTTTTTGGTCTCCTAGGAGATCTAGACGTCTACAAGACTCGCATAGATTATTCATGGAAGTAAAAAATGGCAATTTATCAGCAAGTTGCAAAGATTCTTGAAGGCGAGATCCGAACCAACTTCAAAGTGGGTGATTTTCTCCCCTCGGAGTGGGCACTGGCAAAACGTTTTTCTGTCAATCGGCACACCCTGAGGCGGGCAGTTGATGAGCTTGTGCATTCCGGAATGGTATTGCGCCAGCATGGTCGTGGCACCATTGTAGTCGATAATCGTATTGAATACAGCATTCGAAAACGTGCCCGGTTTACGGAATCGTTAAAAGAAATGGGATTAAAACCCGAGGCTCGAGTTGTACGCCAAAGTTTAACCCAAGTGGACGAAGCGTTTAGCCGTGACAGTGGTTTTTTGCCAGGTACAAACCTGCTGGAACTCTGTACCTTGCGCACCGTGGATGGCGAGCCAATTTGTATCATCAGCCACTTTCTGGATATCGAACTGGTACCGGGCCTGGCTGACCAATATCGGGAAGGATCGCTGCACGCTTATCTGGAAAGCACATATGGTTATCAGGTACAGCGACGAGCGGGCTATGTATCAGCGCGATTGCCGGACTCGGAAGATGCAACCTGGCTTAATTGCTCTCAGATGCTGCCAGTTTTGGTCGTGCGCTCGCATAATATTACGCAGACTGGAAAACCGATTGAATATTCTGTCTCCCGGAGTCGATCCGACCGATTTGAAATGAAGGTGGCCATGTTATGAATTCATTATTGGATGGGCAGCCCGGTACTGCAGTAACCTCGAAGGTGGGGGCTGAGTCTCCCCTTGAGCTGCGACAGCTGTGGTTAAAGGTTTTGGCGCGAGCCAGCGCTGCCGAGATTAAAGCACGTTTTTGCGATTTTCCCGCGTATCGGCTTATTCGAGCCCCTGAAGTGGGGATGGCACTGGCAAAGGCCAACGCCGGTAGCGATGGTCAGACTTTCCACTTGGGTGAGATGACCATGACTCGTTGTGTGGTCTTGTTGGAGTCGGGGGAAACCGGTTTTGGTTTTGTCCTGGGTCGGGATAAGGCCCATGCAGAATACGTTGCAGTTTTGGATGCGATGCTGCAGCGCTCTGACAATCACCCACATTTGATGGCTGAGTTGATTATGCCATTGGCAGAGCAGCAACGGGAAAAGCGTGAGCAACAAGCAAGGACTACACAAGCTACAAAAGTGGATTTCTTCACTATGGTTCGAGGGGAATAATGAACGAATTAAACGAGTTGACCACACCCGGTGCCACTGTACTCTGGCCGGCTTTTACTGATCCGGTCGAAGCGGCACAGAGTACTTTCAGACGGATCCTGAAAGCCTTGTCGGAGCCCGGAACTTTACTTCAGATGCCCCATACTCCAGCGCGTACAGCGGATATGCAACAGTGTTTACCGGATGCTGCATACTGCCTTGCGTTAACACTGTTGGATCAAGATACGCAAGTCTGGTTGTCCCCGCGTTACCGGCATCCCGACGTGATCGCGAATCTCCGTTTTCATTGTGGTTGCAAAATTATCAACACACCGGGATCTGCGGATTTTGCATTTGTGCACAGCAGTGAGGTGACTTCCTTCAGCGAATTTTCTCGAGGCACTCAGGCGTATCCAGAGAAATCGACCAGTGTGATTTTTGAAATGGAATCGCTGACCGCTGGCTTGGCCTTGCAGCTTTCCGGTCCGGGCATACCCACGGTACGCCATCATCAGGTTAAACCTCTGCAGAAAAACATGCTGCAGCAATGGTATCGAAATCAGGCCGATTTTCCCTGTGGCATTGATATGTACCTGACTTGTGGCGACAAGCTTTTAGGAATACCCCGAAGCACCCATGTTCAGTTACATGAAGAGGTCGTGACCTGTGCCTCGGAAGCGGTATAGCAACTCAGGTTTATTCGTAATGCAATTGATATCACAGGGCGTGCAAACGCGGAGGAGTGTTTCATGTATGTTGCGGTAAAAGGTGGCGAGAAGGCCATTGATAACGCACACAAGGCGATGGCTGACCGTCGCCGTGGGGACAAGAATGTACCCGAACTGTCGGTGCAACAGATTCAGCAGCAAATGGGTCTGGCGGTGGACAGGGTGATGACAGAAGGTTCTTTGTATGATCCTGAGTTGGCGGCCCTGGCCTTGAAACAGGCCAGTGGTGATACCCTGGAAGCGGTATTTCTGTTACGGGCTTATCGCACCACACTGCCGCGCTTTGCGACCTCGCTTCCTTTGCAAACCGAAAGTATGAGTCTCCAGCGTCGCATTAGTGCCACTTTCAAGGATATTCCGGGTGGTCAGTTGTTGGGGCCGACCTATGACTATACCCATCGATTACTGGACTTTAAGTTGTTGGCCGAGTCCAGGTCTGGAATAGAACAGGACAGCGGAATAGAGCAGGACAGCGGAATAGAACAGGACAGCGGAATAGAGCCGCTCAGCCAATCTCAGGATCAGAAATCGGATGATCCGAGTCTGGATGGAGATCATTGTCCAAAGGTGTTGAATCGTTTAGCGGAAGAAGGATTAATTGAATCCTCGCCAACCGGTTCCGGTGATCCGGCGGATTTGACCCGGGAACCTCTGGATTTCCCCGCAGACCGCTCTGCACGATTGCAAGCACTGGCCCGTGGTGATGAGGGCTTTCTGTTGTCATTGGCCTACTCAACCCAGCGCGGTTATGGTCGCAATCATCCTTTTGCCGGAGAGATTCGTATGGGGGATGTGGAAGTCTGGATCGAGCCGGAAGAGCTTGGCTTCCCCATTTGTTTGGGCGATATCACGGTAACCGAGTGCGAAATGATCAACCAGTTCGCGGGTAATGACCAACAGGCACCCACTTTCACGCGCGGTTACGGCCTCGCATTTGGCTATTGTGAGCGTAAAGCGATGTCAATGGCGTTGGTAGATCGTGCGCTTAGAGGCCGTGAGCTAGGTGAAGACGTTGAAGCGCCTGCCCAACATGAAGAATTTGTACTGGCCCACTGTGACAATGTGGAAGCCAACGGGTTTGTATCGCACTTGAAACTGCCGCACTACGTCGATTTCCAGTCTGAACTCGAGTTGTTGCGAAAACTCAGAGCCGCACACGACGTGCGGAAACAGGATAGAGTGACTGAGGAGACGGCGACTCCGGTTGAACCGGATCGGGTGGAGGAGCAACGAGCATGAATCAAGTTAATCGGATTGCCGGATATAACTTCGCTTATCTTGATGAGCAAACCAAACGCATGCTGCGTCGCACGATATTGAAAGCCGTTGCGATTCCGGGTTACCAGGTTGCTTTTGGGGGGCGGGAGATGCCGTTACCTTACGGTTGGGGAACCGGGGGCATGCAGGTCACTGCTGCGATTCTGGGAACAGCTGATGTGCTCAAGGTCATCGATCAAGGTGCGGACGATACCACAAATGCGGTCAGTATTCGGCGTTTTTTTGAAAAGGTTGCCGGTGTCGAGACCACCATGGCGACGTCTGAGGCAACTGTTATCCAAACCCGGCACCGCGTTCCGGAAGCGGATCTTCAGGAAGATCAGATTATTGTATTTCAGGTTCCCATTCCTGAACCCTTGCGGTTTATTGAGCCGAGCGAAACCGAAGCCAGAACGATGCACGCATTGCAAGAATACGGTGTCATGCATGTGAAACTATACGAGGATATCGCCCGCTTTGGTCATATCGCGACAACCTATGCCTATCCGGTTAAGGTCAATAATCACTACGTGATGGATCCTTCGCCCATTCCGAAATTCGATAACCCGAAACTTAACTGCAATCCGGCTTTGCAGTTGTATGGTGCGGGACGGGAAAAACGGATTTATGCGGTTCCACCTTACACTGAAGTTCGGAGCCTGGATTTTGAGGATCACCCGTTTGAAATTCAGGAATGGACGCATCCCTGTGGGATATGTGGCAGTTCCAGCAGTTTTCTCGATGAAATTATCACCGATAACGACGGCTCGCGAATGTATGTTTGTTCAGATACCGATTTTTGTCAGGCCAACCTGAGTCAGAATTCGGCCAGTACAGAAAATCGAATGCAATCGGGAGATGAAAATGGTCAATAGCCAGGAAAACCTCGCTGTCTCTGGACAAGTGGAGCGTTCGCCAAGTGATGTAATAGACGAGAGTCGTGTCGTGGAAAAGAACCAGCGCTTCTATGAAACACCGCTGCTCGATGTGCAAGGACTTACCCAGTTGTATGGACCGGGTAAGGGTTGTGCCAATATCAACTTTGATCTGTATCCAGGTGAAGTGCTGGGTATTGTTGGCGAGTCCGGTTCGGGCAAAAGTACATTGCTTAACTGTTTGTCCGGTCGTTGTGCCCCCCAGCAGGGACAAATGCTATACCGACCCCAAAACAGTGATCACCCCGTTGATTTTTATCAACTTTCAGAAGCTTCACAGCGACGTTTGATGCGCGAAGAGTGGGGAAGTGTGCATCAAAATCCACGGGATGGAATCCGGATGCAGGTGAGTGCCGGGGCGAACATTGGCGAGCGCTTGATGGGGATGGGGCAACGGCACTATGGCAACATTCGTGCCCGTGGACAGGACTGGTTGCGGGCGGTTGAGATCGACCCGGAACGCATTGATGATCTGCCAACAACCTTCTCAGGAGGTATGCAGCAGCGGTTACAAATTGCACGCAATCTTGTGACCTCGCCCCGACTGATATTTATGGATGAGCCCACGGGAGGGCTTGATGTGTCCGTACAGGCCCGGTTACTGGATTTGTTGCGACGCCTTGTGGTGCAAATGCACTTGTCGGTTGTGTTGGTTACCCATGACTTGGCGGTCGCCCGCTTGTTGGCCCACCGATTGGTCGTGATGAAGCAATCGGAAATCGTTGAGCAGGGGATCACTGATCAAGTTCTGGATGACCCGCAACATCCGTATACCCAATTACTGGTTTCGTCTGTATTGACCCCTTGATGCCGGGAAAAACACTGTAATAGGCAGAATTCGTCATATGAATGCAATGATACAAGTTCAGGATTTAAATAAGGCCTTCACTTTACACAACCAGAGTCATACCCGGATAAACGTGCTGAGTGATGTGAGTTTTCAAGTCGAGGCCGGAGAATGTGTTGCGCTGACAGGTGCATCAGGTGCAGGTAAGAGTACGCTTATGCGTACGATATACGGAAACTATAAAGCGCAATCCGGTGCGATCTGGGTTAGTCAAGGTGCAGTAAATCCTCATCATGGGGATGGAAAGGTTAATCTGGTAGAGGCGAGCCCGCGAACATTGATCGAGCTCAGACGCCATACAATAGGGTATGTCAGTCAGTTTTTAAGGGTTATTCCCCGGGTTCCGACGCTGGATATTGTAATGGAGCCATTGCGAGAGCAGGGTTATCGCGAAGAAGTCGCCCGTCGGAAAGCGCAGACTATTCTGGAATTGCTCAATATCCCCGACACCCTGTGGCACCTGGCTCCGGGCACGTTTTCAGGCGGTGAGCAGCAACGGGTCAATATTGCGCGTTGCTTTGTCGCAGATTATGCCATTTTGTTATTGGATGAACCGACTGCATCACTGGATGCGGAAAACCGGAAAAACGTGTTGTACCTGATGCGTGAAGCGAAAGCCGCAGGAAAAGCATTGCTAGGCATTTTCCATGATGAATCAATTCGGGACGAAATTGCGGACCGGCAACTGAATATGGCTGCTTTTTCCTCGCCTTGACGGGATTTGGCTGAGGATGATGACAGGAGAAGTAAGAATGGACGTTAAACAAATATTAACCAATGCCCAGGTGGTTACCAAGGATGAGGTATTTTTGGGCACGGTTGTCGTCGAACATGGCTCAATTGTCGCCATTGATCAGGGCCTGAGTCAGGTACCGGGTGGTATTGATTGCCAGGGTGACATTCTGATTCCGGGTCTTGTCGAACTACATACCGATAATCTTGAGAAATACTTCACCCCTCGTCCTGGCGTCGACTGGCCCTCCCGTTCGGCAGTCTTGACCCATGATGCACAAATTGTCGCATCAGGGATAACCACGGTGTTTGATGCATTGTCGTTGGGAGATATCAACCAAGGCAGAGAGCGCCTGCGTAATTTGCAGGATATGGTTGATGCATTGAATGAAGCGGAACAGCAGTCTGTGCACCGCGCCAATCATTATCTTCACTTGCGATGTGAAGTCAGTTACGCGGATGTGTTGGGTCTTTTCGAGTCGTTACTGGATCATCCCATGGTGCATCTGGTATCCGTGATGGATCATTCGCCCGGGCAACGCCAGTTTGTCAAAGAAGAAAAGTACCGTGAATATTATCAGGGTAAATTCGGTATGACGACTGAGGAACTGGATAATTTTATTGCGCGTCAAAAGGCTGCGAGTGCGTTATACAGTGACCAGTATCGTGCACAAATCGTGGCGCGCTGTAAGGAAAGAGCAATACCGGTGGCGAGCCATGATGATGCTACGGTGGAACACGTCCAGGAGAGCGCCAACTACGGCATGCGTATCGCTGAATTTCCCACTACGATGGCCGCGGCCCGGCTTTCACACGAAAACGGTCTGAGTGTTTTGATGGGCGCGCCAAATATCGTGCGGGGGGGCTCCCATTCGGGCAATATCGCTGCGTCGGAACTTGCCCGAGAGGGCGTACTGGACATTCTTTCATCGGATTATTACCCATCCAGTCTGTTGGAAGGGGCATTTCGTTTACGGCATGAAGAGAATGCCTATGATCTGCCGAAAGCGATTCAGACCGTTACCAGTACCCCTGCGGAGTGTGCAGGCCTGGCTGATCGTGGTGAAATTGCTATTGGCAAGCGTGCCGATCTGGTTTGGGTCCGTGAGCATCAGAATCATCCCTTGATCCAGCATGTCTGGAACGGTGGGAAACGCGTATTTTAAAGGCGTGTTTTTAAAAGAATAATAAGTACTTTGAGGTAGGTTAGGCATGGGAATGCGTTCGATGACCAGAGAAAATAGTCAACCATTGGAGCCCATAGTGGAACGTAGCAGTCACAATCAGGAACCGCCAAATTCGATGGCGCGGGCAAAGTTGTTCTACATGATGGGACCCTCCGGTTCAGGTAAGGATTCGATTCTCAAGGCGTGCCGGGAACACGCAGAGTTGCGCGACGACTGTTTTGTTGCACATCGATATATCACCCGAAAACCTGAAGTCATGGGCGAGAACCATATCTGGCTCAGTTCCCGGGAGTTTCAATGGCGGGTTTTACGGGAAGCTTTTGCCATGTATTGGCAAGCCAATGGTTATTACTATGGCATTGGTGCAGAAATCGATCATTGGATGGGTAAGGGTATCAATGTTATCGTGAACGGTTCCCGTGACTTTCTGGAAAAAGCCCAGTCGCTCTATCCAAACCAGTTAGTGCCAATTTATTTAAGTGTGAGCCAAAGCCGTTTGCGGGAGCGACTGTTGAAACGCGGGCGCGAAAGCTCCGCTGAAATTGAAGCGCGTCTGCGCCGCGCAGAATGGCTTGAGAAGAGTTTGACATCCGATGTAAATGTGATCGACAACAACCGCACACTCGACGACTCGGTGGATCAATTCCTGCAAATTGTGAATAATGGCGCTAACAATAAACAGACTCAGAAATACCGCGTACCCAATCCGTTTCGAGAATAGATAGCTTAGAGGGGGGAAGGTTAATGCGCTTCACTTTTCTGGGTACGGCTGATGCGGGCAGGGTGCCGCTCTACGGTTGTGAATGTCCTGCCTGTAACGCAGCCCGTACTCAGGTTGCAAAACGCCGGGGGCCTTGCAGTGCTCTGCTGGAAACGGATCAAACCCGCATATTGTTAGATGCAGGCTGGCCTGATCTGGATGAGCGGTTTCCGGTTGGACCCGATGCCATCTTGTTGACCCACTTTCATATGGATCATGTCGCAGGTTTGTTTCATATTCGCTGGGGGGTTGGTACCGCAATTCCTGTGTTCACACCAAATGATAACAAGGGCTGTGATGACCTTTACAAACACCCCGGGCTGCTCGATTTTCGCACTTTTCCCGCGCCATTTGAAAGCCAAACGATTGGTGATATTGATGTCACGCCACTACCGTTAAATCACTCGAAACCCTGTTATGGTTATCTGATTACCCATTCGAGTGGTGTAAAGATCGCGTATTTGACGGATACAATCGGGTTGCCAAATGAAACCTGTGATTTTCTGATCCAGCAGAAGTTATCCCTGCTGGTGCTCGACTGCACACATCCCCCTCAACCTTCATCCGCCAAGCTCAATCATAATGATTGGTTGCATGCACAGGACATTATTAAACGAATACCGGCTGAGCGCACGTTTCTGACCCATATCAGTCACGGTATGGACTGCTGGTTGCGATCAAATCAAGCGGCGCTATCGGGGGTTGAGGTGGCGCGAGACAATCAGGCGATTGAATTCAAGCCCTAGTTCCGTAATGAGGTTAGAAACCATCACAATGGAACTGGGCAGCTTTGTGTCTACAAGACTATTCAAAGCTTATTTGATAATGGTGACCACTTTTACCGTGTCATCCACCAATGCCGCATCAATGTAGCCAATTACATTGGCATTGCTTGCGATCATTTGTTTTACCGCTTCCTGAGACTCAAGCTCTTTGGGTGGTAATCCTTTTCCAGTGAAAACCAGCTTGGACCAGTACGCCCGGACCTGTGATTCTGTTTTGTTGATCAGGTTGCTGTTGATCAGCTGTCTCTGTGCCGAAGTCAGTGGCAAATCGACCGGTACAATTTCGGTACCATCGGGAAATGTTTTCACTTTGGCAAGGAATATACGGGAGATGTCTTTTTCGTTTAACGTGACATCTTTTCCGGGATTGATCACAATGGCCACGTCAGCAAAGCTGGCGCCGGAAAAGCAAAGTACTAGAATTGCTGTGAAATGGCTGAATATACGTCGTGAAATACTGCTTAATTTCATGTCTCTGTCCCCTTAAAAGATAAAATCCAGACCAAACGCCAATACGTCGACTTCTAAAGCTTTACCTGCAGCGAATTGTGGTAAACCAGCAGGTCCTTTGACGAAGACATCATCGGAATTATCGACACGGTGGGTGTAGTCCATCTTGAGCGCGGCTTTAGGGTGGAAATCCCAGCGCACACCCAGATTCAAGGATTGGGAGGATACTTTCTGGTTGGCGTAAACCGGACCGAGGGGGCCAAAACCTTCAGGAGTGACGGTAATCTCACGATTCGACAGGGTAATATGCGGCATGACTTTGCCAAAACGAACCCCGCCGGTAATCATCCAGGACAGGCGTTCATCGAATGTCGAGTTATCGTATACAGACTGAATGGAATCACCTAAGCGCATATAGGTGACTTCCGTGCCCAGCATCCAGCGCCCTTTGTCCACGAAGAAGCCCAGGCTGGAAAAAAAACTTTCTTCTGCTGCGTTATCACGTTCATTTAGAGGTGTGCCTTCTACCCAGACTTCGCCATGATGCGTTGAAACCCTGACTTTGAACCAGTCATAGGTTGCTGTGCCGGCCCAACCGACAAAGTTTTCAATATTAACCCGGCCGACTTCACTGCCTTCTTCCTCGCCATCGCCATAGTAAAATTGCAATTCAAGGTCCCAGTAACCGAGGGAGTTTGTGTAGTAGGTTGAAATACCCTCAAATGAAACAAGGCCTTCTCCGTAAACTTCAATAGGTGGACGAATCCAGTGATAAGCGTAAGCAACTTCCTGGTAGTCCGAGTAGTTGTAGAATGGTAAACGCTGACGTCCGATTCTGCCGATCAGATTAGGCGTGATATTGTAGCTGGCATAGAGCCATTCCAGACCAGTCTGGAAATCGTTGCCGCCTCGCGTAACCAACTGAGCTGTAGCGTGCAGCCCTTCAGTCAGGTCAGCATCAATTTGTAGTCCGAAGGAGGTATCGGGTTTGAAGGATATGGTATCCTGATAGTAGGCCGATGATTCATCCGACATCGTTGGATCGGTAAGATATTCCGTGGTTTTACCGTTGGGCAGTGTTTCATCGCTGACGACCACCCCACCGACTAATGATCCAAACCCGCTCCAACGGATATCGACCGCCTGAGTCTGTTGACTCAGACATAGCAGTGGGACCAGTGCTGCACACCAATAATTATTTTTTTTCATGAGTAAAAGCCCTCCTGATGCCAGCGAAATCTCCGTTAACGCGCGATTTCCGGAACGCTGGTGATAAATGGATTTATAACACTTACATAGATCGGCATCACAACTTGGCTGTGATGCATAACGTTAGTCTAGAATAAGATTTTAAAAATGCACACGTGTGCATAAAATCGTGGCCCTTTGCCAATCGTAAACTAGCCCTATCGAAATGGGTCAAAGGGACACAGTAGTTAAACTTTGAATTTTTGTGCGACCGTACTGAGACTCATGGCCATGCCATTGAGCTCATTGCTCAATGTGAGTAGATCCTGGGAGTAGTGTCCGGCCTGTTCTGTTTGTTGTTGGGTTTCTTCAACATGTTGCACCATTAACGCGGAAATGGTTTGTTGCTCCTCTGTGGCAGCGGCAATCTGGTCGTTCATTGAATCAATGGTATTCACCGTTGCACTGATGGCTTGCAGGCTGGCTCCTGCTGTACCTGCCAGAGTAACGGAATGGTTCACTTGCTCAGTACTGGACTCCATCGCAAGAACGGATGCTTTTGCGGCATTCTGGAGTTGCTGTAACATGGAGTTGATTTCCTCCGTTGATTCCTGCGTGCGAGAAGCCAATCCTCTGACCTCATCGGCGACGACCGCGAATCCCCGGCCTTGTTCTCCGGCACGAGCCGCTTCAATTGCCGCATTCAAGGCGAGTAGATTGGTCTGTTCTGCAATGCCTTTTATGACTTCCAGTACCACATTGACTCGCATCACATCCTTTTCCAATTGCGAAACTTCGGTGGCAGCAGACTGGATTTGTTGTGCCAGGCCTTGAATTCCGGTCACCGTATCATTAACGATGCCGTGTCCTTTCTCGGCTTCCTGGTTTGCCTGACGCGCTGCATCTGCTGCATCAGAGGCGTTTTCCGCTATATTTTTTACACTCAGACTCATTTCATCTACGGACAGCTTGGCCTGTTGGGTGTTTTGACTTTGGGCCGACATGGCGGACTGAAGGTCCTGGCTCAGTGAATTCACGGATTGGGAGGCATTTGCCAAGGGACCGGCGGTTTGTACAATCTCTTTGACGATGGATTGAAGTTTATCGACGAAGCTATTGAACCAATGTACCAGGTCTCCAACTTCATCCTGAGCATTGCTCTTAAGTCTGATGGTTAGATCACCATTGTCCTGAGCAATATTTTTCAAGGTGTCGATGACCCCTTGCAAATTCTTTTTAATCGTTGAGCTTATGGGAAGGGATACCGCAAAAAGAATGAAAATCATAACCGATCCAAGCGTCATGCCGATCGAGGTGATGTCATTTGCGGCGTGATTGGCATTATCGAACGCGTTGGTAAATATCGCGAGTCGTTCTTTGTCGAAATCCTTCAACTGGGTTTCAAGTGCGCTGAGAGAGCTGGACATGGTTGTACTGCGTTGGCCAACCGTGGAGAAATCAGCCGTTCCGTCAATCATCTCCTTGGAGAGGGTAAATGCGAGGGAATAATAGTTATCAAAGGCTGAAGCGAGCGTCATGATGGCGTCTTTGCTGTCTTCGGAAACCTGCTTGGCCTGGGTAAAGTTAACCCGAACATCTTCTGCCAGCTGTTTCGCGGTTTCCAGCATTTCCGGCTCACTGGCTGACACCGCGGTACTGAGGGTGTCTTTGATTTTCTCCAGCTTGGCGAGGTTATTTCGCGCCATCATTAACAGTGGAAACTCAACGTTACGGGCATTGTCCAGTAATGTGACCGTGCTGTTGATATAACTGATACTGACAATAAAGTAGGATAGGAACCCGAGTGTACCAAATAAAGGTATCAGCAGGATTTTCTGTCGGATAGACAGCTTTCGAAAAAAGTGCATACTCACCTCAATTTTGTCGTTATTATTGTTTTAATTCTAGACAAAAGTGCCAGTTTTTCTAGAGCATTATTCCAAGACCTGTCTTGAAATAAGCTCTGAAATACCGGCTTGAGGTGAATTGACCTGCAGTGAGCATGATCAAGGCGGGTTAACCGTTTTTAACGTGAGTCCTTCTAAACCCTCGCTCACTTGAGTGGGCAGTACGCATTGTTGCCGACATATCGATGGTTCGGGATTGAGGATGATCAAGTGTTGTGATAGTGCTGGACATTTCATCCCAGCAAGTTTGCATCAACTTATCGATATCCTCTGGCTTTAAACCACGGGTCTCAATCTTCGGCAGAATTTTGATGGTAACGTCACCACTATGAAATTTATTCAAGTTGATTGTTTTCTTGTAGCTGTTAGAGCAGACCGGAACGATGGGCATACCGGACTCGATTGCAGTGATGAATGCGCCCTTTTTGAATGGCAGGATATTGTTACCCTTGTTGCGAGTGCCTTCGGGGAAGATCCATACCGAGGTGTTATCGCGGGTTAGTGTCTGTGTGGCCATCTGCATTGCTTTGCGGGCTTGTTGCCCGTTGCCGCGATCAATGAGTACATTCCCCGCCAACCAGTATAATTGGCCGAAAAACGGTATAAATTTCAAACTTTTTTTACCGATGGTCACCGTACGCGGGGGTAGCATACTGCCAAATACGAACAGATCAAGATTGTCTTGATGATTGGCAACATAGATGCAAGGTTCTTTGCCGAGATGCTCCTGACCCTGAATCCTGAGTTTGAGGCCGAGTAAACGAATACCACCCCATGAAAAGATACGGGCACAAAGATAATTATTATCCGGATTGAAAGGTCGTAACAGACAGAGCAGCAAGCCCGCGAACGCAACGATCAAAAAATAGCCGATTACCAATGGAATACGTAACATCAGAATCATAAATCTCACTCCTCTAACGTCGGGATACAACAGACAGCTCCCCGATTGCATTTTAGCGTACACGTGTTCGCTGAAATAATCAATTGCACTTTTGTATAGATCTGCAATATAGAAACCGGGATAATACAGCCCCTTCTATTTAACGATTGAGCACATTCCATCGCCGCGAACCTCGCTGCTGATGGCATGTTTGACCATTGAGTACTTGCTATGAACACTGAAAATACAACACCTGAAGCCATTACCAAGAATGTTGTGGCAATGTTCCACTACACATTGCATAACGAGGCCGGAGACGAAGTCGAGAACTCTCGAGCGGGAGATCCCATCGCCTACCTGCATGGTTACGGAAATGTGATTCCAGGTCTGGAAAAGGCAATGGAAGGCAAGGCTCCGGGCGAGTCGTTCGAGGTGACGGTCGCACCGGAAGAGAGTTACGGGGTTCGCCAGGAAAATAACAGCCAGCGAGTGCCAATCAAACATTTGATGGAGTGGCAGGAAAGTAAAGGCAAGTTGAAAATTCGGCCCGGTATGGTTGTTGCCGTCAATACCGAACAAGGGGTTCGTCAGGTTACCGTGGTTAAAGTGGGTAAATTTAATGTGGATGTAGACACCAATCATCCTCTGGCCGGAAAAACATTAACATTCAAAGTGGATGTTGTTGAGTTGCGTGCAGCCAGTGACTCGGAAATTTCCCATGGCCACGCCCACGGACCCGGTGGACATCACCACGATTGAGGCTCAGCGGACTCCCGTCCGCTGCAATTCGTGAAACCGGAGCCCGCAGGGCCAAACTGAAACCAGAGGCCGATACTAATTGGTCAGGCTTATACCGAGTGCCTGTAACAATGATTTGTCCGGATAACCGTCCGCGATCATATTGTGTCGGGCCTGGTAGGCCCGTATCGCTTTTCGCGTTGAAGGCCCCATAATGCCGTCAGGTTTACCGGTATTAAAGCCTTTTTCATTTAAAGCCTCCTGCAAATAGCGGATCGCATTTAATGGGTACTTCTCGATATCCTGAGGTGGTGGCGTGCGCAGTGTCCCTGCACCATTAATGCGGTCTGCCAGGTGGCCTACTGATATCGCATAATATTCCGATCTGTTCCAGCCCATAATCACACGAAAGTTGCTATAGACCAGAAATTTCGGGCCTTTGTGTCCGGCAGGTACCAGTAACGAAGCTTTTAATTGTGCCTTCGGCAGTAGGTTGCCATCTGCTGTGCGCAGCCCCATTTTTCGCCACGTTTCAAGTTCTCGGGGCTGGTCCAGACCGGCAGCGGCATAGTCAAAACCGGCCGGTAATTTTACCTCTCGTCCCCAGCGTGTACCGGTTTCCCAGCCCATACTTTTCAGAAACAAGCCTGCGGACATTGCGGCATCTTCCAGACTGTTCCACAAGTCTCGTTTGCCGTCGCCATCGTGATCGTGGGCGTGGGTTAAGTAGTTCGAGGGCATGAATTGAAAATTACCCACGGCTCCGGCCCATGATCCCCGCATTGACTCGGCACTGGCATCCCCTTTTTCGATCAAGCGAAGTGCAGCAATAAATTCGCCGGTAAAAAACGCACTTCGTCGACGATCACAGGCCAAGGTAGCCAGGGAATCGAGAGTCGACATATTACCGAGATACCCGCCATAGTTCGTCTCCAGCCCCCAAAATGCCACGATGTACTGAGCAGGCACGCCGGTTTTCCGGGTAACTTCCTGCAATAGAGGTCTGTGTTGGGCCAACATTTCACGGCCGGTTTTAACGCGCCGGTCATTCACCCTCAGATTCAAATAGCGACTGAAACTACTGGTGAATTCCGGTTGCTTGCGATCCAGTTCAATGACTTTTTCGCTGTAAGCAATATTCTGGAATGATTTATCTATGGTTTCAGTGTTGACGCCTGCGGTGATCGCCTTCTGCTTCAAGTTGACAAGACATTGATCAAACTCTGGCGGATTCTCTGAGGCGTACAGGTTGAGTGGACTCAGCACAAGGCTGGACAGGGCGACCGAGTAAACTCGGAGCCGTATATTCCGGGTGAAAGTGAGCATGGGGGAACCACCTCTTCCTTGGATCGTTGTCTTTATTTTCAGAGCCTTACTATAGCGGACAGAATAGGCCTGTGGCCAGAGAATTGTAGCCCTGGTACCTCGACACCGAACTTCATTGGCTGTTCACAATGATGCACTCTATTATTAGGTTGAATAACGGTTGGTGAACAAACTGGACAACTGTTGACTGGTGGTCTGAATAATCATTGTTTACTCGAATAACTGTAATCCTGAAGTCTCTGGTTTGAGAGGTTTTAATGTCTGGCTCATGAAAGTGTTCATGCTGTTTTTGCTCATGGTGTTCCCGCTACTCTCGCAAGCTCTCGAGTCTGAACTGGGGCTCTTGAATAAATTACCGCCAAATTTTTCAGGTTTTCAGGATCGTGACGTGCAATCGTTTCCAGATGAACGATTTGGCGCTTCGGCCGGATATTGGCAACTGGAAGGAGAGCAGTACACTACCTTAACGGTAATCCTTTATGACGGCGGCTACGGCCCCGTTGAAACTGGAATCACCTCGCCTCTAAGTAAACAGGCTTTTGATTCAGCTATTTCTGATATTCAGACTTATGAACAACGGGGCTTTTATCGTGATGTTCAGGAAGTTTCCCGGTCAGAGACCAGTGTCAGCAATCTGCCGGTTTACTTCTCCGAGTTTAAATTCAATGTCGAGCGCAATGGCGGTTACACCGGCGTGAAGTCATTCCTTCTGGTAACCGGCGTTCACGGATTTCTCATGAAAGTCCGGCTGACTGGAGATACCAGTGATCTGAGTGAGGATAGAGTGTTCGATATCGTGACAACCGTGCTGCGGTATTTTCGTCACGAAGACCCATTGGCTCGCTAGTTTCATGTATTAGGCATTTTCATTACTATGAAGTACTACTTGTTCTTTGCCGTACTGCTCTTGATTTATGGGGCGTTGTATTGGTATTCGGTGCATGACAAAGGGCGTGGAGCCCGAATTGCGTTTGTTTTAAGTACGTTGGCATCTTTTATGTTGTTGGTTGTCTGCCTGTCTATAAGCCTGCTTTTGGCTTCTGCTGCCATCGGTTTAATCCTGTTCTGGGCATTTCAGCACCAGGAGGCCAGAGAATCTCGCCTAACCCGGTATGGCGCTCTGGGTGGTGTATGGTTGTCCTTACCGTGGGTGATTTACACTTTGGCGAATGGGTGAAGCTTCATAGCGTTGAAGTGTTGAATGTCACGAAGAGGCTTGTGCTTCTTCGTGACTTATTTTGCTTTTTCTTAAACAAGCTCCAGCGACTGGAGGGCGGATTTGATCATCGTTCGGGTCTCATTTGTAATTGGCATCATCGGTAAGCGCACATCTTCATGGCAGTGTCCGAGTAACGATACAGCGTATTTGATTCCGGACGGGCTGGGTTCCCGAAATAAAGCCTGATGCAGGAGCATCAAGCGCTCGTGCAGCATCAGTGCATGACTGAAGTTACCCTGTTGGCAAGCCCGCTGCAGTTCTGAACACAGCCTCGGCGCGACATTGGCCGTAACCGAGATACAACCATTCCCTCCCATGGCATTGTAGGCCAGTGCCGTTATATCTTCCCCCGAAAAATAGCTGAAGGGCTTATTGATAAGGCGTCGTTCCTGGCTGATTCTTCCCAGATCCTGAGTCGCATCTTTTACGCCAACCACACGGGGGAGCTCGGAAAGTTTGGCGAGGGTCTCGGGTTGAATATCGACAATTGTTCGCGGCGGGATGTTGTAGATGATAATCGGGATATCAGTATGGTCGTGAAGCAGCTGGAAATGAGCGTATAAGCCCGCTTGATTGGGGCGGTTATAATACCCGGCCACGGCCAGCACGGCATCTGCTCCCGCAGACTGGGCGCTGTGGGCGTAGGTGATGGCTTCATTCGGGTTATTGGAACCCGCACCGGCGATGACGGGTATTTGCCCCGCGGTCTCCTCGACAACAATCTCGATCACCCGTTTGTGTTCCTGTTCTGTCACCGTCGAGGCTTCACCGGTGGTGCCCATGGGAATGAGGCCATGACTACCAGATTCGATATGCCAGCGAACAATTTTTCTGAGGGCACTTTCATCGATTTCGCCATTCCGGAAGGGTGTGATCAGTGCGACGTAAGATCCGTAAAACATGAATTACTCCTTTTTTGAGCCAAAAAAAAGCCCGGCTGCAGTATTGCAGCCGGGCCCGGTGTTCTATCGTATTTTTTCGCTTTTAGTCCGAATTATGAACGACGCATGCCATCCCCGCTGCAGAAGAGATAACCCTTCTTGCTGTGTTTACGTTTGGATTCAGTGCGTTTGGCGTTCATTGTGTTATTCAGGAAATTTCAAGCTTTTCAAATTGGATGTGCCGTTATCCTAGCGCGTCTTTTTGAGGATGTACACTCTCTTTCATCCCAATCTCAAAACTTAAGTCAACCGACGTTGCAATGTGACCTTGCGATGGTCGTGAAAGACATCAAATCTGGCCTGGAGTGCAGGTAAATAAGGACTGTCAGGTGCCGTTTGATCGTTGATGGTCTCGATTTCGATACAGTTTGCAGTGCGGGGTTCCCGGTAGAGTAAATGGTGTAGCAGGTTCAGCACGTCCGGCAAGTCCGGGTCATCCGGTGCAATGTTAATCTCCAGAACTTTACCCAGCTTGAAGCTGATCATGACGACAGCAACGCCCCGAAATACAAGGTGAGTTGTGTCCAAACGCTTGGGGCGCTGATGTTTCAGTGGTTTGAGGGCTGAGCCGCAAAAAGACAAGGGATCAATGGCGCTGAGCCAGTATATTCCGGATGCCTGATCCGTTTGTTGCAGTCGCCTGAAAGCGGTCGGATCAATAAACTGAAGACCGGGTATATCCTCGAAAAAATGACCCGTCAGGACTTCACGGGTCAGTTCCATGAGCCGTAACGCCCTGAAAACCCGGCCCCAGCGAAATTCAGGTAACTCCTTCTGTAATAGTTCTCGAAATAAAATGCCATAACGGGCCAGTAGCACTCGAACCCGGTCTTTCTCCAGCTCAAGTTGATCCGGAGAGTGTAGATTCAGATCCTCCGGTATTGCATTGGCGTTGTCCCATGAATACCAGTTTCCGGGCATTGATAGACCTTGCTTCCAGGATTTAAATCGACGTTGTGAGAGTCGTTGAGAAGGGCGTCGCGAGCTATAACTGCCAGGAGCGGCAGATGGCGCACTCGACGGGTCTTTGAATTGTTGTTGCAAGCCTTTCCGGAGGGCTGCAATACTGTCGTTGCTGATCTGTCCCCGCCAGACACATCGCCAGAGTTCCGGTAACAATGTCGCTTCTGCCTTGCCGGACTGGCTTGCCAGAATACCGAGCGGGTAACGCCCGGTTATTTCTGTAAAGCCCAATTCAGGCAAGGTGTCCGGTACCTCTTGAGCGGCCAAGATTTCCAGGTCTCCGGAATAACCGAAAGTAATTTGTCGTTCGCCGGTGCCTCGCCACTGGATGTCCGCTTCATTAAACAGATGATCCAGTTGCAGGGGATCATAATCCGGCAATCGAGACGTCAGCAGATCCTGCTCCCAAAATCCTGCTGGAGCCGGATAGCCGCAAAACATTCCAATGAAATTGGCCAGCGCTTCAAGTGGATCTTCATTGTGAATGCCTTGTAGCTGCCAATCAAACAAAAATGCTGGCAAGCTATTCAGCGGTTTGGCTTCAAAAGCAGGGGTTGCGTGCTGCCGTGCCAGATAAATCAGGATCTCAACGTTTTTTCGTTCGCAGTATTGGGGTAAATCCTGGTCGGTTTGTATCAGGTTACCGGCAATTAACCGGTCTTCTTCGACAAGCTCGAGCAAGGCATCCTCAAGTTGGTGCGGATCGAGATTCAATTTGTCTTGTATGGCGCTGACAGTCATGGGTCCATAAAATGACAGCCATTGTAAAAGCCAGGTACTCAACGTCAGCTCAGGATTCAGAGGCTGTGCATTGTCGTGCGTTTTGCAGGGAGAAGTACCAGAAACCGAGCCGGGAACAGAACCGGGAACAGAACCGGCATGGTCCTGACGCTGTGTGATGGGGTAGTACAGATACTCATGGTTTGCATAGAACAATTGGGTGATCGCGAATAATTGTTCATTGGCGACAACCAGACAGATCTTGTTCTCGTTCGCCTGTAACGGTGAATTAACCTCTAAAATGCTCAGACGTTGAACCAGCGCCGATTCAAACTCATCCGGTGTGGTCGGTCCGTATTCCTGTGCCATGGCGGCTCGCAAAGCTCGCCACTCGCCAGCGGGGATGATGAGTCGTTCCTTAACCCATTCCAACAGTTCTGAGGGGGAATCGGGTGCGTAACCCGCACTCAATCGTTGTCGTTTCGTATTGAACGCTGCAATGATGTCGAGGGGTATTTGGGGCCGGCTCTCTGTATCGAATACCAGTGACTGGAGTAATTGGTCACTCAAGCTGGAAGCCGCCTGATTTTTGGGCGTGTCGTCCATGTACATGTATTGATTGACTTGATCCCAGCCGATGTTTTTAGCCATCGGGCTGGGGGTATTGACGCTGCACAGTGACCAGCGAATAGCGCCGCTATCCAGTTGCTCAAGCTTTGTGCGTAAGCCTGTCAGGTCAAATTCATCCTGAAAGCAGGTACGCCACGTCTCCAGCAGTATTGGAAAATCGGCGGCACTTCGCACCACATCCAATAATTTTTGGGATTGCAGACGACTCATCCAGAGCGGATGTCGCTGATTGAATTGGCCTTTGCTGAGCAGGAGTGCGCGACCGGCGCATTCCCGGAATCGGGCACCAAAAAAGCCTGATCCCTCGAGACGTTGACGTAACAATGACTCCAGTTGTTCTGCGGCAACCAAATGCAAAAGTTGCTCGGCTGCAATTCCGTGGGGAAGTTGCAGAACCAGGCAGTCATTGCTGCTGAAAATTTCTATTTGTTCACCAAACTGCTTTTGCCAGGCGGCTTCCAGTGCCAGCGCCAATGGCCGGTTCAGGGGAGCCCCCCAAAACGTATGTATTACGATTTGCCGTCCTTGTTGATAACCGAGAAAAGAATGCACTTCCTCGATTACGATATGATGCTGATGGGGTAATTCAACTCCAGTGTGTTGGCGTTGCTCGACAAGAAAGGTGAGCAATGCCCGGCTGGCGGACAGGTCAAGCGCGTATTCGGATTGAAGATAGCGGTGATGGAGTAGGTTAATGAGGGGATCAAGGGATTCCTTTGCTTCACTGAGATCGGTATTGATGCGTTTTAGAAAAATCCCGATGCGAGCGGAAAAATGTACATTCCGATTCAAGCTTTCTGCCTTCCAGAACGGTGGCGGAGTTGGTCCCCGTTTGCCTGGCAAGACAAAGACATCATTGTGAGTGATGCGCTGAATCTGCCAGTTCTGGGTGCCCAATGTAAACGTTTGCCCGACTCGGGTTTCCCAGACAAACTCTTCATCCAGCTCGCCAATCTTGGCTGAACTGTCTTGATGTCGCAGATGAAAATATCCCCGGTCCGGAATGACACCCCCTGCCTGATAGAGCGTTAGCACCGCACCTTTGGTGGCGGTTGCAGTTTGTGCGATTCGATCAACATTGATACGGCGTTGCAGTTCACGAATACGATTGTCACTGTATTGTCCCGCCAGCATATTGAGCACCAGATCAAATTGCTCCCGTGACAGATCATGGTATGCAGAACAGCACCGTAGTTGATTATAGAGTGTAGTGAGTGGCCATGACTGGATTGCGGTGCAGGATATGATGACTTGCGCCAGCACATCCAGTGGGCATTGCACGGGTTTGAGCGGTTCAATGGTTTTATTTAATACGGCTTCAGCCAATACTGCCGTTTCCAGAAAGTCCTGGGCGTGAGTGGGTAAAAAAAGGCCTTTACTTACTTCGCCAACCCGGTGACCGGCTCGACCAATGCGCTGGATAGCGGAAGCCATTGCATCAACAGTCTGAATGAGCACCACTTCGTCAAGTGCCCCGATATCAATACCCATTTCCAGTGAACTGGTTGCGATAATCGCTGCCAGTTCGCCCTGTTTTAAGCGTTGTTCCACCTCTTTCCGCAATTCTTTTGACAGGGAGCCGTGATGGGCATAGGCCACCACGCGTTTTGCGGCGGTATTCACTTTGAGTGTGAGCTTTTCGCACAACGCGCGACTGTTCACGAAAATCAGCGTCGAGCGATTTCTGGCGATAACGTCGAGTAGCTCTTCTGCCAGAAAATCCCAGAGGGTTTTATCGGTCGCGTGCTGGCGCAAGCGGTCGGGATAGAGGACATTAACCTCATAGGATTTTTGTCCAGCGCCCTGTCCTTGCAGGATCTGCACATCCCGGGCGATATATGAAGGAACCGGACTATCGGTATCTTCACATCGATAGCCGCCCAGAAACCGCGCTGCGACCGACATGGGCTCAATGGTGGCTGACAGCGCAATGCGCTGAAATTCACCGGACAGAGGCACCAGTCGTTCAATCGCAGACATTAAATACGTTCCCCGTTTGTTACCCAACAGACTGTGCAACTCATCCAGAATGACGGTATCCAGTTGATCCAGCAGGCTGATGCCACTGCGTGAACTGAGCAGTAAATTCAGGCTTTCGGGTGTGGTGATCAGGATATCCGGTGGCTGCCGGAGCATCTGCCGTCGCGCATTACTGTCGGTGTCTCCGCTGCGGGTTTGTACCCGAATCAGAGGGAAAGATTCGCCGCTTTGTTCAACCTCTGCTTTTTGTTCAACCTCTGCTTGCAGCTGTTGCAAGGGAAGCAGCAAGTTTTCGCGGATATCGTTATTCAGTGCTTTGAGTGGTGAGATATACAAAATCCGGGTCTGCCCCGCTTTGAGTTCCCCGGTGAGGAAGCGGTTTATCGACCAGAGGAAGGCTGTCAGTGTTTTCCCGCTGCCCGTTGGCGCGCTGATCAGGCAGTGTTTTCCCTCGGCGATACGGGGCCAGGACAAGGACTGTATTTCTGTCGGCCGGCCGATGTCTGAAAACCAGTTTTGGATAGCGGGATGAAAAAGCTTTAAAACACTATGATCCGCAGCGTGCTCTGACATGGTGGTATATTCACGTGGTGGTCGGTGTTGTTTGGTTTGGGGCCAGTGCCGTATTTGGGGCCAGGGTGATCGCCATCGGTTGGTACTGCAAGCCTTGATATTCTGCAGCCGGTTCGGTAATCCGGAAACCATATCTCTGGTAGGCGGGGACGGAGGGTAACGATGCCCTGACGGTGATTGTATGACCGGCAAGGCTTTGTAATGCATGATTTACCAGTGCAAATCCGATTCCCCGATGTTGATAGTCCGGATGGACAAACAGTGTGGCGATATGGCGCATTTCTTTCACTTCAATGACACCCACTACGACGTCATTTTGTTCGTACACATACCCTTGATAGTCTTCCCGTAACCGGAGTGCCAGTGCCTGTGGTTCTGCAACCTTCATAAACGTGGCAACCCCCTCATTGCTTAGCGTGGGGGCAATCGAATGGTTGAATGATCGTTGCAGCAGTTCGGAAACAGCTTCAATATCGCGCCATTTCAGGTCTCTAATGCTCATTTTTCAGGTTTCCTTCGGGTCCGCTTTTGTCTTCGGTGTCCATCGTGGTTCTGGCGGCGTTATAATAGCCGCTGCCATCAGCGGGCTGATGGTCAAGGAGTACGACCAAAACAAGGATATTAACATTATGCAAAATTCAATTTTTCATTGTAATCGACTGGTAATCCTTTTGTTTATCCTGTTGATCCCAATTTTTTCCGGTTGTTCCGGATTTATGATGGGTTACACGAAAGATAACGCTCAAAACCGGTATTTGCTGGTCGATTCCAGCGCCGAAAGCCTGGGTTATCAACGGTTACGCTATATGCAGGATTATCGGGATTCACTCTCCGGTTTTGTGCGAGAACATGGCGCACCGGACTTTATTTACGAATACACCACAGATGAGGGCCGGGAAGGTGCACGGCTGTATTACTATCGGAAAAATGTGACCTATATCTTTGAGGAGGCCACCTGGCGGCCCAGCTCGTTCTACCTTAAAAACTATCGCGCGCTGACAGATTATGAGCGGCAAACCTACAAACAGTTAAAGCAGGATGGTTAATTAAAACAGGGTAGTTTATCGAAGCAAGTGATCTAATCAAAACAGGATCGCGAATCAAGTCTCTTCAAGGGCGGTTTGAAAGTTAGTGGCCGCCCCGGCGCTATGGCAGTGCGATATAATTGGTTATATACTAACCACTGTAATCGAGGTGTTATCGTGAGCGCCGGTGAGCCTCAATCACTGTCGATTGCGTGTGCCATGTTTGTTTCCATTCACTGAACAGGTTCGTCTGAGTGTAGTGCCGTGCAGTTTCCGAAAGTAGATTTATCTGACAGGATTGCAAGCACCCTGAGTGGTTTTTCGGTGTTCGTCATCAGCGTTCTCTGCATGCTATTATCTGCGCCGCTCTCTGCGTCCCCTGAAAATGAGCGTCAGCCGCTATCGCTCGATTTTGACGGGCTTTGGTCCTATTCATGGGGCGACCTGCCGGTTTCCGAGACGACAGGTACCTGGCAATTTGATCATCCGCACTGGACACCGATCCGCTTTCCCGATGTGATACCCGACAAAGGCAGCCACAACATTGCCTGGATACGATTGCAAGTGCCTGAAGGACAATGGAAAAATCCCTATCTGTTTATTAACAGTGTTGATTTGACCTTGCAGGTGTTTGCAGCGGGCCGTAACGTCTATCAATTTGGCGAAATTACTCCGGAAGGGGAGAGCCACTTTGCTGGCTGGCCCTGGCATCTTGTCCCGGTAGCCGATGTTTCCGGTTCAGGGGTGATGTACTTCAGAGTATTTTCAGATTACCCCTTCCTGGGTCTGTCCGGTGAAATCTCACTGGATGATAAATCGGAGTTACTGGAGCGGGTATATGCCCGGGGACTTCCGGGTACCTTTATTGCCATCACTGTGTTATTGGTTGGCGTGATCAGTATGATTTTAGGCATGATCAAGAAAGACCGCGGGGTCGCGCTGGCAAACGGCTGTTTGTCGATTGATCTGGCATTAATGATTTTTGCTGAGAACGAATTCAGTCAACTGGTCTGGCTCGATCCGTTGACCTGGCGCTATATTGCCGCGTTCACCTATTTTATGATTCCGGTGTTTCTGGCATGGGGTATTCGAGAATGGTTCAAACGTTCACCCCCGAAAGTGGCGGCTCCAATGTTGGTCATCACGCTCTTGTTCCCGGTCACGGTGGCGTTGCTCTCTGTCTTTTCTGATTTCAGTTTTGTAAATGCTTACCCGTATTTCGATGTTTTTTTCATTGTTTCTGTATTAGTGCTCTGGGCCGGCTGTTATGCCCGGTTTCGGCGAGTGGGGAGTCAGGGTCTCCTGGTGTTATTCGGTATTACGGCTCTATTTGTATCCCTGTTACTGGATATGCTCAGCGCCCATGGTTTGATTGACTGGATCGGGAAGACAGGTCAATGGGGGCTGGTGTTTTATACCTTTGCCTCGCTCGCGGTTTATCTGGTGAAAGACTGGAAACAGCAAGTGATGCTGCATTCGTTAACCCATTCCCTGGAACATAAAGTTGCCGAACGTACCCGTGAGCTGAACGAGAGCAAATTGCAGCTGGAGCAGTTGGCGCGGGAAGACTATCTTACGAAAATCCTGAACCGTCGTGCCTTTATGGAGGCGGCTGCACTGGAGGTCAGCAACGCCCTGCGTTACCAGCGGCCGCTGACACTGGTCATGTTCGATGTCGACCATTTTAAACAAATTAACGATGATTACGGCCATGCCATGGGCGACGATGTGCTCACCGAGTTAACGCGGGCACTAAAGGCTGAGTGCCGGGAAGGCGATTTGTTTGGCCGCTATGGCGGGGAAGAGTTTGTTATTCTGCTGAACTCGACGGAAACGGATCAGGCAGAAAATCTGGTCAAGCGATTGCACAGTGTATTGAGTCAATTGCAATTTATCGAACCCTCAGGGGGCGTGTTAAACATTACAGCGAGTTTCGGAGTGGTATCCCTGCCGCCATTGCAAAAAATGCCTGCAGACTCCGGTTTATTGCTGGATCAATTATTGATGCAGGCCGATGAAGCGATGTACTCGGTGAAAAATGGCGGCCGAAACGGTATTCAGTTCCGGGAGTGGGTGGCTGTGGCCTGATTGTCGGAATCGGATCAATTTGAAGCCCGTTACCCGGCGCAAAGGCCGGGTAACGGGTGCCTGGTATTCTGGTTATCCGGCTTACATTTGTGATTGCAGATAATTCTTGATACCCACTTTCTTGATCAGACCTAACTGTTGTTCAAGCCAGTAAGCATGATCCATTTCAGTATCATCCAACAGGGTTTCCAGCATACTGCGGGTAACGTAGTCCTGTTCTGTTTCGCACAGCGCAATCGCTTCTTTTAATCGGGCATCGACATCGTATTCGACTTTAAGGTCATTCTCCAGCATGGAAGGTACGTCCTTGCCAACACGGATGGCGTCGCGCTTGGTCATATCCGGCGTGCCTTCGAGAAACAGAATACGGGTAATCAATTTGGATGCATGACCTTTTTCATCTTCAAATTCGTGGTCGATTCGCTCATACAGTTTATGCAGACCCCAGTCTTCATACATACGGGAGTGAATAAAATATTGGTCCATTGCAGTCAGCTCACTGGCCAATAAACCATTTAGCGCATCAATAATGACAGCCTTACCTTTCATGAGCGTTCCCCTTTAGTCGTCTGAAATTTGTGCTTGCAGGTAATTTTCAATACCCATTTTTTTGATCTGGTACTGTTGGGTCTCGATCCAGTCAATGTGCTCTTCTTCATCTTCCAGAATCGATTCAAGCAATTCCCGGCTGACATAGTCTTGTGTGGTCTCACATAAGGCGATGGCTTCTTTCAATATCGGAAGCTGGTCCAGTTCAAAAGTGAGGTCTGCCTGCAGCATTTCTTCGGTATGCTCGCCAATATTCAGTTTGCCCAGTTTCTGCAGGTTGGGCAGGCCTTCAAGGAAGAGAATGCGTTCAATGAGTTTGTCGGACTGTTTCATGTCCCGAATGGACTTTTTGTAACACACTTCGTCCAGTTCTTTTAATCCCCAATTGCGGTACATTCGGGCATGCAAAAAGTATTGATTTATTGATGTCAGTTCGCTGGTTAAAACGCCATTCAGCGCCGACACAATTTTCTTTTCACCTTTCATTTGATTAGGCCTGCGTGATGTTGGGAGTGCTCAAATGGAGCTGGCACTGAGTTTGAGTAGGTATCCCCGGAAAGATTACACCTATATCTCCAATAAATCAAAAAATGATAAAAAACAATATGTTAAATGCTACTTTTTTACACTTGAGTTTGATTTTTATCGGTAATTTCGACGCATTGGTAAGCGATATTCATTGCAGGTCGGGGTGCATAACGCTGTTTCTACAAGATGTTTTCGGGTGATGTATAGAATTGCTTCCCTTGCACTTGAAGCTCCCCGGGAACACCGTAAACTTAGAGTGGAGCTTATCGGTCAGACTATTTATTAAATTGGACATGAGATTACGATGGAATTAGTGGCAGGGCAGTCTGTTTCTTTGGCGGCGGAGCAGTCCGTTTTAATTGATATCGGGTGGAGAAGTGCTTCTGACAATAGTCATCCCGAAGTGTTTGCACTGGCATTGGATGATCAAAAAAAAGCGGACTTTACCGGTAGTTTTATCTACGCCGGTCAACCTGCTCTGGGTCGCTGGCTGCAACGGGAGTCGTTGGGTAAACGATTCACGCTACAACTTGGCGAGCCCTCGGTGCCCGCTGAACGCGTCAAGTTTATGCTTGCAGATCTGAAGGCCAGCAATTCAACGTTGCGTCAGGTGAGTCATATTCAAATCCGGGTTCACGTCCTGTTGCTCGATTCTTCCGGGCAGCCCGAGTCAAAATCAACCATGTTGCGCATGAATATCACCGCTTGTGATCCTGCTACCGCCGCATTGGCACTCTTCGAAGTATACCGCCATAAAGGACAATGGAAGTTACGTTTTCTGTTGAAATCCTGGCGGGAGTCTCTTGTTCAAGTTATGGGTCGCTATGATTCCGTGTTACCGGATGATCTTCTGCCGGAACCTCAGTCAGAGCCCGTAAGGATTGAGCCAGTCGTAGCGCCGAAAGCTTCATCCGCTACCCGGGATCAGCCCGAGCCACCGGCTCAAAGGCGTGAAATCGAGATAGACTTGCAAAATGGTGTTGAGCTCGTCTCAGGCCAAACACTGCCGATCACCGGGCATTTCGACCATATCAAAAGTCTGTGTTGGCAGGTCAGGACGGTACCGGGCCTGGATGATATGGAATTAACGGCTATGGCGCTGAATCGGGAGGGCAAGGTTAATAATATCAAGGATTTTATCTATCAGGCGAACCCGAAATTCAGACAGGAAGCCATTGTTTATGAGCCGAACCAGATTCGGTTAACGCTGGATGCGCTGCCGGAGGATATCCAGCGATTGCAACTGATTGCAGTGAGGGCGGGCAGTGGAAAACGATTTTCATCCGCAGATTTCGTTGATGCCCGGTTGACCAGTGCGAGCACCGCACAGCCCGTTTGCCATTTTACCCTGGAGACACGTCAGCGGAATTATAACTGCGTCGTAATGCTTGAAATCTATCGTTACCAACGTAATCACACCGACCCTGAATGGCGTATCAAGGCCCTTGGCCAGGGATATTCGGATGGTTTGAGTCGACTGGGGGAGCTCCATGGTTTTACCGCACCAAGGTTGAGTGCCCCAAAACCGAAAAGTGAGAATCCGGTACGGCCAGAACCCCGGCAACAGGTTAGTCCGGCTGTTTCGGAAACGGGTATGCCGGAATCCCGCAAAATGCAACTGATCGGCGGTGGTGGTGTCGCGGCAGGTGCGGTGACGTTACTTGCAGCGGGATCCAGTGTGGCGGGTATGATCGCCGGTGCATTGCTACTGGCACCGAGTGGCTGGGCCATCTGGAAAGGTGTAAAACAACAACAGAGCGAGCACTATGAGGCGAACGAACGCATGGTTCTGAACCAGATTCGCCGTCGTGATTATCGGGTCACGGCGTTTGAACTTGCCTCCGATTCACCGCTGACACTGGATCAGGTCACTGACATTCTGGAGACCTTCATTCGTAAGGGGGGCGGAACTGTTGAGGTCACTGAGTCTGGTTCTACCGTGTATGTATTTGATGCCATGAAAACACAGGATGAATCAACACGACATTCGAACTGGTAATCTGCTTATTGCAGTCCTTGGGCATATTCCTGCAGCTCTTCCAGTCTGCTGACAATCGCATTGCGAAGATCCTTTCTCGAAAATTCGGACATGCGGGTGATTTTATTGGGTTCCAGCCGATGCAGGCGTAAGCATGGCAGGTGTTTGTTGAACGGCTTCAAATCACCCTTGACCAGTACCGGCAGAAATGGGTCATCCGCGGGTCTGTGCTGAATAAACAGTTTCAGAACCTGGCTGAGCGGCAACAGTTTGGGTTTTTGTGCACTGTTTTTACTGGGCATCATGATAAACAGACCCGGCCGCTTAACGACCTCTCCCGGGATAATGTAGAGCGAGGTTTGACTGACACACTCCCGCTCAACATGGTGGAATGTATCATGAAAGGCATAGGGATCGGGGATGATAATGAGGTTTCGTTCCTGATCCTCCGGCAAGTACATTGAGTAATTCGTGTAGAGCTGTTCTACACTGTTGGAGAATACGCACAGCCGGTTTTCGAATTGCCGGACGAATCGAGTGGCGCGCTCGCGATAGTGCGTGGCCCCCACATCCCAGATCAGGTCCTTGTTGGCAGGTAAGCTGTCATCTGAAGAGCTGGTTTCCATGTGCTGGCTGTCCTTTAGTGCGTTCTTTAGTGCTTTCATAGAAAAGCATAGTGTCAGCAGACGTAGCCAGCCAGATCAGGATTGTTATTTATTGTTGACAGACTTTATGGCCTGTTGCCGTTTCTTATTTAGCCTCTGTTGTGCCTGAAATTCGTTCTATCAACAAATGAGGCGTGTTGTTTGGTCATTCCTTTGCAGAATTGAGCTATGCTGATGAAGAGATAAGTCAGTTCCGAATTGGGAACGCCTGATGCCAAGAAAAAATCCAAAACTGTTAATGCCACTGCTGGGTCTGACGCTGGCATTTTTTGTCGTTATATTCTTCCTGCACCAAATTATTCTGGAGCGTAATCGCGCCTATGTGACTCAACATGCACAAGTACTGAGCAGTGCACTGTGGGCCTATGATCAGTTCACACCGATGTCCTATCTGGAGTTTGTGATTGATGCCAACAACTACGAACACCTCCATGTCGCCGTATTGCCCGATGTGACGTTTATTGATTTACCTGGCAACAAAACCAGTCAAATCGAGCAGTTTCTGGACACATTACAACTGTTACCCCGTTATCGTTTCTACACCGATGTGGAGTACCGTGGCGAACTGATCGGCGCGCTCGATATCGAATGGCGTGGCACGGTATTAATCTTTACCTATCTCGGCGTGCTGGGTGTTTTCGTCCTGTTGGGGTGTGCAATCTGGCTATTTCTGATGTTGTCCTACTCGAAAAAGGAGCTGGAAAAGTTTTCGGCAATTTTACAGGAACAGAATCTCGAACTAGAGCGGGCAAAAGTAGATGCTGACCGTGCAAATCAGGCGAAAACGACCTTTCTCGCCAATATGTCACATGAAATACGGACACCCATGAACGCTATTTTGGGGTTTTCAGAGTTGCTATTGAATGAGAGTAACTTTGCTCCGGACCAACAAAAGTCGATCCGTTCCATCAATACCGCGGGCAACCACCTTTTGGGATTAATTAATGACATCCTCGATATTTCCAAAATCGAAGCAGGTCGGGTTACGGTGGTGAATCGTGTATTCAACCTGAAAAAACTCGTGTCCGAGTTGCACCAGATGTTCGTATTGCGTACCGACAAAAAAGGTCTGTACTTGCGCTTTTCCGTGTCAGATTCTCTGCCAACGATGATTTGTAGTGATGAGGGTAAAATCAGGCAGGTGTTGATCAATATTCTCGGAAATGCCATCAAATTCACGGTGCAAGGCGGGGTGAGCGTGGATATTGCTGCGGAGGTTGTGCAAACGGGCCAGTTTGAAATTCAGGTCAATGTACATGACACCGGTCCCGGCATCGATGAACAGGATCGCAAACGGGTTTTTGCCTATTTTGAACAGGCGCTTGTCGGTCAAAAAGCGCCGGACAGTACGGGAATCGGTTTGGCAATCAGTCGCTCCTATGCGCAACTGCTGGGGGGGGACGTGTCGTTCGAAAGTGTACTGGGCCAGGGCACAACCTTTTATTTTCATTTCAACGCCGCCGAGGCTGAGGCGGGAGTCGATGAAGATTGGAGCAATGCAACGATCATCGGTCTGGAACCCGCTTCTGTGCAGAAAACGGTACTGGTCGTTGATGATGAGGAAGATAACCGTCGCCTCGCCAGTCAAATCCTGTCGCGCTTCGGACTCAATATCGTGCAGGCAATCGATGGTCAGGAGGCAATTGATCGCTTTCATGAAACCCGCCCTGATTTCGTGCTAATGGATATGCGTATGCCTAAAGTGGATGGTCTGGAGGCCATCCGTCGGATCAAAGCAACAGAAGAGGGTCGAAAAACGCCAATTGCGGCGATCACTGCCAGTGCGTTTGAAGAAGAGAAAAAGTCGATCCTGTCCGAGGGGGCCGATGATTTTCTGCGTAAGCCTTACCGACAGCATGATTTGTTAAAAGTTGTGGGTGATCGCCTGGGAATGAAATTTGTGTATGAGAAAACGCCCGCTGAACTCAGTGAAGACCCGGAGCACATCGCTCGAAATTTTGTTGCGCAATCCAGGCTTTCTGAAGATTGGTGTCGGCGGATAAAAGAAGCACTGGAATTAAGTATGGCTCAGGAAGTGAAGGACTGTATAGCAGAGCTGGATGACTCCGAACAGGAATTTGCCGCCTACCTCAGTCAATGTCTCGACGAATATGATTACGATGCGATATTCAAAGCTGTCGAAGCATCCCAATAGCGCTTGAGTATTGCTGATTTTGAAATAGGGGACTATTTTTTAGAAGAGAATCTGGAATTCGGTACTGAGTAGCTCAGTGCCGAGTGCACTGGATTGAAAGTACATTGGAATACAAGTGCATTGGAATGCCCGCCACCCATCAAACCCTACTGGACCGGAGTCGTGCATGAGTAACTCGATAGACACTTCATCGTATTCAGTGAAGCCGGCCAATCGAACGGAAAACGCAACTGACAGCCATCCCGAGTCCGAAGTGAATCAGGCTGTTGAGGTGGCTCAGGATCCGCCTAACATTCTCATCGTGGATGATAACCCGACAAATCTTAAAGTTCTTTCCGGTGTTTTGGAGAAAGCAGGCTATCGGGTCCGGCCCGCATTGGGTGGAAGTGCGGCGCTTAAAACAATTGATCGTTTGTTGCCGGATCTCATTTTGCTGGATATCCGGATGCCGGATATGGATGGTTATGCCGTTTGTGAGCGTTTGAAATCTCAAGGTGAGACGGCCAGTATTCCGGTTATTTTTATCAGCGCGATGGATGCGGTTGAAGATAAAGTGAAAGCTTTTGATGCGGGGGGGGTTGATTACATCACCAAACCGTTTCAGTTCACAGAAGTATTGGCCCGCGTGAATACTCAACTGAGTTTGTCCCAGACGCGCCGGGAGCTGGAGTCCAAGAATGAGGCGCTGGCAGAAGCCCGTGATTTTCTCGAAGAGCGTGTGCAAAAGCGGACTGCGGATTTGAATCACTCCAATGTCCAGCTAACTGTCGCGCTGGCAGAGCGGGACTGTGCCATGGCCCTGACGGAACGGCAAAAGAATTTGTATCACGCACTGAGTGAAATCAATCTGTCTGTTTTGCGGCTGGATAATCCTGGTGCACTTTATCAAGCCGCAACCCGGATCGCGGTTGAGTTTGCCGGGTTTGATCGTGCCTGGGTGATCTGCTGGGATGAGGGGGCGAGCGGAGAAATCCGTGCTGATTATGCCGGCAAGACTCAGATTCCCGTGAGTATGAATCAGGAATTGAGTCTGATTCGCAACGAAAATTCGGTATTGCAAGAACAACAATATCGAATTTTTCAACGAGCGTGCCATGCCGCAGAAACAACCGGTGTGGTGGGTGACACGAGCGGAGATTCAGAGGCAGAATTGATGTCCATCGCTGCTTTCCCTCTGTTTTTCGATCGCGTACCCATTGCCACCTTTAATATGTGCACCCTCAAACCGGATATGTTTGACGGCGAAATCATTGCGCTTCTCAACCAGATGAGTGGCAATATCTCCTATGGATTGACCAATTATGCCCGGGATCGGGCTCAGCAGCAGTTCAATGCCATGTTACAGAAAGCGGTAAGTGGCATGGGGGGGGCGACGGGGAAAGTCTATTTCGAGCGTCTGGTTCGTTACCTTGCGGAATCGCTTGATCTGGAGTACTGCGCGATTGCCCTGTTGGATCAAGCCCGCACGGGGATGATGACCAGCGTGGCCTTTGTTGAAGAAGGTCGCCTTGCCCCGAACTTTTCGTTCCCGATTGCCGGAACTGCCGCAGAAGCTGTGATTAATGCTGGATCCGTCACGTATCCAAAAGATGTCGCCAGTTTATTTCCCGAAGATCAGTGGTTGCGGGCGCATCAGGTTAATAGTTATGCGGGTGTCCCGGTTCGAGGCCGGGAGGGTGCCATAATGGGTGTGCTGTCTGTCATGAGTCGCAATCATTTTGATTTGTCACCGATTCTGGAAGGTATTCTGGAGCTCTTTGCATTGCGCCTTGGCACCGAGTATGAGCGTCTCCAGGTGGAAGAGGCGCTGCGCAACAACGCGGAAGAACTGGAACGTCTGGTAAATGAGCGTACCAGTGAGTTACAGGCTGCCAATCAGGAATTGGAGTCGTTTTCCTATACCGTATCCCATGACCTTCGAGCCCCTTTGCGTGCGTTGGACGGTTTTAGTGCTGCGTTAATCGAGGATTACAGCGACCAACTGGACGAACAGGCACGGATGTATCTCGGGTTTTTGCAAGAAAGCAGCGCTGAAATGACCGCACTTGTGGATGGCCTACTGGAATTGTCCAGATCCGCAAGAAGTGAGCTCCATGTCGATTAGGCATCGCTATCCGCAATCGCGACAAGTACGCTGAATGAACTCCGGGTTCGTGAGCCAGAGCGCCAGGTCGAAGTGGTGATTGCACCCGATTTGAGTGATTCCGGTGATCCGCGCCTGTTGAATGTGGTGTTGACCAATCTGTTGGAGAACGCCTGGAAATACAGTGCTGGAGAGGCGAAGGCCAGAATCGAATTTGGTATTACCCGGGCGGTCCCCCCCGTAGAGGATGGTACTGATAGTGAGTCTCAACCGAGTGAGCCCCTGCGTTGTTATTTCGTCCGGGATAATGGTGCCGGATTTAATATGGAGTATTCGGAAAAATTGTTCTTGCCGTTTCAACGTTTGCACCGTGCCGACGAATTTCAGGGAACCGGAATTGGTCTGGCAACTGTCAAGCGCATTATCGCGCGCCACGGTGGAACGATCTGGGCGGAGTCGGAAATCGGAAAAGGTGCGACGTTTTACTTTACCCTGAATGCGAGGGGGAGTCGGGACATGGAGACTAAGAATTAGTAAAGACGGAATCAGTAAAGGCTGAATCAGCAAAGATGGAACCAGTAGAGATGGATCAGTAGAGGTTGAGTGTGGAAGCAATCAATGTGAATAACAGCAAAGCGAAACGACATGTGTTATTGGTTGAGGATAATCCGAAAGATGAATTTCTCACCCTCAGAGCACTGAATAAAATGACGGCGGGATTGGTGGTCGATGTGGTTCGTGATGGTCAGGAAGCATTGGATTATCTGTTTGCCGAGAATCAGTTTCAAGATCGTCAGGAAACCGCTTCCCCTGGTTTGGTGATACTGGATCTCAAGCTCCCCAAAATTGGCGGTCTGGAGGTTCTCAAGCGTATCCGCTCAGACCCGAGAACACGACTTATCCCGGTTGTGGTATTGACCTCTTCTGATGAACACTCCGATCTGCAGACCAGTTATGAGTTAGGGGTGAATAGTTATGTCTGTAAACCGATCCCCTTTCCCGAGTTGAATCAAATAATTGGTCGGTTGGGACAATACTGGCTGTCAGTTAATTCCCCACCTCCGGGTGAGCTGCAATAGATTGTGGGCGGAATGCAAAAACTTCGATTGCTTTATGTAGAGGATTCACTCCGTGATGCGCATCTTGTGCTGCGGGAACTGAAAAAGGAAGGTCTTGATGTTGAGTCGCGCGTTGTTGACAGCATTCCTGTCCTGAGCGAGGCGTTGCGTGATGGGGACTGGGATGTTGTGTTATCGGATTGCCATATGCCTTTGCTTCGGGTTGAAGATGCGTTGAAAGTTGTTCGGGATTTAGATGTTAACTTACCTTTTATCGCAGTTTCAGGCGCAATCGGTGAGGAGGAAGCTGTATCCCTGCTAAAGTCTGGTGCCCAGGATTTTGTCAGTAAAAGCAAGCTTTCACGACTGGCACCAGCGATAACCCGAGAGATTCAGGAAGCGCAGGGGCGGCGGGAACGATTGCGTGCAGAGCAGGCCCTGAAAATAAGTGAAGAGCGCCTGCAATTGGCGCTAACGGGGGCAAACGACGGCCTGTGGGAGTGGAATCTTGAAACCGGTGCAGTGTATTTTTCCCCTCGCTGGAAAAGTATGCTGGGCTATGAGGATCATGAGCTTGAAAATGCCTACAGTACCTGGCAGCAGCGTTTGCATGAGGATGACCGTGAACGGGTGAGTAAAGTGATTCAGGCCGCATTGGCAGGCGAAATCGATCGCTTTGAAATCGAGTTTCGTATGCAACACAAAGCAGGGCATGCTGTTGATGTGTTATCCCGGGCTTCATTGATTGTGACTGATGGTTCTGCGCGGCGTATGGCAGGAACCCACGTGGATATCAGTGAACGTAAACACCAGGAACACGAAATACTGAAATCCCGGGAGCAGTTACGGGCATTGTCCGAAGCGCTGCAAATTGCCCGGGAAGAGGAAAAAGCCCGGATAGCGCAAGAGGTTCATGATGATTTAGGGGCAATACTTACGGCGCTGAATGTTGATGTGCATTGGTTGCGGGCGAAAATCCCCGGAGAATTCGATCGTCTTAGAGCTAAAGTGGATACAATGGGGGAGTTGGTGAGCAGTGCTGCCGAGTCCTGTAGCCGTATTGTGACTCAGTTACGACCCAGTGTACTGGATGATTTGGGCTTGCTGGCTGCCATTGAGTGGCAGGCCCAGGAGTTCGCAAAGCGCCATGGTATTCCCTGTACAGTGACATCAAATCTGCAACAATTGGTGCTGCCACGGGATCGAAGCACGGCGGTGTTTCGGATTTTTCAGGAGTCGTTAAACAATGCGGCGAAATATGCCAACGCGAGCAAAATCGAGGTGATGCTGGTGCGCTTCGGGCAGGAAATACGGCTCCAGATTGCCGATGATGGCGTCGGTCTGACAGATGGAAAAGCCGAGCGTCCCAATTCTCTCGGTGTGCGCGGTATGCATGAGCGCGCAGAATTCCTGGGTGGGGGCTTGTATATCGAATCCGAACCGGGAGAGGGGGTGCGAGTTGTGTTGCGTATGCCGCTACAAGGTGATGATCAGGTCGCCTGAAAAACGAGGGGTTAGTTAAAATAATGACAAAAGTATTGCTGGTTGATGATCATGCGATCATTCGTAAAGGCATGATTCAGATTCTGGAAGAGGCTGGCACGCCATTTGACATCGGTGAAGCGGGCAATGGTGTCGAAGCCATTCAGAAAATTCGTAATGAAGACTGGGATATGGTTTTGCTTGATATCGCGATGCCCGGTAAGCGCGGAATCGATGTTTTGGGCCAGATCAAATCCGAAAAGCCAAAACTACCTGTGCTCATTTTAAGTTCCTACCCGGAAGAACAGTATGCGGTGCGTTTGATTCGAGCCGGTGCTGTTGGCTATATCAACAAGAAGAGTGCACCCGAGCAGTTACTGGATGCGATTCAAACGGTGTCCAAAGGCAAAAAGTTTATCAACGCCACGGTGGCGGGGCTCTTGGCCGAGTCCCTCGTTGATAATCAAGGTGACGATGATGATCAACCCATTCATGAAAGGCTTTCAGATCGTGAATTTCACGTTTTTCTGCAACTCGCACTTGGTGTGCCATTGACCGATATTGCAGAAGAGCTCTCTCTGAGTGTAAAAACCATTGCAACCTACCGCGCCAGATTGCTGGAAAAAATGAAAATGAAAAACAATGCAGAACTGACACTCTATGCAATTCGCAATAAATTGATTGAATAAGTGCGTTGTCGATTCTCCTTCCATCTTTTGATCGGTCTGCATTCAATACGATAGTGCGGCAGTTGTTGTTCCGGGCAATCTGTCTGTAGGAATTTTCTGACGCCCGGAATAAGCGAATTCTGACATTATCTTCCTCCGTATTCCGGTTTTTTCTCACGCCTGGTTCCTGCAAGATAGAGGATAATTTACACGTTAACGCCTGAAGAGAGCCGAGTGATGGAAATCAGCTGTGAGAAAAATGGTGACCAAACCCAAATGCTGGTGATGGGTGACATGACTGTCGACCAAATTAAGGGCCAGCGAGATGTATTTTTGCAAAGCCTGACCTTCGGCCAGCACATCGACCTTGATTTGATGATGGTTTCCGAGATGGATTCAGCGGGGTTGCAACTATTGATTCTGTTGAAGCGAGAGGCCGAATTGCGGGGCCAACAGGTCCACATTGCTGCTCAGAGTATGGAAGTGACCGATATGCTCGATTTGTGTGGCATGACGGATGCCTTCGCCCCGCCTGCCAATACTGTTTTTTGTTGATTTCTGAAACTGGCTGACGTTTTCCTGAGGAGCACTTGTCGTGAATGTAGATAGTTTGGTCGAAACCTTTGTTGAAGAGAGTACAGAGCTGCTTCAAGAGTACGAGGCTTCGCTCCTGACGCTGGAGTCTCAGGGCTTCGATTCCGAGTCTGTCGGACAGTTGTTTCGCGCGGCACACACGATTAAAGGCTCAGCGGGTGTCGTTGGTATGGAGCATGTTGTTGGTTTCACACATGTTACGGAAAATGTACTGTCCCGTTTGCGGGAGCAGGAAATCGGGATCAGCCCGCAATTAATTGATGTTTTGTTGCGCGCAGGTGACTTTATTTCCAGGTTGATTGATTGCGCACTGCACAGTCAGGATCTCGATGCAGAGCATGAAGCTCGGGGGCATCAACTCATCGGTGAACTTAAAATATTTCTTGGCGAATCCGCAGGGCAAATCGCCCCCGTAACCCCCATAGCGCCGGTCAATGCTGCAGTCGATGCAGGGCAGGCGCGCTCCGTCCCGGATTGCTGGCATTTATCCATCCGGTTTTCCCCGGACAGTTTACGCAACGGAATTGAACCCACGTCCTTCATTGCTCACTTGCAAACATTGGGGGAGGTCGTGAAAGTGGTGACGGTTCCGGACAGCATGCCGGAAGTGGATACAATGGATCCCGAGACCTGCTATTTGGGCTTTGAAGTTGCACTGCGTACCGATTGCGATCGGGATGAAATTGTAAATGTGTTTGAATTGGCCGGAGACCATTGTGAACTGCATCTGATGCCCCCGGGTAGCAAGATTGATGATTATCTGAAATTAATCGATTCACTCCCGGAGTGTAATTTGCGGCTGGGTGAAATACTGGTTGCATGTAATGCTCTGTCCCGGGAAGAGTTGGCGAGAATACTGGATCTCCAGTCTGAAGAGCACGAAACAGAGTCCGCAAAGGACCAACCTCAAAACACCCCGCCCCGCATCGGAGAAATGCTGGTTGAGCGGGGTGATGTCCCACAAAAAGTTATTGATGCTGCAGTTAACAAGCAGTTGAATCGTGATGCGTCCAACCTGAAGACGATTAAGTTACCCGCACACCGCCTTGATGAATTGATTAACCTGGTCGGTGAGCTGGTGATCGCGACCGCTGGCAATGCAACCCTTGCGCAACAATTCGGGCAATCCGATCAAATTGAGGCGGCTGCCCATGTTTCTTCATTGGTGGAAGAAATTCGTAGCAGTGCATTGCAATTGCGGATGGTACCCATTGGAGACACTTTCAGCCGTTTTACCCGTGTTGTACGTGATGTAAGTGCGGAGTTGGGCAAACAAATCCGGCTTTCAATCAGCGGTGGTGAAACGGAGCTCGACAAGAGTGTGGTGGAAAAAATAGCCGATCCCCTTATGCACCTTGTTCGCAATGCCATGGATCATGGCATTGAAACTGCGGAGCAGCGTATCCAGGCTGGAAAATCCGAGGCAGGTTCCCTGCATTTGAACGCATACCACGAGTCCGGTAGTGTAGTCATTGAAGTTATGGATGATGGCGGCGGTCTGGATGTTGAAAAAATTCGCGCTAAAGCAATCAGTAATGGTTTGATCAGTGCTGATGATACCTTGTCCGAAGCGGAAATTTTCAACCTGATCATGGAGCCGGGCTTCTCCACCAAAGAGCAGATTAGTAACCTCTCAGGTCGGGGAGTGGGCATGGATGTGGTACGGCGAAATATCGAATCCCTGCGTGGTACAATTGAACTGAGCAGTAAACTGGGCCAGGGTACGACTATGCGGATTCGACTCCCGTTGACCCTCGCAATCATCGATGGTTTCATGGTGCAATGTGTTCAGAGCACCTATGTGATTCCACTGGATATGATCGTCGAATGTGTCGAGCTTGAAACCCGGGAGAGTGAGAACCTGAAGGGCAATGACTACATTAACCTCCGGGGTGAAGTGTTGCCATTCTTGCGGCTTCGGGATCTGTTTGGTGCCCGTGATATCCCCCAGTCCCGCGAAAGCATCGTGGTGATTCAGTATGGCGGCAAACGCGCTGGTTTGCTGGTTGACCGCTTACTCGGTGAATTCCAGACCGTAATCAAACCTTTGGGGCCGTTGTTCGGTAACTTGCAAGGGGTTTCCGGTTCAACCATTTTAGGCAGCGGTGAAGTTGCCCTGATACTGGATGTACCCGCACTGGTCTCACGAATCGTGAATATGGAGCAGCAGACCTATATGCCCAGAATTCAAGGGGAAAAGCCCAGCACGTCCCATACTCAACCCGGATCCCAGCTGCATTAATGGCGTTGGGGCCCGCTATCATTTGCCGCTAGCAAGACAATCACCCATTTCCTCCCAGGCTCCTCCCTGGTGACAGTGCTCTGTCAGAATTTTCCTACCTGAAAATGTCCGTTTTTCCCGCTTTCGATTGCGCCGGCTTCTGATGTTGTCGAGTTGGCGATTTTGACATGATATCCCTATCGTAGCCGGGCGGAGATCCGGATTCTGATAACAAGCGATTATCCCCATCGGAGGATCAACACATGTTTAACAACATCAAGCTATCAACACGATTGTTCGTGATTCTGTTGATAGTTGGCATTATTCCCTTCGCTACTCTGGGCTTTATCTCCCTGAATAACTCTCGCGAGGCACTTAATCAGCACGTCATTGGCCAGCTTGAAAGTGTTCGAAGCATCAAAACAAAGCAAATTAACGACTATTTCCATGCCCGGGAAAATGATCTGGGGGTTCTGGTTGACGTTGTGAGTGCGATGGTGGAAGAGACCAAGCGTAAAGTTGCCGCCGTGCAAACAATCAAACGTAGTCAAATCGAAAGCTATTTTGCGGAGCGCTACAGTGACATTAACGTGTTGGCAGGTAATGGCCAGCTGCAACGCGCGTTGGCTGCGTTCGATAATGCCTTTCTGCAAGATGGCAAGCGCACGGATCAACTCTCGTGGATCGGTGTGGAAGAGCGTTTTGCGCCCTGGTTGACTCACTACAAAAATCAATATGGCTACGCTGATTTATTGTTGATAAATGCCCGTGGAGATGTTGTTTTCAGTGTAATGAAGCATGCCGACTTAGGTTCAAATCTGGTGTCCGGTGAAAGCAAAGAAAGTGCTTTGGGACGCCTGTATCGCAAGGCAAACTTCGGGGCTGCAATTGAAGATTTTCAAACCTATGGTCCCGCTGGAGGACAGGCTGCATTTATTGGCCACGCAGTAAAAGATGAGCAAGGTGAATTTGTTGGCGTTGTAGCACTACAAATCTCTGCGGATCAGATCAACCGTATCATTCAAGAGCGTACGGGTATGGGGAGTACCGGGGAATCCTATCTGGTGGGACGACAAGATGGCAAGTCCAGCTACCGCTCGGATCGTGTGGTGAAAGGCAAGGGTAAATATGTTGTTGGGTACCCTCGGGAAGACCAATATGTTGATCGTGCCCTGCAAGGCAATACCGGTTTTGCATTCAAAGTCGGCAGCTCGGGCGCAGTTGAGTTTGTCGGGTATTCCAATATAGAAATTGATGGCCTGGATTGGGCAATTTTTACCACTATTCAGGTTGAAGAAGTGCTGGCGAGCCAGAGTCCTGGTGAATCCAGTGATTTCTTTACAAAATATATCAAGCAATATGGTTACTATGATCTATTCCTGATTCACCCGAAAGGCCAGGTGTTCTATACCGTTGCCCGGGAAGCTGACTATATGACCAACCTGGTAGAGGGGCCTTATCGGGATTCCGGACTGGGACGTTTATTTGACAAAGTGGTCGGTGCCAAGGCGTTCGGCATGGCGGATTTTGAACCCTATGCACCCAGTAACGGTGATCCCGCGTCCTTTATCGCCCAGCCGTTGATTTATAACGGTGAGATTGAACTGGTCGTGGCGCTGCAAATGCCGCTGGATCAGGTTAATAATATCATGCAACAACGTGAGGGAATGGGTGACACCGGCGAGACCTATCTTGTCGGACCGGATAAGCGAATGCGTTCGGATTCATTTCTGAGCCCGGAAGAACATTCGGTTGTGGCATCTTTTGCCGGATCGATTCAGGAAAATGGCGTGGAAACTGAAGGTGTGATTGCGGCCCTGTCCGGCAAAACGGGTACCCGGATCATTACGGACTACAATGGTAACCCGGTGTTGTCTGCCTTTGCGCCAATTAATCTGGGTGATTTCAGCTGGGTGATTCTGGCAGAAATGGATGTTGCGGAAGCGTTTGAGTCTGTGAGCCAACTGCAGTGGTTAATGGTTGTTGTGGGTGGAATTGGCATTCTCGCCATCTTTGCAGTGGCCTTCTGGTGTACCCGGATGTTGATATTACCACTTCAGGTATTGCGCAATGCAGCACAGGAATTGGAGTCTGGTGATGGGGATTTGACCCGACGTCTACCGGATATGGGACGCAATGAGTTGGGTGATGTTGCGACTGCCTTTAATGGCTTCCTGACCAAACTTCACAGCGTTATCGTCGATGTGAAAAGCGCGATCGATAACATTGCCTCGGCCTCAAGCCAGGTCAGTGCGACTTCCGGTGATCTGAGTGCCAGTGCGACACAACAGGCAGCAAGTGTTGAGGAAACCAGTGCGTCGCTGGAGCAGATGAGCGCGAATATCAATCAAAATACCGATAATTCCAAAACAACCAAGGATATTGCAATGATGTCCGCCCAGCGCGCATCGGAGGGGGGTGAAGCGGTTGCTCAGACCGTGGCGGAAATGAAAGATATCGCTGCAAAAATCACCATAATTGATGATATCGCCTACAAAACCAACCTGCTTGCATTAAATGCTGCGATCGAAGCGGCCCGGGCAGGCGAACACGGGAAAGGGTTCGCGGTCGTTGCCAGCGAAGTTCGAAAACTTGCAGAGCGAAGCCAGACTGCTGCACAAGAGATCAGTGAACAGGCTGAAAAGAGTGTTGCCACCGCAGAAAAAGCGGGATCGTTACTGGAAATGATGGTGCCTGATATCAGTCGTACCTCTGACCTTGTGCAGGAAATCGCAGCAGCTTCCAATGAACAATCAATTGGTGTGGAACAGATCAATGCGGCGGTAGAGCAACTGAATCAGGCCTCTCAGAACAATGCTTCCGGTTCGGAAGAATTGGCGGCAACAGCTGAGCAGTTGAGTGCCCAGGCGGAACAGTTAGCGGATGTAGTGGGCTTTTTCAAAACGGATTCCAGTGTGGCTGCCGAGATGTTGAATCGTTCCGGTGCAGAGGTTTCAGCACCCGTTGTACCTCTTGCACGCAAAACCAGCCAACCGGCTAAATTTGTAAGATGGGACGATTCCGAGAGCAAATCGGCCTGATCCCGGGGGGGAGTTGGCGGGAGTTGAGACTCGATGAGCTGACTCCCGCCCCTTTTTCAGACGCTGCAGAATGTGTACAGAATACAGTGAGCGAAAAAAATGAATGCTGCACTTAGTCAAACTGAAGTACCTGCTCAATATCTGACCTTTACGTTGGGTGCCGAAACATTTGCGTTGGAAATCACGCAAATCAAGGAAATTATTGAATATGGTCACCTGACTCCCGTTCCAATGATGCCGGAATTTATCCGGGGTGTAATCAATTTGCGAGGGCGGGTCGTTCCGGCAATTGATTTGAAAGCACGCTTCAATCGTGACGCCGTTGCAGTGGGTAAACGAACCTGCATCGTCATTATTGAGGTGATTCATGATGATAGCCAATATGACATCGGGATTGTTGTTGATGCGGTCAGTGCGGTATTGGACATTGCCGGGAGCGATATCGAGCCCGCCCCAGCATTTGGTGCCAAGATTCGCTCCGACTTTATTCAAGGCATGGCAAAAGTGGAAGGTGAGTTCATCATTATCCTTGATGTGGCAAAGGTTTTATCTGTGGACGAGATGGTGTTGCTTGCTGAAGCGAATCAAATGACGCCACCGGTTCAGGCTGATATCAGCCGATAACTCAAAATGAATCGGCACAGTGACATTACGACGGATAGTAGAAGATTGACGGATAATAGAAGGTTTGCGGATATGTTAGCAATTCGGGACGAGGTTTTGGTTGAAAAAATTCAGATTACCGATGCTGAATTTCGCCGGGTTCAGGCATTGTTAATGACACTATCCGGAATTTCCTTATCGGATAATAAAAAAATACTGTTGATGGGGCGATTGAACAAGCGCCTTGTCCAGCTGGGTTTGAGCCGTTACGGGCAATACCTCGATCTGGTACAGCGACCAGGTCAGGCCCAGGAGCTGCAGTTGCTGCTTGATGCGTTGACGACCAATGAAACCTATTTCTTTCGGGAAGTAAAACACCTTGAGTTTCTGGCAGATGTTATCGTGCCGGCCCATCGCTCCGGGGAGCAATTGAAAATCTGGAGTGCAGCCGCGTCAAGTGGTGAAGAAGCCTATTCCATCGCTATGGTTTTGGCGCGCTCTCTGGGGATTCAAGGATCCTGGCAGATTTTGGGCACTGATATCAATCAAGCGGTCATCGAGCGGGCCCGAACCGGTGTTTACCCGATTTCGGCGGCAGAGAAAATACCGCTGCCTTTTCTCCGGGATTACTGTCTGAAAGGTGTTGCGGATCAAGCGACCAAGTTAATGATTGACCCTGCTCTGAGTGCCAAGGTTCGGTTTGAGCAATTCAACCTTAACGGGGACTGGCGCTGCCTGGACCAATTTGATGTTATTTTCCTGCGTAATGTGATGATTTATTTCAACACGGAAACCAAGCGCAAATTAATCGAACGCATTTATCGTCAGTTGAAGCCTGGAGGTTATCTGATCGTTGGGCATGCTGAATCGCTGTATCAGATTAATGATTGTCTGACGGCTGTTAAACCGTCAATCTATCGCCGAGTGTAAACGGAGGTCCCATGACGGCCAAGCGTGTCCTGATCGTTGATGACTCTGCAGTCGTAAGGCAAGTCCTGAAAGAAATTATTGATGCTGATCCCGGCTTTGAAGTGATGGCTGCTGTAGCGGATCCACTGTTTGCGTTAAGGCGCATGGAGAAAGAGTGGCCGGATATTATCACTCTGGACGTTGAGATGCCGCGTATGGATGGGATTACCTTTTTGAAAAAAATCATGGCGGAACGTCCCACACCCATTGTGATGTGTTCCACGTTGACTGAGAAAGGCACAGATACTTGTATGCAAGCGCTTGCTGCAGGGGCCGTGGAAATTGTCGAGAAACCCAAGGCCGGCGGTAGTCAGCGTCTGGCAGAGTGTTCACAGTTAATATTGCATGCCCTCAAGTCTGCTGCTGTGGCCCGTATCGGTCTGCGCAAAGCCAATGCCAAAGCCGCCGGGGATGTAACCGCACCGCGTCAGACCAGGTCTCGAGATCTCGCTAAGACTCATGTCTCCCTAACCCCTGGAACGGAATCAGCGGCGATGGTTAAAACCACTGAACGTGTGATCGCCATCGGTACGTCAACTGGCGGCACTCAGGCTCTGGAGCGAATGCTGTCCGGGTTGCCCCCCACGGTACATGGTATGGTTGTTGTTCAACATATGCCGGAGAAGTTTACTGCAGCATTTGCCCGTAGACTGGACAGCATTTGTGCGTTATCCGTGAAAGAAGCGGCGGACGGTGATCGGGTCATGCCGGGGCAGGTGCTGATCGCTCCGGGTGGCAAGCACATGCTGTTGAAGCGCAATGGTGCGCAATACCAGGTTGAAATACGGGATGGTCCGTTGGTAAGTCGGCATCGTCCCTCTGTCGATGTGTTGTTTCGCTCCGTTGCACGTTACGCAGGTAAAAATGCGATGGGCATCATCATGACCGGCATGGGGAGCGATGGTGCTGCCGGATTATTGGAAATGAAGCAGGCGGGAGCACGAACACTGGCACAAGATGAACAAAGCTGCGTGGTGTTTGGGATGCCGAAAGAAGCCATTAAAAAAGGCGGCGTTAAAGAAACGGTATCCCTGGAAAGTTTGCCCGAACAAATTATGCATTACAGTGAGCAAGTATTACCAAGCGCGTCCAAACATCAGGATTTGATCGCGAATCGTGGTCTGAAGAGGTTTTAAAAATGGTATCGATGAAACGGACTCTGGATGAAAAAATGATGGTGCGTGCCGTGAATGATGTGATTCCGGTAGTGAATATTGTGCTCTGTGAGGATTCTCTGGCAGATGCAACCTTGTTTAAACGAGCAATCGCAAGATCCGGATTACGCCATCGAATCTGTCATGTCAGCGATCAGGCGGCAATGGAGCGTGAAATCAGTCAGCGTAAACCGGATATTGTGGTTTCGGATTACCATATACCGGGTTACAACGTTCGTAGTGCTGTGAATTCAGTCAAGAAGTTGTCTCCGGAAACGCCGTTTGTGGTGATTTCCGGAATGGCAAAATACAGCGAAGTGAAAGACTTGTTACAAATCGGTGTGAAAGACATTATCAGCAAGAGCGCTCACACCGCTCTGCTACCCATGTTGTGCCGGGAGTTGCTCTCAATGCATGAAGCTTCTGAACCGGAAACTTCTGAATCCGATGCTCAGATATCAGACAACCTCGCCTAATTGCCGTAGCTTTTGGATCAGTCTTTCATTCTCGGATTGAAGGTCCGAGACCTGTTGCTCCAACTGTTTTATTTTGGCGTCTTTGGCCGCCAGATTGCCCTGCGCCTCGGTGGCCTTGGCGGCAACAGGCTGTTCGGTAGACTTGCCGAGCAGATGTTGGTAACGACATTCTCGTTTCCCGGGTTCTCTGGGCAGGGCCTTAACTAATGTCATCTGTATCAGTTCCTGCAATGCGTCGTCGACCTCGCGAACCTCTTTGAGTGCCGCCATTCTTGATGCTCTTGAGCGTAATTCACCCGGGGTTTGTGCACCTCTGAGCATGAGCTCACACAGAATCGCTAACTGAGCCGGTGTGAGCTTCAGCTCGCCGAATTCAGTATTGCAAAATCGATGCTTGAATTTTTCGACCCGACTCCCTTGTTGCGTACGCCTGATCAGATTTTTGTCTTCCAGTGCATCAAGGGTATTGCTGACCGTTGTTTCATCGAGCTCCAGTACCGGATGGCGGTTGCTCTTTTGATTGCAGGCATTTTTCAGTGCATTGAGTGATAAGGGATACTGGTCTGGGGTGGTCACTTCTTTTTCCAGTAACACGCTGATCACCCTTGTCTCATACAGATTGAGATCAAATTTCATATGCAGATATCCCTATTGGATTAACGACGCGTCCAGTGAGTATAACATGCATTACAGAGAGAATTGGGCATTGCAAATCAAGTGCAAGTCTACTATTCTTTTAAGGTGCTCATTGCAGCGCTTCAATGGTTATTACTTTCCTACCTTCCCCGGATGTGTCAGCACCAACCTCAAAGCATTATGTTTGTATGCGTGGGAAATTTTCCCACAGAATAGTCCAGTCCAGATTTACCGCTTCCGCTGTGAAATTTTCTGTATCCTGTCATCGAGCCGATTGTTGTCTGTTTCTGCGTGTGTCTGACGGTTTAAACGCACCTAACAGGCTGGGTCTTGGGGTACAAACAGCTTTTAATAAATAGATTTAATTCCTGTCTCACCTCAGTATTTTGACTCAGGGCTGCAAGGCGAATCAGATCCTCCATATCGCGCCGTAACATGAGTGAATAACGACGCTGGTGCTGGGTGCTCAGCAAGCATTCAACGCGATGCAAATGAAAAAGCGCAGCTTCCGGAATAGCGTGCATGTTGGAACTCTCCTGACGCATGTGCGTACATGGTGGTGATCTTTGCTTCTTATGGCTTATGGCTTATGGCTTATGGCTTACTGCGCCAGCAGATTTACGATTAACAATACAGAAAACAACAAGCAAGGCAGACGGATATCAACCCGTGACAGTAACGTAATCGGCTCCTGTGGTATTGAACCGGTTGTTTCGGATTTACTCTGCGATATCGAATTGTTCATACTGCTTTTCTCCCGATTCCTCATTTTTGTGTTTAATTCACACGGAGCAATTCGCCAACCTGGCGCTGTGAATCCGGGTGGCAATGTGCAACAAATTGGTTCAGTGCGGTGTGCAGCTCTTTCTGGCTGCTGCTCGCAGCACGAATTAACAATTCATCAATGTCCTCGGCATTACTGAGTCGGAATCGCTTCTGAGTCATGTTTCGAATCATTCTTTCAATTTTGTGCAAGTGAAAAACTGCAGTTTGGCTCATTTGGTACATGACAGGCTCCTGAGTATTGTTGCGTTTACAAGCATTTGTTCAATTACTATTCAATGCGCGTAATCGCTGAATATCCCCTCAAGGCCACAGGTTGTTGGATTCAAAATTGACTACAAGGTCACACTTTTTGCACAAATTAACCGGATGACCGTAACAGATACGATATTCGTACGAAGATTGCACAGAGTTTTGAGAATAAGTGACACAAAATTCAGTTTTGCTACACTGAGTCTGATGATAAAAATAAGATGAGTCTGCTTGATTGAACTGTTTATGTAACTTGCTGCTAATCGCAACAACCACACTTTTGTTTCATTCCCCGACTGGTTTAGCGCTTGAACCCGTGCTGACTGTAGGCTTGTTCAATCTAGCTCCCCATGCCTTCACCGACAGCACAGATGAGACCCAGGTCAAAGGCGCTGCAATTGACTATATGGAGCGTTATATTGCACCGGAAATGGGCGTCAGCATCCATTGGCAAGTGTATCCATTCAGTCGGCTTATCATGCATATGGAAGAAGGCAAACTGGATGCAGTATTGACTCTGGCAAAAGACGGTAACCGGGAAAAACGATATTTGTACCCTGATTCCCCGCTGACCTATATGCAATCAGGGCTGGCGGTATTAGCGTCATCCCCGCTAATTAAAGTTCAGTCTCCAGAGGATTTGCTGGATACTGAAATCGGATTCACCAAGCATGGCTACTTGTCACCTTTCATGCGTGATGCCCGCTTGGATATCAATTTTATCGTGGGAGATTTGAATGCCTTCCGAACCATGCTCCGATTGTTGAATGCCAAGCGACTGGATGCGGTTTATAACCCCACCATTATGACTTTGCGCTTCGAAGCCCGGCAATTGCAGATTTCAGATCATCTCCGTTTTATTCCGTTGCCCGAGCAGAAAGTTGGTTTATACACCGTATTTTGTAAAGGCTGTTCGGAAGCTCTTGCGCGCTATAACCATGCGCATAATGAACGACGGCAACGAACACCCTATGAAGCGCTGCTTTCCCCTTATCTTGCCCAAAGTCCAGGTGTAAACGCGAATTAACCCGGTTTAGTTTCGAATGGGAGATGAGGTATAGGCGAACTGCAGAAAGTCATCTTTTCGGGTATTGATCGTCAGAGTTGCTTGAATATCACGATTCTGGATGCTCAGATTCTGGTGTTCATGATCATTCAACGTTACAGTAATTTGATTGATTCCCGGGTTGAAAAGGGTGCCTGGCAAGTGGACATAGCGACCATATAGACGCTGAATTTTTGTACCATTAACGTAGAGGTGAGCATGTCCTTCTTCCACTCCTCCTGGTTCCTCTCCTGGCTGTACCTTTTTCTCTATGGTGCGCAATTGGGGCGGGATCAAATTAAAGTGGGCCACCCGAAGTGTCAGGTTGTAGCCAGAGACAGCGTCAGGAACGATACCGAGTTCGATTTCAGGTACAGGGTACTCAGGCAGCACCGGGCGGGATTGGTGCATTTGGCTATGATCCATCATGCTGTGATCCACTGTGCCGTTCTCCGTTTTTTCTGCAGGATGCTTCGCCAGAACCGCAATGGACAAGGGAAACGTTAGCATGAATATCCACACTGAATTAGAGCTGAATCTCACGATTGAAATCTCCGGAAATACATTTGGTTATTTTTTAATTTTGTTCACAGCCGGTTGCAAATTCCAATTCACCTGGCAAGTTAACCAAGGTTTCGTTGGCCCTGCTGTATTTTGGTTTGAGCGAGTTTCCTCTGTAAATGTTGATAGCGAGGAAATTGACGGTGTTTTTCGTTGATGTGTTTGATCGCGTTTAACGATGTGGTGCACTGCGCCAGGCGTGCTTCCGGGTTGGAACTTTTAGGCAGGTATTTCAACAAAACCTGCACAAGGTTGAGATTGAGTCCCGGGTGGCGGGGGGAGAAGTTAAGTGCCTCCTCAAATATCTGGATGGCCTCTTCAAGCTGACCGCCTTCAAAACACTTGATACCCCGCTTATTTAATTCTGCCGCTTTAACCCGCGCTTGCCAGGCAACCGGTTCATCCCTGAGTTCCGCAATGCGCGCCAGTATGGATGTGTCATGGGCATATAATGCCTGCAGCTGGGACAGGGTCATTTCTGCTTCGGCTTCTTTACCCGCGATAAATAACGTCTGGGCGTATTCCAAGGTCAGTTCCGGGGTGAGTCGTGACCATTCTGCAAAATAAATATCTTGTGCCTGGGTGAGAGACTGGGCCATTAGCTCCTGCTGCTGTAATGTGTTGTGAATGCGGGTTTCGACAAGACTGGCATGCAGCTTTACGTCCCGTTCCGGGGTAAATTTTTGTTCTGCATACTTGAGAACATCCAAGGCCTGATGTGATGCGCTTTCCCGGTCTGGTTGCGCATCCGAAGCCGGGGTTTCGTGAATGCAGTGAGCGAGATAGATATGATTTGAGGGTTTGTCATGCAATGACTTTTGTCCCATTTCCACGGCATTCTGGAAGGCTGACAGAGCGTTGTTGAGATCTTGGTTTTTGAGGCAAAGCTCACCCAACCGTGACTGGCGGTGTACCGCGCGCGGTGCCAATTTGGTCGCGGTAAGCAGGAGCGCCTGCGCGTCTTTCCAGCGCTTGGTCAGATCGAAGATTTCGGCCAGCAAATCGTAAGCCTGGAGGCAATTCGGGCTGGCTTTCAGGATTTCCTGCAAGCTTTGTTCTGCTTCCTGGTATTGTTGCCGGGCAAATTGGATCCTGGCCAATCCCATTTGAGCCCAAATGAGTGGCCGTCGCTTGATGACGGAGGTGTAAACCGCTTCTGCGCCGTCGTAGTCTGCCTTGTTGAACAAGACGTTGGCGAGGGTTTTCTCACACCAGGACCGGTACTTGCTGTTGCGCAGTATTTTTTCTTCACAGAGGTAAATCGCCGTGCTCTGATCACCACTATCCAGAGCGAATTTAATGTCATACAGCACTTCGTTATCGAGCAAGAGACCATCGAAGCGGTGCTTTAGTAAATCACGGGTAATCGGTTTGTTGATATAGGCGTCGGGTTGGTAGTCAACCGCACTGAGTACCATCTCCTTGGTTGTTTCAGCGGATGCCATGATGAACAAACTGGTATGCTTCAACAGTTTTTTCGAGCGTAATTCTTCCAGTACCTGCTGGCCGTCTTTATCGCCCAGGTGATAATCGCAGAGCACAACATCGAAAAGGCCATGTTGACACTTGTCAACAGCTTCATCGGCATAGGTGGCCGAGTCAATGTACCAGGCACCGAAACTCTTTAGAAACTGTTCAACAGATTGTCTGACCTTTAGATTCTGATCCACTACCAGGAAGCGGGTTTTGTTATATTCTCGAAAATACACTGCAAGAATCCATGACCTTCAAAGTTAGGGGCTGCTGTTTTCAGTTTAGCTAAAAAACGGCAATTCATAGAAATAAGTGGGGTATTGAAGCGATTTTCATGCCAGACGGGAATGTAAATGCACGCCAATGCGGATGAGGCTCGGTTTAGAACCGTATTGGCGCGTTGAATCAGGGGATCAATGGCTGGGCCAGCGAGTCAAAAAGTCGCCGGGCTCAGGGGCCGGAACCTCTTTGGGTGCTTGTTCTGGCGTTCCGATGTATAAAAAGCCGACGATTTCATCCTTGGCACTAAAACCCATCGCCGTTTTAATATAGTTGTTCTCCGCCATTTCGCCGGTGCGCCACATACAGCCATAGCCCATATCATGGAGCGCCAATTGAATATTTTGTACCGCCGCGCCTACGGATACGACCTGTTCGATACTGGGCACCTTGTGATCTTCCGTGACTTCAGCAATGGCAATGATTAACATCGGGGCACGCATTGGCATATTCAGCAGTTTTTCCCGTTTACTCTCATCCAGTTCCGGATTGTCTTGCTCGGCTGCACGCAGGTATAGCTCCCCCAATTTAATTCGATCATCGCCGGTTACGGCAAAAAATCGCCAAGGACGTAAGCGCCCGTGGTCAGGCGCTCTTAATGCACACTGCATGACCAGTTGCAGTTCGTCGTCATTGGGTACGGGCTCGGTTAACTTCGGGGTCGAGCGACGGGACAATATTGCTGCAATTGTTTCCACGGAAACGGGCCTCCAGGTTTTTAGGTTCTACGGCAGTGCCTGCATTGGCTGCTTACATGATATCCATGACTTCAATGCCCAGAAGGTCAAGGCCGATCTTCAGCGTTGCTGCGGTCAGAGCGCAGAGTTTCAGGCGGCTGTCTCTGTCTTCGGGCGTCACATTGTCCTTCAGAACCGGACAGTGTTCGTAGAAGCTCATATATAGACTGGCCAGATCATACAGATAACTGCACACCAAATGGGGCAGTGCTTCCCGGTTGACTTGATCCAGCATCTCCTCAAACTGAGCGAGTTTCACCCCAAGTGCCCGCTCCTGTGGTGCGGATAACACAATCGGGCCGGAGATGCTGTCAGGCGTCACACCTGCTTTTCTGAATATGGATTGGATACGGGTATAGGCATACTGTAGGTAAGGCGCGGTATTGCCTTCAAAGCTGAGCATGGCATCCCAGCTGAAAATATAATCGTTTGTCCGTGTTTTGGACAGGTCTGCATATTTTACAGCACCAATGGCGACTTTTCGGGCAATGTCGGCCCGTTCCGCAGATTCCAGATCCGGATTTTTATCGGCAACCAGCGTGCCAGCCCGCTCAATGGCTTCATCCAGCAAGTCTGCCAGCTTGACGACACCACCAGAACGGGTTTTAAAGGGCTTTCCATCCTCGCCCATCATCGTACCGAAAGCACAGTGGGTCAGTTCCAGATCGTCAGGGGCGAATCCTGCTTTGCGTGCCAGTGTAAAAACCTGTTTCATGTGCAATGACTGGCGTGAATCGATAAAGTACAGAACGCGATCCGCATTCAGTGTGTTGACGCGATAGCGAATGGCGGCCAGATCGGTTGTGGCATAGAGATAGCCACCGCCCTGTTTTTGCACGATGACGACCGAAGGGTTACCTTCTTTGTCGGCCAATTCATCCAGAAAAGCAACCTGTGCACCGTTGTCTTCCTGTACCAGACCCTTGTCCTGCAGGTCTTTTACCAGTACAGGCAGGTCATTGTTGTAAGCACTTTCGCCGTACACATCATTCCGAGTCAATGACACGTTGAGCTTGTCATACAGCTCTTCACTGTGTTGTAGTGACAAGTCGATAAATTGTTGCCAGAGTTTCAGTACGTTTTCATCCCCGCCCTGGAGTTTAACGACATAATCCCGGGCTTTATCGGCAAACTCCGGGTCTTCGTCAAAGTGTTTTTTGGATTGCTGATAGAAGCTCTCCAAGTCTTTCAGTTGGAAATTGCTCATGCCCTCGCCTTGCAGGGTTTCTTCCAGCTCGGCGGTCAGCATGCCAAATTGTGTTCCCCAGTCACCAATATGATTCTGGCGTACGACGTTGTGACCAAAAAAGGTCATTAAGCGCGCTTGAGCGTCACCAATAATTGTGGAGCGTAAGTGACCAACGTGCATCTCTTTTGCCAGATTCGGGGCGGAATAATCGATTACGACTGTTTGCGGAGTCGCGGCCGTTTCCACACCGAGACGATCATCTGCCAGAGACGCTTCCAGTGATGTGGCGAGGTAGGCTGGTGCAAGGTGGATATTGATAAAGCCCGGACCTGCGATTTCAACTTTGTCGGCAATACCTTCGAGATCGAGCTGGGCGACGATCTGGGTAGCCAGTTCCCGAGGATTGGTTTTTCTCGCCTTTGCCGCAGACATCACCCCATTCGCCTGATAATCCCCGAAATTAGGGTTCTTACTGGGAGTAATATTGGGGGAAAATTCGCCAGGTATACCGGCTTTTTCCATTGCGGACTGGACTTTGGAGCTAAGGATCTTGCGAATATTCATATCTCGGGAAACTCTGTTAAATCGCTATGACGACTATCATCATTGGGTCAGGCAAGGAATTGTGAGTGTTTCTGGACTTTGTTGCAACGTTTGCGCGGTGATTTTCTCACGTTTCAAAAATCCACGCGCCTGTTTCTGGCACTACCTGTTGTAATCTGTCTCGATGGGCTCGCCTTAATGGGTGAGGTTTTCGAAAAAAAGCCGGGTGTTTTCATCTGCTGGAAAGTAGTGCTCGATGCGAATATCTTGCAAGGTTACATCCAGTGGGGTGCCGAAGGTGGCAATGGTCGAGAATATCCCCAAGGCCTGCCCCTCAATTTCCAGGCGCACTTCAACAAGTGGGTGAGATTTGTCACCAATATCCCGGCTGAGCCAATCCGTTGGTACACCGGGAAAGGTTAATAGCTTTTCAAGCTGAGTATTGGGCTCGTCCCGCCGTGCACTGAGTAGATGTTCCTTGTGCATGCGTTGTAACAGGATGACTACCACTTCATCCCAGTTCGTCACAAATTGTCGATATCCCTCCTCCGCCATGAAATGTTCCATGATGTTGAAGGTGGGGGGAAACTTGGCCCCCAGGGCGACAAGCTTTTGTACAATGCGTTGTTGGGCTTGATTCGCCATTAGAATATTCCATTGGGCATCAAGTACAATGGCGGGATAGGGTTCGTTTGATTGCAACATAAAATTCAGTGCATTGCGGATATTGGCCAGTCCCGGATCAGCAATGTTACTTTCCCGGTATTGATGCGCAAAGCCCGCTGCGGCTAATAACATATTGGTTTCCTTGAATGGAATATCGAGTTGTCGTGCCAAATGTAAAATCATTTCCCGGCTGGGTTTTGCCCGGCCAGTTTCCAGGAAACTGATATGGCGGGTAGAGACCTCGGACTCAACGGCCAGATCGAGTTGGCTTAATCGCTTTGCTTTCCGTATTTCCCGTAACATGTTGCCAAATGCCGCCATCTTGGTCTGGTCTCCTGATTCATGGGTTTGTGTACTAGTTTAGCGCGTGCCATCCAGAACTACATTACCTCTGAGGTAATTGCGAGCATAACCTATGTGACCCGAAAATGTGTCTGAACAGGAAAATAAGCAATGATTATCAGGAGATCACGCCATGAATCAGATCAGATTGAAAAAGATACTGCTCGTTAACGTTATATTTTCGTTTGTTTGTGCTTTTGAACTTTTCGTTTTCAGTGAAACCTGGGCTCGGTTGTTGGGATCTTTTCCGCCAATCATTTATGAGGCTTTGGGTGTATTCCTGGCTTTTTTTGGCCTCGATGTACTTTACGTTGCAACGCGCAAAGCGATTAATTTCCGGTTTGCAAAATGGATCATGATGGCTGATTGGGCCTGGGTGGTCTCGACGATTATCATTCTCCCGGTTTTCGCTGCCTGGTTCTCGCTAACGGGGCTTTTGGTGTGGTCAGCGATCGCGGTTTTCGTCGCCGTGGTTGCCTGGTTAGAGTTGAAAGCATTGTATCCCGATTTTGGCGTTCGCAAATTGGCTTGAGAATTGGCACAAAACTTAACAGGCGAATATGGGTTCCGGATGTTATGCTTGAAAGAAGGTTGATCAGTCGATAAACAGCTTCAGGAACGCTTTTGGTGAACATGCTCTGTGATTTAGTTGAGTACCAGGTTCTCGGCACCGGCTTGCCTTCAGTCATTTTTATCAATGGATTCCGTATGCCTTACTCCAGCTGGGATCAGGTCTATCCGGAAATAGCCGATACATGCCAGGTCTTGTTATATAACCGCCCAAGTGTGGGGACTTCAGCCGAGACCTTGCAGAATCAGCACGGCATGCAGATCATTGAGGATCTGCATGCGCTCTGTGGGGAATTGGCATTACCGATGCCGTGCGTGCTTGTCGCACACTCTTTGGGGGGCATATTCGCCCAACTCTTTGCCCGTCACTATCCTGATGCTGTTGCGGGGGCTGTGTTTGTGGATGCGGCCCACCCTGATGAAATTGCCCAGCACCGGAAACATCGTGCGCCTGTTTTGTTACATGCGCTAAACCAGGGCTTGAAGTCTCTGGAGAAGTGGTTTGATCCTTTTAAATACTCGGAAGATGAAAGTCTTGATTTGACCTTACAACAACTTGAGGCTGCGGGCTCGTTTCCCGATATCCCCATTCGGGTTATCACGGGAACGCAAAAGCTGCCATTAGTCCCGATGGCGTCATTTGCTCTGCATTGTCGTTATCAGCACGAGCTCGTTTCACTTTCCACTCGGAGCAAACAGATTCAGTGTACGCAAAGCGCACACTTTCCCCAGTTGTCGGAGAGCGATAAAGTCACTCAAGCAATATTGGACATTATCGCGCTCAGCAAGGGCGACGCAACGGGTACATGACCTGTGCGCCAAACCTGACTAATTTTGATGTTGAGCCAGAGTCGCAACGGTTTGGGCAACGTTTTCAGCTCCGTCACGGATTTCGCCGATCACACCTGATGCTTTATTGATCAAGTCTCCTGCTTCCATGGCTTGTTCCCGGATATCATTCATCCGGTTCATCGCTTCTTCTGTCAGTCCTTCATTGGTTTTGACCATCTCTTCAATCTCGATGGTCGAGGTATTGGTGCGAGATGCAAGGCTGCGCACTTCATCGGCAACCACGGCAAAGCCTCTGCCATGTTCCCCGGCACGGGCGGCTTCGATCGCCGCATTGAGTGCGAGTAAGTTGGTTTGTTCGGCGATGCTGCTGATGGTGGTCACGATGGCCGAGATTTCACCCGATTTGTCATGTAACTGCCGAATCAAGTCGGTCGCTTCATCAATTCTACCGGAAATAGTGCTTGAGATGTGCACACTGTTTTGCAGTAACCCGGAGCCTTCAACGGAAATTTGCACGGTTTTGACCGAGGTGTCATGGGCGATTCGGGAGGCTTCGTGTACCGCTTCATCATGTTCGACCTGCGCCGTGGTATCGGTTGCGAACTTGATCACGCGATCGACCTTTCCATTTGGTCCTTGCACAGGGTTATAGGTTGCTTCCAAACAGATGCGTGAACCATTTTTGTGTTTTCGTTCGAATTTGCCCGATTGAAATCGCCCCTTGGCGAGATCGTCCCAAAAGTGAGGGTGATCCTGATAGAAACTGTCATAACAGAACAGGCGATGGTGCCGGTTTTTGATTTCATCGAGGCTGTAGCCGACGGTGTTCAAAAAGTTGTTGTTAGCATGGAGGATTTCCCCGGTCGGGGTGAATTCAATCACTGCTAAAGAGCGATCGAGCGCTTCGAGGATGGCTTCCTGATCTTTTCGTTGCAATGTGTTTGTGGTGACGTCTTGGGCAAATTTGATGACTTTGTAGACTTTGCCATCGCGGGTAATTGGGAAGTAAGTGGCCCGTAACCAAAGCGCTTTACCTTGTTTGTTCATGCGTTGGAACGATCCGGAATTGAATAAGCCACGATTCAAGTCGCTCCAGAATGTTTTATATTCCGTGCTGTTAGCGTACTCGGGAGAACAAAACATCCGGTGATGTTTGCCAATGATTTCGTTGCGCTGATAGCCGACGACGGCCAGAAAAGCATCATTCGCATCCTGAATGGTACCATCAGGTAAAAATTCGATGACTGCATTATGTGCTTTGACCGCATCGACGAAATCCTGTGCCTCCTGCATTTGCTGTCGCATGGTGTCCAATTGCTGTTTATGCTTGGAAAAAAACATGGTTACACCTGTGTTGAGGAATCAAAAAAAAGGGGAGTTTTTAGCGCAAGATCTCAAGCTTGGCAATGACTGAGGTCAACTCCCTTTTAGGGAGTATTGCTCAGTTAAACCAGTGTGCAAGAATTTTTTGCCGGATTGATGCGGTGGTGAACTCGACCAGTTACACCACCGCATGCCCTGGATTAGTGATTAAAACGCTCTGTTCTGAAGCCCAGAATCAGGCTGACACACATCAAGAGCAATACGATCGTGAAGGGTAAACCTGTAGAAATTGCACCAGCCTGCAGTGCTTGAATGGCTTCTGTCCCGCCTATCCAGAGCAAAGCGGCGGCAATCGCACCTTCAATTGCCGCCCAGAATATACGTTGTGTCACTGGCGCATCGATCTTGCCTCCGGCGGTAATACTGTCGATCACCAATGACCCCGAGTCGGATGAAGTAATAAAAAATACCAACACCAATACAATGGCGATAATGGACAGCAGAGTACTAAAGGGCAGTTGTTCAAACATTTGGAACATCGCCAGGGGAACTTCGGTCAGTCCATCCGATCCCAGCGTACCCACTTTATTAATTACCTGATCTATTGCCAGACCGCCAAAGACAGACATCCACAGTACCGTAATCAAGGTTGGCACAATCAGTACGGCGATTAAGAATTGCCGGACAGTACGCCCCTTAGACACTCGGGCAATGAACATCCCCACAAAAGGTGACCAGGATATCCACCACGCCCAGTAAAATACGGTCCAGCCCTGAAACCAGGCTTCATCCTCCCGCCCGTGGGGATTACTCAGGGGGATAATATTTTCCAGGTAGGCACCTAATGTCTTTGGTATGGTGCCCATTGTGACCGCAAATGCAACCAGGGCTACAAAAATCAGCAGAGCAAATGCGACAATCATGTTGATATTGCTGAGAACCTTTACGCCTCCGTCGATACCGCGCACCACGGAGATAATGGCAAGTGCCGTCACACCAATTATGACCAGAATTTGTAATCCGGTGCCGCCATCGGTACCAAAAACATGATTGATGCCACTCGAGGCTTGCTGAGCACCCAGGCCAAGGGATGTGGCCAGCCCGAATAGTGTCGCCAGTACGGCAAGAATATCGACGATGTGGCCGGGCCAACCCCAGGTCCGATCTCCGAGAAGGGGATAAAAAATAGAGCGGATTGATAATGGCAGTCCCTTATTGTAGGCAAAAAAGGCCATGGATAACGCAACCACACCATAGATCGCCCACGGGTGCAGGCCCCAGTGAAACATCGTCGCCCCCAAGGCAAGGTCTGCGGCTTCACTGCTATTCGCGGCGACGTTTAAAGGCGTTTTATACCAGCCGGTAAAATAGGCTACGGGTTCAGCGACACTCCAGAACATCAGTCCAATGCCCATACCGGCTGCGAAGAGCATGGACAGCCACGAAATCATGGAGTGTTCGGGAACGGCGGTGTCGCCCCCCAAGCGAATTTTCCCGTAAGGTGAAAAGATCAGTGCCAGACAGAAAATCAGGAAAATATTTCCCGCCCAGATAAACAATACATCGAAGTTGGCAATGATTTTCCATTTCAGGCCATCGAGGGCGGCTTTGGCCGCGGAGGCATCGCTGACCAAGGTGGCAACGAGAAAGAGGAGAATCAAGCCGGCGCTAACGGCAAAAACAGGGTTGTGGACATCAAATCCCCATTTTTGCACATTGTCCTGGCCGACAGAATAATCAGTATTTTCGATACTGTATTTGTCTTCAGAAATCATGAATTGTGGCCCTTATTTAAGTGCTGTGTTGTTAACTCGATACGATTCCCTCAACTAATGCGAGTATTCAGCGTGAGTGTAAGTTTGATGCTTATCGTTAATTTTAGTTAGAGTTCAAAAGAAATAAAAGTGTGATTTTTAAGGCTCTGAAATCAGTACGCCTTATTTTTTCTTTGTTTTGGCGAGGTTTTGTATGTTTCTGTGCTTTTTATATTTTGTAAATATTTACAGTGCGATAAAAATTGGTGGAGTTGATACCCGGTAACGGTTACTGAATTTTAAAGCCCCGGGTTTCATCAATGAGCTGCTTGAGCCAGCGCATGTAGGGGGTGCCGCCGGTACCTCTCGGATCGGCAACGTGTTTGTCGATATACTCGATTGCCCATTGATAGTGAATTTCCCGAAATTGTGCGATCGCTTCAAGGGTATTGTTATAAAGCGTTTTATCGCAGCGCAGGCGAATATCGGTGGTTTTTTCCACCTGTTCCAAAAAGGTTACGTGGCTGATTGGCATATAGCGACGCATATCGCGCAAATGGTCTGTTAGTTCCGTCGCTTCATGGGGAATTTTAAGAAAGCTCACCAGCACGGGAATGATACTGCTTTGTGCGCCGGTTTCGCCGCGAAAATCGATTGTGCCGATATCGGTACCTTCATATTCGACATGCTCAAAAAAGCGGATATACGGACGAAAGTGGCTGAAATACAGATCAGGCGACATACGCTCCGGGATACGTTTCAGCGTGCTGACCATGTCTTCCATGGCGCTGAGAATCGCGTTCAGCGTACTATCTATATCGCTATTGTCATGGGCAATAAAATGCTCGATTGCCGACAGTAACAGTGCTGCCTTTGCCTCGATCTCAACGTGAACCAGAATAAACCAGTGTTCGTCATATAGATGGACAAAATTCTGAATCGTATCAATGTTTCCGAGGGCAATAGGCTTGTTGATATTGAAACGTTTCCAATTATAGAGTGCATAGCCGTCGTAACTCAGTATCGGGGGGCGTTTTAATAACTTGCAGGCTGCAACCAGTGGTACCGCAATGTTTTTTGGCAGGATTTTGGCCTGCGCTTGTCCGACTTGATTAATATAAGCAGATGCCAGAAAACCTAAACGCACGTAATAAAGTCGTAATTCAGGGAGTGATGCTTCGGTGACGGTATGTTCCGGCCAATGGGGGAGGGTTAAAGCACAAGCAAATTGTCGGAAATCGTTTTCCAACAGCAAGCTCGGCAGATCCCGTCCCAGTTGATCCAGTGCATGCAGTTCGCTATGCCGCTGAAAATCAGTCGCTGGATCTTGCCGAGGTAGAAAACCCCGTTGGGCCAAATCATCCAACATATTCATCTCTCGCAAAACGATTCAGGGTTTGACAGTGCTGTGGTTCTCGCTCTTCTCTGGTTCAAGTGCTTTTTTTTAGTCTAGCACCTTTATATTGATGTGTATAAAATATGTACAGAATGCTGTGAATCCCTCACAAAACAGGCCTTACAAAATGACACACAACTGATCAATAATTGTACTGGTATCTGGCTCCGATCCTGACTAGTCTGTGAAGTAGTTCGGTATCTGTTGCGGCAGAATGTGGTTATCGAAGCGAAAAAATGGTTTTCTCACTAGGGTCAACTGACCCTGGTAAATTCGTCTTTTGATTGGCCGTTAGGGAGCGATGTCATGGATGTCAAAAATACCCTGAGTTTACTTGTGTCTCATCCTAAATCGATTGATGGTGCAACGCTGCTCACGGAATTTTTCAAGCAGCAACAGGTTCGTATCGCAAGGTTAGAGCAGCAGCCAGCGCCGGAAAGCGGTGAGTTGTTCAGCCGATTGGAGCTGGTGGATGACGGTGAACTCTACCGGTCCTACCAGTTGGAAAGAGCGTTTTCCGATAAAATCGGCCACCCTTACCGTATGCAATGGCAGTTTTTTCCCCTGCGTCAGCGTCAAAAAGTAGCCATTATGGTATCTCAGCATGACCATGTACTAATGGATCTTTTGTGGCGCTTCAGACGCAATCAATATGCTGCCGATATCTCTGCTGTGATCAGTAACCATGAGGCGTTGCGTGCCGAAGTGGAGCGCCTCGACATCCCTTTCCATTACATACCGGTCACCCCGGAAAACAAGACTTCTGCCGAATTTGAAACGTTGCAGTTGTTGGAAGGCAATGCTGATTTGATAGTGCTTGCTCGATACATGCAAGTACTGACCACGGAATTTGTATCCCGTTATCCGCAGCGTATTATCAATATTCACCACTCCTTTCTACCTGCATTTGTGGGGGCTGATCCATATCGTCAGGCTTTCGTGCGCGGGGTCAAACTCATCGGGGCGACCGCGCACTATGTCACTGAAGACCTGGATCAGGGCCCGATAATCGAGCAGGATGCGATTCGGGTATCGCACCGCTACAGTGTCGCAGAACTCAAGGAAATGGGGCAGGATCTGGAACGAAGTGTATTGTCCCGTGCCCTGAAGTGGCATTTGGAACATCGCATTCTGGTCAGTGAAGGTAAAACCACAATTTTCTACAACTGAATACCGTCGACAGCAATGCAATGGTTCCAGCCTTAGCCATAACCTGAGGTCATGCTGATCATAAGGAAAAGTGCTTTTACACGAAAACCACTTTTCCGTTAGCCTGTAAAACATGTCCTGATAATTGAAACAAGGTAAATGGTTATGGCTTCCAGTATTACATTATCCAGCATTGCGTTGTCTTACAGCGTCCCGATCACCGCTTTACTCTCCATTCTTGTTATTGTGCTTTCGCTGAATGTTTCCCGCTTGCGCATCAAGCATAAAGTCAGCCTGGGGGATGGCGATGTGAAGTCGTTGTCGGTTGCGATCCGTGTACACGGTAACATGCTGGAGCAGGCCATTCCCTTTATGATTTTGCTGGTGTTACTGGATTTGCTGATTCCCGGTGACAGCCTTTGGGTTCTGGTGCTGGGAACTGTGTTTCTCGGGGCCCGAATTATCTATTCCCTCGCCATGTTCAACCGCTGGTTTCGCGCACGACAGATCAGCCATGCCGTTACCTTGCTGGTCATGCTGATCACCACAGTTTCCTTGTTTTTCAATTGATGTTTAGCGATGCCCTTTATTTGGTTGCGAGGACAAAAGCGATGATTCAGCAAATTTTTATCACAATTGGCATTCTGCTCTATGCCTTTGGTGTGCCGGTGCTTGAACTTAATGATACCCATGTCTGGAACCCGAACTGGCCGCCCCATGCCCGTATTCACGAAGTGTGGCAACTAACAACCAATACCGCAATTGGTGTATTGAGTCTCTGGATGCTGTGGGTACGTCGCACGGTCTGGCTTCCGGCACTGTTATCAGGCTTTGTAATGGGTGGCTTCATGTTTGCCTATTTCTGCCGGGAAACTTACGGCGGTTCAATGCAGTACCTGGATGGCAGTGAAAAACTGGTGTTCGGCGTGAATATTGGTGTGGTGGGCTTTGGTACGGCCCTGTTGTTGCTTGCTTGTGCTGTATTGGCACAGTTTATCTCTCCGCTTTTGAATCCTAATCGGTAGCAGAGGCTTGATCCTGATTCAGGTATCGGTGACTATAAGGCTCACCGTACCCCGACGAATCAGGACACCATGTTACGCCTTGAAATCAAGCATTTCAGACTTGTTTGTGCGATTGCCGAAAACACCAGCTTAACCCGTGCCGCAGAGCAACTCTGTGTATCGCAACCCGCTCTCAGCAAACAATTACTGGAACTGGAAGATACACTGGGTTTTCCGCTTTTTCAGCGAACCAAAAAGGCAATGTTGTTAACTGAGGCCGGGAAGGAGTTTCATCGAAATGCCCGGCGAATTCTGGCGGATGTGGTTGCGTTGCAAGAACAGCTAAACCTCTATCAGAGTGGTCACCATGGTCGATTGAAAGTGGCCGTGGACAAGGTGCATGAGGCCAGTTGGTTACCTGCTGTATTAAGCTGCTACAGGGAGATCCACCCGAATATCATTGTGGAGTTGAAACAGGCCAATCCCTTGTTGGACAGCGTGCGGAACAAAGAGGTCGATGTTGCGATTGTGGGTGAGGCGATTACCGACCGGAATCTCCGTTATACACCATTGATGCAGGATGAAATGGTCGCGGTGTTTGCGCCAACCCATCCATTCACCGGAAAATCACACCTCTCCATTCCGGATTTGAATGGAATCGATTTGATTTATACGTTCGAGCTGGAGTCCTCCTACCTCTACCAGCGTTACCTCCGACCCGGAAATATCCGTTTGGGGTCGTTTCAGCACATTGAAAACCTGAATGCATTACTCACCATATTGGAGAGTGGTGAGCGTGTATCAATCCTGCCCCGCCGGATTGTCGCATCAGCAGTAGCGGACGGAAAGCTGCGATATTGTCCCATCGGTCGGGATCGATTCTGTTTTCAATGGTACGCCGCGTCACTGAAATACTGCGAAGAGCCGATCCTGATGGATTTTCTCAGTTGTCTAACCGATGCGGTTACGACCCTTGGTTCGTAGTGCTCGTCACACCGGTATTAAAGATACGAGCGTGCTAACTTTTTCACAGCGCGGCCCAACAAAATTTCCAGTGTGTTCTTCAGCATAAAACCCATCATTGGAATGGGATACTTGGTGTCAAACTCAATTTGATAGTCCAGTACCGTCTTGCCTTCTGTCTCAGAAAACTGCATCCGGCCCTTATGGTTTTTCAGTGGTGTGCCCTTGCTGATTTTGTACTCCATCAAACTGTTCGGCTCATAACTGATTACCGTTTCCTCAAAGCTCAATAACGGTAAAGGCGCAATCCGCCGTACCGAGTGCAACCCGTTGGGATACCCCGCTTTCCCATCCACAATACGCTCGATCTTCGCGCCCATCAGTCGACCAAAGTTCTCATGGTCACAAAGCGCGTTAAACACCTGTTCAACCGGTGCGTTAAAAATTTGTCTGAACTTGATATTCTGCATCTTCCAAGCCTCATTGAGCATAAAACCAACATCCTAGCAAGACCGGTGTTACAGTGGAATGTCATTTCAGCCTTTATGCACTGTCTTATTGGGTCAATCAGATTCACTCGCGACCAGTGGGTTCTGATATAGTGTGCGGTCAGTAAAATTGTTATGTGTCATGCTCTAGTGCTCACGTTGTCCAAAGCGTTGTATGAAGGTAGCTTTCACTACCATTCCATGGGACACGAGAGCGGGTTTTCCAAAAGTGGTGAACCGGTAAAGTATTTTTATCGATTACATGGTATTTTCTAATCTTTTCAGTCTCGACCTATTTTGGATTTTTCGTTAAAGCTGATGACAAATAGGCGTTTAACACAAGCAAGGAAAAAACGATTATGGAAGAAATTTCAGGCATCAATCACTTGGGTATCCGGGTGGCAAATCTGGATAAAGCCCGCGCGTTTTATGAGCAATTGGGGTTTGAGTTTATTGAAGGGCCGATGGGCCCGGAGCCGGTGGCGGTGATGGAGCATCCTTCCGGAGTGAATATTAATTTCATTCTGAATGCGGATCCAAAGAACACTGAAAATCTGTTAATGGATCTTCCTTCCAAACACCCCGGTTATACCCACGTCGCACTGGATGTGACCGATATTGACGCGGTTCAGAAGAAACTGGAATCATTGAATATCACGATTACTGAGGGGCCAATTACCTTGCCGACGGGAGCAGTGATGCTGTTTATCCGGGATCAGGATCGAAACGTGATTGAATTCCATCAGAATCCGAAATAGATTTTGGCCCAGCCAGGTCGGGCTGGGTGACGGCTTGAATTTCGTTTAGCAATACGTTGGCTAATTGGGTATCTTTTGCCATCACTTGTTTTAGCCGATCTGCCGGCCACCATAAAACGTCCACCGGGGATTGGGCGAAGGCGGTATGATCGGCAATGCCCGTAACCAGGCACATTCCACCGAGTAAATCCCCGGGCCCGGCCAGTTTTCTATGTTTTTCTTCTGTTGTTGGATGTTTTACTGTTGTTGAGTGTTCTTCAGTTGGCGTTTTGTGTGAGGCTCCTCTGGACAGTTTGACGCGTCCTCTCAGGATTACCGCAAAAAAGTCTACTGGCGCATTTTCTTTGTACAATAACTCACCCGCTGAAAAAATACGCTGACTGGCAATGTGTAGCAACTGTTCATGGGTTGTCTGGGAGAGTGCTTTAGTCCAGTGTAATTGCCGTAGAATATCTTCCGGGTCAGGCAGGGCGAATTTTGTGTCAGCGCGAAGCAATCTCGACATCCGCTCTTCAATGGCTGCGATCAGCTTTTTCGCTTCCGGGTGATCCAGTACGCCCCGTTCAATCAACTCATAAATTACTAGCCTTTCTTTATTGAGCAGCAGTCTTCTGGCCGCATTGGTTTCCAGGCGGCTGATGATCTCGGGAAAAGTCTCCCGCAGCTGCTCAATGCGTTCCAGCGTGTCGGATTTGTTTTGTTGTATTTCCAACTCGACCGCTTCTTTGTCGGTGTCTGAAGGGGCCAGGGTATCGATATAGCGCTCAATCTCGTGTTGCGCATTGATAAAGCCCCGGGCGATATCGTAACCCAGCGTCATTCTGCGAAATGAGGTGACAACCGCAATGCGACTGAGCAGGGGGAATTTATTCAGGAAATGAGTCAGGGTCGGAACATTCCAGAGTTTGAGGAGCTCCGGGCGAGGGGAGAGCGTGGGCTCCCCATCCAGCGCGTGTTCCACAACATCCACTAACTTGTTGGTTGCATGGCGACCGAGCAGCCCCTCCTTATACTGTAGCCAATAGTGATTTCGTTCTGTTTCCAGAAGCTGACGCCGAAAAGCGACGGATAGTGCTTCTGGCGTCAGTTTCTGTTCGTCCTCACGGGCTTCTGTCTGGTGCCCGTTCGTACCCGTTTTAGTTGGGGGTGGGGCAATACGAAGTAAGTTATCATGCTTTATCTTGACCCAGTTTGCGCCCCTTAAAAATTCGTCCCGTTCCAGTTCCGGGATAACCTCCTCCACCATTTTGGTAATGCGCTGAATGGCTTTATCCACGGTGGCCTGTTTGGCCGGGGGAAGCTCATTTAGTCCTAGCCGTTCCAGCAGCCAGCCCATCGTCGTGCCGTTGATCACAATGGTGAGCACCACAATACCGGCGCAAAGGAACAAAATCTGATCCCGGGTTTCCTGGGGTATTAAATCCGAGTGCGCCACTGAAAGTGCCAACGCTAGGGCAACCGCCCCCCTCAGTCCGCCCCAGATGAGCACCAGCGCTTTCTCCCGCGTGATGCCAACACCACTCCGCTGTAAAACCGGTATAAACATGCCAACTGAAACACCCCGAATGAGCAGCAGCCCGAGGTAAAGGATACCGGCATAGAGCCACATGAGATGAGCTCCCAGGTCAAGTCGATTGGCGATCAGGATACCGACCAGCAGGAAAATCAGAGTATTGGCAATATAGGCCATGGTTTCCCAAAACCGGTGCATGAAATCCGTGACTTCAGGGGAAATACGGGTCCGGCCTTCGCCGGCAAATAAAATCGCCAGGGTGACTACGGCGACTACACCGGAAACATGGAACACACCCTCCGCAACAAAAAAGGCGAGATAGGCCGAGGTGATGGATATGGCGATTTCGACTGAGGGTTGATTAAACAACCGACCAATCCAGAACAACGCGATCCAGCCGATCACATAGCCGATTGCCATCCCGAGTAATACCACCCAGAAAAATTGACCGACCAGACCGGTTATCGTGAGCTCGGCCTGGTTCGTGTTGAGCGCAATGCCCAGGAACAGCGTGAATAACACGATTGCGGTGCCATCATTGAGTAGAGATTCACCTTCAATCAGGGTTTCCAGTCGCTTGCGGGAGCTGACTTCGTTCAGCAGGGCAACCACAGCGACCGGGTCGGTGGCACTGATCAGCGCGCCAAAGAGCAAGGCGATGGCCCAGCTCCATTGCCACGGAAACAGATAATAAACAAACGCGGCGGTAAGTAAGGTACTGACAATCAATCCCGGTACGGCAAGAATCGCAATCTGGTTAAAGATGCGCCGGAATAAATGGACTTCCAATGAGTAAGCGGATTCGAAGATCAGGGTGGGGAGCAGGATAAACAGTATCAGGTGTGGATCAATATCGGCAACTAGCTCAATGGTGGCTGACAGCAAGGGGAAGTGAATGTCCGTTTCCAGAAACCGGTGTCCGGTGCCCAGGAACAAGCCGATAATCAACAGGCTGACGGAATAGGGAATACTGGAGCGGCGCATAAAAAATCGCGTTGCGGCACCGATGAGCAGTGATCCGACGACGAAGATTAAAATCAATATGCCGGTTTGTTCGTGCACGAGCCTATTCCCCGATACTGGATCGAAATCCGTTCAGTGTATGAAGTTATGAACAGCGGTTATTTCTGCAAGCATACTGTTCATTCATTGATAATAGAGTTTCCGCTTCACGTTGTGAATTGAGCTGGATCAGAGATTCAGGAAATCACCATCAGTTAGTACGAGGTTCTGATTAAATAATAAATATAATGATAATAATTATCATTTGATGTATGCTCGCTTGCCTGACAGGTAGTTCACCTTCTGCCGAGCATCCCGTTTTTGGTACCGTACGCTCCGCGAAGGGAATTGAAGTTGTATCGTGTGAAGATAGAGGCGAGTATGAATTTTCCGGACGCTCAGATTAAACGAATTGAAAATTTAAGTACGCGAATTGAGCAAAACGCATTCCCCAGAATCCCCTTGTGGCAGGCGATCAACAGGTTAATGCGGGGCACACTAACCTTTGGCGCAATTATTGGTGTCAGTGGGTTGAGTTACGTCCAGGCTGAAGAAACCATCAGCATCTGGGGCACAACCGTACAGGCCTCTTCGATCAATCTGGCCCAGGAAACCATTGCAATCCGCCAGGCGGACCACGTCAGTGATTTATTGCGCACGATTCCCGGTGTTGATGTTGGTGGCGCGCATTCACTCAATCAACGGATAACCATCCGCAGTATGGACGACAAAGACCTGCGCATCAGTATCGACGGGGCAAATCAAAATACCTACATGTATCATCACATGGGTAATTTGCAGATACATGCGGATATCCTCCAGTCAGTGGATATTGAAATCGGCAATAACTCCGTGATCAATGGTGGCCTGGGTGGTGTGGTGCGCTTCGAAACCAAGGATGCCAATCAACTCTTGAGACCCGGGCAACAATTTGGTGGCCGGGCCCAGGTTTCCTATGCAGACAACGCGTCAAAAGGGTTCTCGTTGACCGGTTATGGCCAGTTTAATGATCAGTTTGATGTTTTGGGTTACTACAATGGGGTTTCCCGCGATAACTTCGAAGTCGGTGGAGGCAAAATCAAGGGTTATGATGGGGCAACGGTTCCGGGTACAAATGGTGAAGTGGTTGGCCTGAAAGGCGATCTCTCGGATGCGTTGTTGAAATTGGGTTGGGATATCAGCGGCAACCAACGTCTGGAACTGGGTTACGAGTACTATGAAGATGAAGGTAACTACAGCTATCGTCCGGACATGGGACTGGCCACAGATGTAGCGATTGGTGATGGACTGGGGCTCCCTTTGACCTACCCGACTGAGTTCACCCGTGACACCTTGCGCTTGGGGTACGAGTTGCAATGGGGGTTGCAGAACCAATTGAAAGCAACACTGTTCAATAATGTCAGTGAATTGTGGCGTGATGAGTCTGCAATTCATGCGCTATGGCCAACAGATCCGGCCACCGTGGAAGGTACTGCCACTAATACTGGCTTGAATGTATTGGCAACGTCCCGGTTTGGCAGTGAATTTTCCAATACCTTGAATTACGGGATCGATATCATCCGCTATGAAACGGAATATCGAGCGGATGGTACCGAGCGATCCAGTGAAGAAGCCTTGAGTGCAGCTGTGTTTATCGAAGATCGAGTTGATTTGGGCTACGGTATCGCGGTTACGCCGGGTATCCGTTACGACAACTACGATATTGACTCAACCGTAATTGATGACCGTTTTCAACAGGTCAGTGCCGCCCTGGCACTGGAGTATGCTGCAACGGATAGCGTGTTGTTGAGCGCCAGCACCACACAACTTTTCAAAGGCCCGGAAATCGGTGAAGTCTTCACGGGCGCGGGCTTGTATGATACCGCAAACCCGGATATCGATGCCGAGACCGGCCTGAATACCGAACTTTCCGCTGCGTACGAAGATTCAGTACTCGGAGCAGACCGTTTTGCGGCAGGTATAACTCTGTTTCAAACCGATATTAATGACTACATCTACGACTATGCAACACCTCCTGCTGATGTGAATGCCCGCTCCTGGAAAGACAACGTCGGAGATATGCAAATACGCGGCTACGAAGCCTACCTGGGCTACGATATTGGTCAGCTGAAAGCATTGTTAACTTACTCTGTCGCTGAAAGTGATCTGGAGGCATTTGCTCAATATGCCCAGTTCGAGGGGGCCCGCCTGGATCGACAGCAAGGCGATACCATTACCCTGAACCTGGATTACAACCTGCCTGCACTGGATCTGGCACTGCACTGGGACATGAGTTGGGTTGATGACGTCGACGCCGATCTGGATCTGGATGGTGCGACCAAGGACAACTCGAAAGACGGTTATGTCGTCCATAATATTTCGGCACAATGGAGCCCTAAACAAGTTCAAGGCGTAACGCTCACACTGGGCGTCGACAACCTCTTCGACGAGTTTTATGCCTCCCAATCCTCCCGTACCGGTTTAAGTCAACATCCCCGCTTCGGTGACCTTTACCTGTTGGACTACGAGCCGGGTAGAAATATCAAAATGACAGTATCCTATCAGCTGTGATCAATCAGCCCGTCCCACTGGACGGGCTTTTTGTCTGTGTCTGCCGGAATGCTTCCTTTTCCTTCAGCGGAAAGCTGATACACTCATAGTTGATGTTCATAGGTAGAACATTAAGCCACCTAACAGAGCTGTAGACCCAAACTGAATTTACCCGAATCACAGTCTCTTTTGGGGTGAGCACGTCCAGCATAACGCCCAAGAAAGTTAATCAATTTGCGCGCATTGAGCTTAGTTGCTTTTCGGTCAACGCGCATGATGCCGAGCATCGTATCGCAAAAAGTCACTGTGCAGCACATCGCAGCTTTTCGAGTGGATAGCACTTTGCCGAGTATGCGTTGTGCGCTGTGGCAAATAAAACGCTTCATGAGTGCCGCCGTAATCGCCGCCCAGATTAGCCCGGTTGCTATTGATTCCTTGCCGGTATCAAAGCACCGTAGATTGGCATAGGATTTCCACTCTTTGAATAACAACTCGATTTGCCAGCGAAGCCGGTAAGCCTCACTCACCTCGTCCAGAGAAAACTGCTCTTGAGGAAGGTTGGTTATCAGCCAGGAGAATTTCTTTTCCCGCTTGATCCAACAAGCAACCAATCTTGCGGTGATTGTGTGCTTTCCTTTTTTCCAGGAAACAATTAATTCCGTACGTTGTCGCTTGAACAGCTTGCCTTGCACTGTTTTCAGCGGCTTTCCCTTCACGTGCTTCAGCATTTTTCCATCTTCTCGATAAGCAGCCTCGACGACTGGATTAATGTTGTTCTTACACCGCGCGATATAAAACCCTCCAGTATCCTGCAAGTTCTGAAACCACTCCAGATCGAAGTACCCCCGGTCAAGCAGCAACAAACACCCGGATAGCGTTTGGGGCTCAGGGAGGTAGTCCCGCTCGCTGGCGGTATCGGGGGTCAACGAGATAGAACAGGGCTGATCTGCTAGAAGATCCATGGTCACTTGAAGTTCAACAGCGGCAGGGCTGATGGTTTTGAAACGACCAGGAAACGATTTCTTCAACGAGTCCTTCACAGCAAACGAGCTGCCATCCTGAATCAGAATCTGTTTGAACTGATGAAAAGAGTGGCCTTCTGGAAAAGCCAGAGAGGGTTGCAACCAATCTGTGAGGAGTGATGACAGTACTTCGCGCATAAACTCAGGAAACTCGGGCTTCGAAAATTGATTGTGAAAGGCCCGATAAGAGATATTGCTCTCCGACCACTCGCAGTACCGCCGCTGAATGTCTGCCACACTTTCTATGGTGCTCGAGGCCATCACTGCAACCAGGCATGTGACTAGATTAAAAGGCGTAATTCGTCTCTGCCGCACACAGAAATCTTCTTGTTTAGCGATTTCAGTAATTTTTTCTGGGTTGAGGGAATGGGTGAGTTTTTCAAGAAATGTGGTAAATTTACGCTGATTCATTCTGCTTTAGGGTCGGTAGTGTGTTTGACGACTAACAATCTACCTTATTGCAGGATGAATCCATATTAATATCATCAAGTTACCCTGCTTTTTTGCTTAATGTTCTACCTATGAGTTGATGTTAGGTACAGCCACTGTTGATCGCGGTTAGAATCGTGATAGAAACGAGCAATTTGGTAGGCTGGGAGTTATTTACGACGTATGCAAAGTAATACGTGTTAAATGATCAGGCATATTATCTGCGAATCCCTAAATGAAAATAAAAATCGCGCTATTTTGTTATGGGTTTAATGCCTTAGGACTTTTCCTGTTTGGCCTAATCTATACTTTTTCCCCAGAATTCCTGCCTTTTCATTCCGATGCTATAAGTAAATCTTGGGGTGATCTAGCACAATCCTATCAGGTTCTATATCTAGGTATGATGAAGACTGAGGGCGCGGGTTTCATGTCATCGGGTATTGCCATTGCTTTCTTGCTTGCTATTCCATTCAAGAAACGAGAAGTTTGGTGTTATTGGGCGATGACGATTGTTGGGGTAGTTGAGCATATTCCTAGTATGATTGGCGCTATGAACACTTCTCAATTAACGCCTGCTTCATCTCCGTGGCAATTGAACTTGCTCGGGGTTGTATTGCTTATTATTGGTTTGTTTTTATCTTTAAGCCATAAAAAAACCATAACCAAGACACCCATAACTAGGTTATAAGTAGATTCCAATCAACGGATTGCGAAATCTTCGGATTGAAAAGAAAGTTTGGTCATGAGGTGTCAGGATTGTGACTGGGAAGGGGTGTTAATAGTAAATTCCGAGTTCGAGTGGGTGTCTTGTTTAATTATGAGTGTAATATTTTTAGAGAGCATTCGGTGATCCCTGATAGGAATGAAATAAAAAAAGCTTTAGTCAATCTCTTAGAACGAGAAGGATCCTTGTCTCCATCGACAGTATATAGGGCTTTGTCTGATCATTTTGGATTGAGTACTAGCGATCTTGCAAAGAAAACGGACACGAACGAAAGCTTTTTTGAGAAAGAGGTTCGCTGGGCTAAGAAAGATTTAGTAGACAGTGGTGTTATCAAAATGCCGCAACAAAGCGGTCGCGGCATTTGGGAGTTGTCGGTTAAATCTGAAGAGGAATTAAGTCCTATACTTGCTTATTCCCCTGAAGAAATTGAGCGGGAACTATCAAAAGTTACTCTATCGCTGAGTCCTCCGGTTGGACAGAAAAAACCAGAACGAGCGTCATCTTCAGGCGAAATTTTTGCAAGGGACGTGCGCGTAGTTGCATATGTACTAAAAGAAGCCAAAGGGACTTGTGAGGCTTGTACAAAACCCAGCCCATTTACAAAGGCTGATGGTATGTCGTACCTAGAGGTTCATCACTTGCGCCGTTTGGCAGATGGCGGTACCGATACAGTTCAAAATGCTATTGCGGTATGCCCAAACTGTCATCGGGAACTTCACCACGGTAGAAACAAAACTGCTTTAAGAGATCTTGTTTATTCAAGAATTTCTCGCGTTGTCAGAGAATAAACATATAACATAACCAAGACACCCATCACTAGGTTAAGTAGATCCTAATCAACGGATTGCGAAGTTTTCGGGTTGAAAAGAAAGTTTGGTCATGAGGTGTCAGGATAGGGGCTGGGGGGAGGTTAATAGCGAGTTCGAGTGGGTGTCTCGTTAATTATTATTATGAAAAAAGAGGAATCGAAATACGATTTTATATACGAAGGCTTAATTGGCCTCGCTGGCTTAGTATACGCTTTATACGGGCTTCTTCTTATGGAATTACCTTTACCCGTATTGAGAGACGGTGAGCAAGTTATTGTAAGATTAGTAGGGTTTGAACTATTTGTTGCTATCACCGGTTTACTGATATATGCCATTGGTCTGTTAATTTATGCAATAAATGGGTATCGAGGTGCAAGGCGTTCGATGTTAAGCCTCACGATTATAGTAATAATGGGCTTGATAGTATTTGCTAGTGCTGTGGCGCTACATCTCAAATAGGAGCCTAAACCTATAGACACCATCACTATGTTCCAATCAACGGATTACGCAAAAGAACGTGTCATTTAGCACAGATTGGGTGCAGTTATCGGGTCAAAGCAAAAATTATGGTTGTGAGGTGTCAGGAGTTGGACTGGATGAGCAGTAAATCGTAAACTCCGAGCGCAAATGGCCCCCGAGTCTATTCGGTAGTGTTTCAGGGTGGCGGATTATACGCGGCGCTTATGTCGAAAACAAACTTCGACACTGCGCTAGTCCAAAGACCCGTCGGTGTCCAAGGCGCTTACTGGCGATCTCTACTCGCTCAGCTTTGCCAACGAAGGTCGGGAATAGGGACTCCATTTTGCCCGTGAGTTGAGTCCACTGTTTTTCGTTGATGTTCAAACGTTTCAGGATCGGCGGTAGAGTGGTTGAGATCGATCCGCGCTTATCGTCCCGTTGGATTCGCCCGGTCCAATCTACAAGTTCAAGATAATCCTGCAGGTTAAACTGAAGGCCGTCTGGTTGGTCTTTCCTGGGCTTTCCGACGAAGGGTAATAAATAATCTGGTTGATGAGGTATGTCAGTTTTTGCCGCTCTAATCCGCTTTTGAACCGAGGTGTGATCCGATGATTCCGGTGAATCGGCAATACCGGCGCGGATCGGGTTCAGGTCGACATAGGCGAGACAAGCTGCTAAGGCTTGTTCATCCAACAACGCCTGACATTTAAACCGGCCTTCCCAGAATCGTCCAGTGCATTGATCTTCCTGATTGGCTGCACGGGCAATGGGCTCATTCAATGATCGCATGAACCAGCTAATATCTTGCAACCGCGCTCGCCATAGTTTTGCTAAGCTGTTTAAACGGTGCTGCTCAAATTCGAGTAATGTATCGCCAGATAAATACCGCTTGGAGAGTGCATTCCCGGCATAAATACCATGCCAACGTTCAATGACTTCTCTGGTGCTCCAGCTTTCGGCTTTCGCTTGATTGATCCGGAGTACGGTGTGAGTGTGGTTCGACATGACGGCAAAGGCGCAGACATCAATGGCAAAGGTTCGTGCTAACAGGATTAATCGGTCCTCGACCCATTGCCGCCGATGTTCATAGCTTTTACCGGTGTAATGATCGACACCACAGAGGAAACTGCGGCGCACGCAGCGAGATATACAGTGGTAGTAGGGCGTTGCGTCGAGTGAAATCTGGGCTTTCCTTGGTTTGGGCATGTCTTCAGGTCCGTTGAAGAGTATTTGGTCTGGTTGAATATACAGTAATTTGGAGTTGAGTCAATATTTCGAGTGGGTGTCTTGTTTAATTCGTTGTTTAATTCGTGATCCGACGACGAAGATTAAAATCAATATGCCGGTTTGTTCGTGCACGAGTCTATTCCCCGATACTGGATCGTAATCCGTTCAATGTATGAAGTTATGAACAGAGGTTATTTCTGCAAGCATACCGTCCATTCATTGATAATAGAGTTTCCGCTTCGAGTTGTGAATTGAGCTGGGTCAGAGATTCAGGAAATGATTTCAGTGTCTCGAGTGGGTGTCTTGTTTAATTTTTGATGCCCTCCGCTTAAGCTAAAGGGCACCACGACTCTAATTGTCTACTATTGTCTACTAGAATTAATTAAACTTCGGGGCAAATAATCGCCTTTCCACGACATTATTCGAATTGAAATAGGTTCATTTGTTGATTGTATTTGATTATCATTAGTATCTAACAAAAACCACTTGTTTCCAATTACAGTATCGTTATTGTCGGTATCATAAAGCAAGACAGAGGGGCGGCCTTCGGGCCGATGCAACCACAACTGTGTATCTCTCTGATTCCTATAACACCTAATTTTCACCTGACCATCAGGTAGTTGATCAACAATCCAATCTCCCCCTTGTCCGTAGGTCATCAAAGTTCCACCAGTCGGACAGTGTAAGTAGTCACCTGTTGAAGATTTAAACCAGTATGTTCCATTGTTGTTTGGAGAAGGGCTCATGATCCAAGTTATATCTCGCTCCTTTTTCCGTAAAAAAGTGTCAATATCCGTGTTGGTTGGTTCCTTAAATGTTTGATTGACGCCGCTAGAATCTTCAGTTTCAGCAGACTGGAAAGAAGTACCATCAATTAGGGTAGCAATCATGTATAACTGTTTGGCCTCTTTATCAATCCTCCTAAAATTATCCTTATCTATGTACTGAAATTTAAATAAGCTGGTGTTGTGGGTTTTGACGTTTGCTCCTGTTTCAAAGTTTTTTCCTACTGATATTTCTTTTTTACCACTTATGACTCCTTTTATGAGCAAGACCTTGTGACCTTGCAATCGCTCATAACAGTCAGCTGACCTAAGTCTTTCTTCTAAGTCCAGAGATGGAATTAGTTTTTGCTGAAGATCTAGATATCGATAGGTTGCGGGGTTGCTGTAGTCCAGGCCAATGCCTATTACTAAATCTCCGAATTTCTTCGTTAACTCACCGGAGTCTAATTCGATTGTAGCGGTCAATTCACTGTCCCGATCGGGCCAAGTTTGACCGAAACTCGAGTGGACCACTTCAAGTCCATTGAGGTCACAGATAGTAGCTAGATTCTCATAGTTATTAAAATCTACTACAGACCCAATACCATAAGCCGCTCCAGAGACACTTATGATCTTGTGAGGAATGCCACTTGTCTCCTCTTCTTTCTGAAAAGAGTCATTCAGCTTCTTGGCAAAGGCTTCCTCCGCAGCAATAAAGGTAATAAATTTCTTCTGCTCAGTATCATATTGTGTGTTGCAAATGTGCGCGCAACCGGAAACGGCTGTAGTTCCCAATAATAATATTCGAAAAAACCAATTCATCATCCTAATTCCTTATGTTTATAAAAAACACTCTAGTGAGTTATTGTTGAATCTGGTGTACCGGGGGGGGGGTTAACATAAATGGCGTATCTGTGGGATGTGTTGTAACTAAATAAGAAACCCTCTGAAGGTGCGCCATAATGAGTAAGGGTAACGATGTTGAATTTAATAGTCGAGAAAAAATTGACTTATTGTCAAGAATGTGATTCTTCTTGGGTCGTCAATTCAATACTCAGACAGCCAGTGCGCAGAGCTAAATCTGAAGCAACTGACACATACATTCCAATCAACGGATTACATAATACATTGCGTCACCCTGCAGCACAGATCACTCGCAATTTGCGAGTCAAAACAAAATTTATGGTCGTGAGGTTCCCGAATTGGGACTTAAAGGGGTGTAAATAGTTCTAGTGGGTGTCTTGTTTACCCTGTTTAATTAAAATATTTAATTGTCACAGTCAGTTGCTTGCGCGCAAAGGCAACCATGACCAATACTGATGAGATTGAAGTAATGCGCAGTGCCTATTAGATAGGCTTTTTCTAAAACCTCGCGATGAATTATTAAACAGGGATGGATATGAAAAATATCGGAAATTTAAAGATCAGGGACATTGAAGAAATATTCTTTACAGAAAAAAAAGTGAATGCCCTTTTACGAATTGGTGCCATCATAATGACTTTCGGGTGCTTAATTCTGTTTGCTGAATCATTTCACAAATTAATTCATGAGGCCTCAGGAGCTGGACTCTCTTTTGGCAATGTGCTCAGGGTGTGTTTGTCAGTTTTTTTGTTCTGGCCAATGTCGTATGTTGCGATAAAGGGTAAAGGGCCTAAAAAATGGTCTCCATATTCATACTAAAAATTGATAGTTGAGATTGGTCTTCAAAATCGTATTTCGAGTGGGTGTCTTGTTTATCGTGAGCTAGAAAAAAAGTAGTCTATAATTCGGATGATGATGTTAATTTTAAAAAAGGGATGTGTATGAATAGGTTATTGAGCCATTTACTTAAATTGTTTTTCTTATTCGGAATGGGGCAGGCTTATGCTGAAGTACCAAGAGATGGGCTAGTTGGTGAATGGCTTTTTAATGGTGATGCAAATGATAGTAGCGGGAACGGGAACATAGGAATAGTGCATGGAGCTGTTTTAACGTCAGATAGATTTGGAAATTCGAACCAAGCTTATAACTTTGATGGAAGTAGCTATTTAGACCTTGGCACCGGAACATTCCTGGATATATCAACTAGCATTACTTTGAGTGCTTGGGTAAAACACACAACAGGAAACCCTAGTACCTTCGAAAATATGTTTATGAAAGGTAATACTTCTTATGGACTTCAATTTGATCAAAACGATAACTTTATGTTTCAGATGTACTCAAGTGGCTTCAGATTAGTGTCCTCAAATGTAAAACCAGCAGCGAGTGAATGGTATCATGTGGTAGGAACATATGATGGTTCCAATCAAAAAATTTATATTGATGGGCAACTAAAAAATACTGAAGCATGGAGTGGTTTAATTAATGTTGTTGCAACAACGCCATTAACGGTAGGCTACCCAGTTGCTAGTGATAACCACTACATGGTTGGCACTGTTGATGATATTCGAATCTACAACAGGGCTTTATCAGAATCAGAGATAGAGCAACTCTTCAACGAAAATGTTGTGTCAGAATCTTGTGTTACATTAGGTGAAGGTTTTACTCAAGATAGCAATTCATCAGGCAACATGTTTCTTGGTGAGAATGCTAAATATTATGCTCTTAGCAGCGCCAAGATATTTGGCTCATCAGGTAGTGAAACCGTTATGGTTGCAGGCACCCCACAGTTGGAGCTTGATGCAAATATTGAACGGTTAGAGTTGCCAAAGAATTTATCGGACTACACATTTTCAGCTTCTGGAACAGAAATTAAGATTTATGATGGAAGTACTGCAGTTGCTACGTTCATGGGGTTGAACCAGGAAACAACAGTTGTCTTTTTAGATGGCTCTACCGAGCTGATCTTGCTTGGACTCGATATTGTCTATTTGGGTGAAAAACGTCTATCTAGCTCTGCTACCAATATTGATATTGATTTGGATAGTTCTGATACTCCATTGACCAAAGCTTGTAATTAATACGACTAATGGATCGTTGGGGAGGAACATTCTCATCGGTCCATGTTTACTCATATACTCATTAATCCATTTTTCAATTAAATCGGACATGGATGCCCCTTCCTCAGCGCACTTAGCCTTGAATCTTCGGTGGAGAGAATTAGGAATATTTGCGTTAAGTGGACTAGCCAATAATCGAGACAGCCACCTGTAAATTCCAAACGACAGCTTTCGGAACACAGTGTATCACAAAGCACAGATCAGGCGCATTTTGTGGGTCAAATCGAAAACTATGGTTGTACGGTGTCAGGAATGGAACTGGAAGGGGTGAAAATCGCAAATTCCGAGCGCAAAGTGCCCCCGAGTCTATTCGGTAGTGGTTCAGGATGGTGGGTTATACGCGGTGCTTATGTTGGAAACAGACTTCGACACTGGGCCAGTCCAGAAACCCAATAATAACCAAGACACCCATCCGTACGTTCCAATAACTTGGCCAGCAGCAAAAATACACGTCCCATATATTGTACATAAACAAGGCTTGAGTTACAGTTGTGCAATTAGTTGTACATGTCGGAGAAGATTATGAAAGTGGTGTCTTTTACAGAAGCCAGAAATGGTTTGAAAGCCGTTCTTGATTCTGTTGTTAACGATGCTGATACAACGGTTATCACACGTCGTGATTCTGAAGATGCGGTGGTGATGTCACTTGATTATTACAATAGCCTGATGGAAACGGTTCATCTTTTAAAATCCCCGGCTAACGTGGAGCATTTACGAAAGTCCATTGAGCAATATAAAAATGGCAAGACGACCGAAAGAGATTTAATTGATGAGTAGCCGGTTGCTCTGTTGGACTGACGAAGTCTGGGATGATTATTTGTTTTGGCAAGGGCAAGATAAGAAGACATTGAAGCGCATTAATAAACTAATCTCGGATACAAAGCGTTCACCCTTCGAAGGTATTGGTAAACCAGAACCGCTTAAAGAAAATTTGTCTGGTTTTTGGTCTCGTCGAATTGATGAGACTAACAGGTTGGTATATGTCGTTGAAGATAAAGCCTTAACAATCATATCTTGTCGGTATCATTATTAAAAATATCGCTAAAATCAACAAATGTTATCAAGTGATTCTGTGGCCAAATTAAGCCCTCAGCCATATCCTCATCCCAGAAAGTTCCACTCTTAACCATCCTATTCAAGATAGCCCGTTGCTTTCCCCCACTACCTTTGTGGAGGCCGTTGACCATCTGGTGGCTGGTTGCCGCCATTTCCGCCAGGAGTGCCTCCGGGTTGACCGGTTGAGCATGAGGCGATGGCATTGTCCTGTAATTGGCCACGGTATCGTGGGCCGAAGGTGAACGGGAAGGCTGGTGTCAAATCATCGGGGCCTGCTACCGTGAGATGGTAGTGGTAGCCCAGTCCGTCGTGGTCATGGCCATTGTATTGATCCAGATACGCTTCACCCTGACTGGTACAGGCTGTGTCGAAGTAATAGTCTTCGAAAAAGAAGCCTGCAACCGTGGCAAAATCATTTCCGGATAAACTATTGTAGGTGCCAGAGGTGCTTGGTCCGTTTTGACTGGCGGCGGTGGTGCCTTGGGTTGTGTCATAGCTGTCTACCAGCAGACAGCTGCGTTCCCCCTCTACACCGCAGCCGGTTGGTGAACTTGCGCTGTAGTCACGTTTTTGCCAGCAACTTTTGGCAGTGACATTGCTGTCATGCCAGGGGCCGTAAACCGGGTACCCATCTGCAGCAAAGCCATAAACCGGGGAGTGCCCTGTTCGGGTTTCCCCTGCGGTTTCCGCCCAGCACGCGGAATAAAAATGATGGTGATAGTCCCCCTGTGCGGCATGGCCACCGCAGATATCGACATCGTACACTTCGGCAAAGGGAGCCAGGGTTTGCCATACCCCTTCGCTGTTATAGGATTGGCCATCACCCCAGTTGTAAATTGAAGTGCCGTTAATGCCATATCCGATCGCGCTTAATCCGTTGTCACAGTCACTGCTGGCGGGGGTTGGTTGGGTCGGGAAATACCCCGTTTTGTTCTGATCCGATGGACAAACCGGGCCCGGCGGCCAGTAACCATATCCCGCGTTTTGAGCACAGCTCCCTTCATTGGATTGACTGCGATAACCTATGTCTGCGCCAAATTCGATCACGTCACCGGCTTCGGCAGTGGTAGCACCGGATACAAAATCCGAACTCGCTTTGGGCCGGGCATTCAAGGTATCGATGTTTTCCTGAGTCAGGGTAGTGAGGTAGTTCGGGATACCGGATGTGGACACCTTGGCGTAGCTTTGATTGTTGATGGTGGTGCTCTCGACGCTTTCGATATTGACCAGTATTTGTTGGCCGCTGTCATCCACCAGATAGGTTGAGCGCAGGTTGGAATCATTGATGATCCAGACATCGGATAACGCTGTTATCGCTTCACCGGAGCCATTATCCAGTTCTTCAAAAGCGACATCAATGTTGTCACAGGCGAGGTTAGCCGTGTCAGTGTTATCGGATATACTCGTGATAATGGTGGCCATCGCATCGGCATCAAGTTCGTCTCCGGTGTTTTCGGCACGGGTGACGTAGTGCTGTCCCACTAGACGCCGGTTGTCGATATTGTCTGCGTCTTCAGCTCTGGCCCCGAACAGGATTTCCAGCGCAATTTCCTGCAGTGTCAGCTGATTGTTGTCCAGCAATTCCGTATAGAAGGTGAGTCCGCCACTGTCTGCATCACGACTGAAAAGTTGCTGGTACAGATTATTAACCAATTCAGCGTTACTGAGTGTGCCAAATCGCTCTGTAAACTCCTCCGATGTGCCAAACGCGGCCATGATTGCGCTTAAGTCTCCCCCGGCACCGGCCAGTTCCTGAGTCCAGAATGCGAGCCCGCCGGTATCGGGAACCCGTCCGTAGAAAGCAACATAAGCGTTGATCACATTATTTTCATCAGCGTCAAACTCTCGTGCGGAACAATCCGCCCACGTAGTAGAGCCAAAACTGGCGGTAAGTGCCGTGAGTGCAGAGGCTAAAGCTAATTTGTTCATCGCGCAGTATGCTCCGGGTGGGTGGATGTCCGTTCAGGTGCCTAAAGTTCAGCATAGCAAATAGCGTAGGAATTGCTGAAGTTCGGGACTATATCAACATCCAGCTCCAGGCCCTGTCATTGGACAAAAAGTGGCTGGCAGTTTAGAACAATATGGATTACAGCCCCGACGTGTAACCCGCCCAGTATGGCGGGTTTGTGTTCGCATGGGGCTATTGACAGTTGGAGGTCGACAATCCCGGTAGTCTCAGAGCTTGAGCGGGAGCTCCAGGTATTCACGGTAGATAAAGTCACGATGTTCCAGCAAAATTGGGTCAAGTGCTTGCTGAATCCGGTCATCCACGGATTCGAAAGCGGAACGGATCAGGTCGAGCATGGGGCACTCGGTTGGCGGAAGTGGCTTGAACATGGCCATGAAGGTGGCACTGTAAATGTCCACTGCCGTTAAACGGTTACCGAGGTAGAAAGGCTGACCCAGTGAGCGTTGCTGTTGTAACACGGTAGCTAACTGACTCAATTGATCAGCCACTTGTTGACTGTAGGTTGCACCTGCTTCGGGATCATAGCCGTATTTTGATCCCAGGTAGGCTGCAATGGGTTCCGGGAACCCACCTTCTCCTGTTAAACCACTGTGAACACCGTGCAAACGGCGATTCCATCCGAGTCCTGATTCTGCACAAATCAGTTTACAAAGTTCCAATGCCTGTTGCTGCAATGCCGGTTCTTCGGGCAGAAGCGCGGGCTCGGGTGCGTGGGACTCGGCGAAGTGCAGAATTTCCAGCCAATCCGATCGTGGGCTGTCGTGCTCGTTCATCAGTGTGGGCGCACTTCGTGAGTGTGTCCATGCTCGCATTGCCTTGTCTCGGGCGTCGAAACGAATGGCAGACCAGGATATGTTCTTGATATGCAGTATACCTTTGGCCGCTTCTGTCCAAGGGCTTGGTATTCCTGGCACAACCGTCATGTACAAGCCATTTGTTGATTGTGCCTGTTCCAGGTCTGTAAATTCGAATGACATACTTTTCTTCTCCAGTAACATCCAGATCGCAATTGAACCATTGATCTCGTCAGCCTTGCTGATGTAACCCTATGATCCGATTAATTTTACATAAGCACAAACAATACCTTTTAACCCATGAATTAGCTAAGCTTACGTATGCTGCTCAAGTTGGGTGTATGAGTTTGCAATAAGGGCCGTTTTGACTTAAAGACGCAGTGAACGTAACAATAGATGAAAAGCAATAGGGTTGAACAGTAATGAAAAAGCTATTGATGGTGACAAGTTGTGTTGCAATGTTGTGGTGTGGTTTTACAGCTGCAGAGACGGCAACCAAGGAAAGCAGTGCGAAATCTGGAAAAGTTAAACTCGAAAATATGATGTCTGCCGTATTGGAAGGTGTACCCGGGACTGAAGTTATTGTCAGCCGGGTTCATATTCCACCCCATTCCACACTGCCGAAACATTGGCATCCCGGAGAGGAATTTGCCTATATTTTACAGGGTAAAGCGATTCTTGTTCAGGAAGGCAAGGAGGATGTCGTCACGAAAGCGGGTGAAGCCATTAAAATACCGCTGAAACAAATCCACAGTGCCAGAACCGAAAGTGAAGGCGCTGTCATTGTGGTCTTTCGCGTACACCCCCAAGGTGAGCCAGAGCGCGTATTGGTGCCCTGATTCTTAACTTCGCTGGAAACTTAACCCAGCGCTAACCAGATTCCAACGCCGGTCATGAGCGTACCGGCAATGCGATTGATGATTTTAACGTTCTCTGTGCGCACTAGAATACGGCTGAGGGTTTTCCCTCCGCCGGCGTAAATCAGCAGGCAGATAAACTCAAGTGTGAGGATAATGGCGATCAGGACAATGAGTTGCGATGCAATGGCTTGCTCGTAATCGATAAAGGGTGGCAACAACGCGATGAAAAAGGCCCATCCCTTGGGGTTTGCAATCGCAGTAACAAAGCCCTGGCTGGCTAATGCTCCGGCAGATTGATAGGTACGTTGTTCCGCTTCAGGATTCATTGCCATTTTACCCTTTGATAGCCATAACTGAATCCCGAGGTAGATCAAATAGGCTCCGCCGCCGTACTTTAACACCAGAAACAGCGTTGGATATTGGAGCATGATCGCCGCAACCCCAATGGCCGAGAGTGACGCGACCAATCCCACGCCAACCAGCTCCCCGGCAACCATCCACAGGGTTCGGCGAATACCGATACTCATCCCCAGAGTTAATGCCAGGGTCATACACATTCCGGGTGTAATCGAGACGAAAAAGAAGGTCGGCAAAAAGACGCTTAAAACAGACAAACTCATGGACAACTCAACCCGATAATTACTGAACAAAACGTAATCCTCCTAATTATCTCAACTAACCGAGCTGTGCAATCGTTTTCTGCAGAAGCTAGACCATTGTCTAACTGCGTAACCGGGCTCAAAAAAACGAGTTATGAGCGCCGGTCTTCTTCGCATTCACATATTCGGGTAGTTTGGCCCGCCGCCGCCCTCAGGTGTGACCCACGTGATATTCTGGCGGGGGTCTTTGATATCACAGGTTTTGCAATGCACACAGTTTTGGCTGTTGATTTGCAAGCGGGGCTGACCTTCGTCACTGGCTATGATTTCATAAACACCTGCAGGGCAGTAGCGTTGAGCCGGTTCGTCATAATATTTCAGGTTATGTTCTACGGGAATGTGAGGATCATTTAATACGAGATGGCAGGGTTGATCCTCTTCGTGGTTGGTGTTGGACAAATAGACCGAAGACAATTTATCAAAACTGATGGTATGATCCGGTCTCGGGTAGTGGATCGGCGTTGCTTCAGTTACTGGCTTCAAGCATTCGTGGTCGGGTTTGGGGTCTTTCAGGGTGAACGGTAGTTTCCCTTTGAGTAATCCAAATTCAAGGAATGTGAATGTAGCGCCGCCAAACATGCCGAAGCGATGCATGGCCGGTGCGACATTTCTGGCCTGATTCAGTTCTGTATACACCCAGGAGGCTTTAATTGCGGGCCAGTAGCTTTTCAGGGTTTCCTGACCGGGACTGCCATTGCGCAGGGCATCGAAAACCGATTCAGCGGCCAGCATGCCGGTTTTCATTGCGGTGTGATTGCCTTTTATCTTGGGGTAATTAATAAATCCCGCCTCACATCCGGACAGGAGACCTCCGGGAAAACTCAGCTCTGGAATAGCCTGTAAACCACCCTTTCCCAATGCCCGAGCACCATAAGCCACTCGTTTACCGCCTTGCAGGTAGTGCTTGATGGTGGGGTGCTGTTTCCAGCGCTGAAGTTCCTCGAATGGGCTGAGGTAAGGATTGCGGTAGTTCAAATCTGTGATCAACCCCAGAGCGACCTGGTTGTTTTCACTGTGGTAGAGGAAGGCACCTCCAGTTGCACCATTCTCTTTCAGGGGCCAGCCGAACGCGTGGATGACTTTTCCGGGATGATGTTTGTCGGGGTCGATATCCCACACTTCTTTAATGCCGAGAGCGTAATGTTGGGTATCGCTATGCTCGTCCAGACCAAAACGATCGATGAGTTGTTTACCCAAATGTCCCCTGCAGCCTTCCGAGAACAGGGTATATTTCGCACGGAGTTCAACTCCAGGCTGAAAGCTGTCTTTAGCCTGGCCGAGGGCATCTACCCCCATATCGCCCGTGGCGATACCGCACACCGCACCATTGTCATCATAGAGGACTTCTGATGCCGCGAAGCCGGGATAAATTTCAACGCCCAATACCTCGGCCTGTTCTGCCAGCCAGCGGCAAAGATTGCCGATGCTGATAACGTAGTTGCCGTGATTACGATTAACCAGCTCGGAAAATCCGGTGGGGATTCGGATGCTTTTATGCGCTGAAACAAAATAATGGAATTCGTCTGAAGACACGGGGGTATTCAGTGGTGCGCCCCGGTTTTCCCAATCAGGAAAAAGCTCGTTTAATGCGCTGGGTTGCAGTACCGCCCCAGAAAGTTGGTGGCCACCAATTTCGGCTGCTTTTTCGACCACACAGACGGAAAAGTCCAGTCCGGCCTGAGTTGCCAGTTGTTTGAAGCGGCAAGCGGCGGACAAGCCTGAAGGCCCAGCGCCGACGATGACCAGGTCATAGTTCATTGCATCTCGTTCGGTTGGTTGTGCTGCCATAAATCACGCTCCTCGATGACCCGGTTATTTCTGGCCATGATTATTGGGTTGAAGTGATAGTCAGTACTGATGTTTTGCCAGTGTAAGCCACGAGAAGGGAAACAGAATCACCCTGAGGGGTGAAGTGCCGGGTGAAATTCCGGGGTGAATTTATTGCAAATTGAGTTTCAGCAAGAGTTTGGTGCGATTATCGACACCGAATTTACTGTAAAGATTGCGGATGTGGACTTTTAACGTGTTTAGAGAAATAAACAGGGAGTCCGCTATGGCCTTGTTGCCAAGACCTTTGGACATCAGCTCCAGTACCTGGGTTTCGCGACGCGTCAACGGTTCTGATAACTGCAGATTGGAATAGGGAGAGGCTTCAGAGGGAATATTCGCTTCCGGGCCGTTGCTTGCTCCGCAGTATTGGTTAATCGTCGCAGCCAGTTTCGGATAGGGTTCAACCGAGGCAAGTGATACGGATGCGAGTAAGCGAACCGCATCATCGGAAAGGCCCTGAGTTTCTGAAAGTTGCGTGAGTAATTCCAGCAGTGCCTCTGTGCGATCCCAATCTGTGATACGAATACTCAGGGCCAGAGCATCTTCATAGTGGCCTGCCTGTTGTAGCCAATCAACACCCTGCTGAGCGCGGGATTGCATTTCTTGATCGGTTAATATGGCCAGTCGTTGCAGCAGGAATTGCCGGAATAAATCGTGTAAACGAAACCAGACCCGGTAGTTATCCAACGGGAAAATAAACAGATTATCGCGCTCAAGGGTCTTGATCTGATAGAGCGCGTCATGTGTACCCGCCATGGCGTTACACAATCCCGCACAAAAACGTCGCGGTAATGCGGTCGAGAGCAGAAAGTTCTGGAATTCCGTGGACAAGTTGCAAAAAACTTCCTCAAACAGATAGTCTGCGATATGGCGATCAAGCCCCGGATATTGTGGGCTCATTTTCGGCGGAGAAGCCGTGCCCTGCTGATTATGCACTGAGTAGCTAATCAGTTGTAAGCCGGTAATCCAGCCCTCTGTGGTCTGGTAATAGTGGGTTATTACATCCGCCGGCACATTCAGATTCAAGGTCTGATTAAAGAATGTTTCGCTTTCAGGCAAGGTAAAACGAAGCTGCTCGCTGGTGATCGTTCTGAGCTGGCTACTGCCCCGTCGACGGGCCAGTTCCAGTGGTGGCTCGGTGCGACTGGTCATTACGACCCGGAGCCCTGGTGGCAGATGATCCAGAAACAGATTCATTGACTTGAGTACCGTGGTACTCTCAATCAAATGAAAGTCATCGAGAATCAGCGAAACCGGTTTGTCCGAATGATTCATGATGCTGAGGTCATCCAGATCATTAAGTAACGCGATCACAATATGTTCTTGGGCGGACAGGGTTTTATCTGTGGCCAATGCATCAGCGTCCTGGCCAAGCGCTGGCTGGATCTGGCGCAGTGCTGTGATGGCATATTGCCAGAACAAGCGCGGAGAATTGTGGCTTTTATCGAGGGACAACCAGGAAAATGTGTGTGGTTTTTGATGCAACCATTGACTGACCAGAGTTGTTTTCCCATAACCTGCCGGTGCCGAGATGAGCATCAACTCCCCACCCTGAGTTTGATCAAGGGCATCTAAAAGACCCTGACGAATGACACACTGGGGCCGCATTGGGGGGAGATAAAAACGGGTTTTCAGGAGCATGGAGTTTAATCAAACCGGTTGAGCCAACCGGCTACTGTACCCGAAATCATGAAATTCGCAATGGTATCAGTAGAGGGAACACAATTTCTTCAGAGTATTGATGGAGTGTTTTCCATTCAACAGATTAATTGTTTTACCAATCGCCCAACCCTGACCTAGAACTTCCAGCATGGTTAGGGCGACGTCTTCCCGTGTGATGGTTATCGGGTCGCGATTATCGGAAAGTGGTGATTGAATGAATCCTGTTGCAGCCTCATCGGTTAACCGACCGGGTCGAAGAATGGTGAAAGGGACTTCTGATTTCAAAAGAATCTCATCTGCGGCCAGTTTTGCAGCCATATACGGTTGCAGTTTCTCCGGTGCTTCGAGTGGTTTATCAGCACGTAATGCACTGACCATCAAGAACTGTTTCATTCCAGCTTGCTCTGCTGCTTTAATGACACGGATCGCACCATATAGATCAATTAGCAGTGTTTTATCCAGGCCGGTACTTGGCCCGGAACCCGCGGTAAAAACAACCTGGTCAAATGCGCTTAATGCGGCTTCAAAATCCCCTTCCAGATCAGCGATGACGGTCGGAATATCCAGTGCCTGGAAGAAGTTCTCCTGGTCTGGGTTACGCAGCATTGCAGTAACGTCGATATTCCGCTGCGCTGCATGCTGGCAGAACAGACGTCCGATTTGACCATTGGCCCCAATGACTAAAGTACTCATCTAGCTGGTTCCTTATGAAAGTGGACGGTATACTCAGGTGCTGAGCGATGACCTTTGGTCAGCATTATATGAATTAAAACCGTGTTGACCAACTTACTAAAAGGGATATTTTAATGCGATTTTTCGCGATCACTCTGACTATTTTACTTGTCACAGGCTGCAGTAATCGTGCAGTGTACGACAATATTCAGCTGAACAACCGCTATGCATGCGCCGAAAAGCCCCCTTCGGAGCAAGACGCCTGTTACCAGAATGCCAGCAAAACCTATGATGAATATGAGCGAGAGCGGCAAGAGGCGCTTCAGCAGGATTAAAACACAAGTCAGTTGAAGCCAGGTTCTGCTTACTAGAATTTTGTTCCAGTGGCTTGCCACTTAAAAAACTCTGTTCTACCGTTTGATAAGAGTGATGTTTTCACGGTATTCGTGCATTCGGTATCAATTGGAGGAACAGGATGAAGCTTATTGACGGTAGTCCCTGGTGGTATTCTCTGCCGATTGATTATCACCAGCATCCGGTGTCATCGCCGCTGGACCAAAGTCACCGCTTCCATGTCAGAACCAGTGCGGCGATTGATCATGTGTTGAAGAATGGTCTGGCAACAGGTGTCTTGCTGGCGATGCTGGCGAGTCTGCGCAAGCGGCCACTGAAGGCACAAATTGATGAGATGGATCTGTATCGCGAACTGGCCGATCGGGGCGACCCGCAAGCAGTGTTTCAGCCGCCACCGGCACAGGTGAATGTCAGAGTAAGCCGACCCAGCAAGCCGGTTAAAGGCATTGACAGTTGTACGTTGCGCTTTGATTCGGATTTTGAGGCCATTAATCCGGTATTACGTGACCGGATTGCGAGTCAAACCCGGAACCGGGTCGCCGAGGCCCGACACTGGCGGCATCCTGATGGGCCGAGGCCGACATTGATTTTCCTCCATGGTTACACACTGGATGCCTACTGGATCAACAGTGCCATGTTCTCGTTGCGCTGGTTCTATGAGCAGGGTTGGGACGTTTTGCTGTATACCTTGCCCTTTCATGGCAGCCGTCGCGAGCGGGGAGATCCGTTCAGTGGTTATGGCTTTTTCAATCATGGCTTTGCGGAAACCAATGAAGCCATGTTGCAGGCGATCCATGAAGTCCGAACCTTTATGCAGTACCTGCGCAAGGAGGGCGTCGAGACAATCGGCATCAGCGGTTTGAGTCTGGGCGGCTATTTGTCCGCGTTGACTGCAGCAGTCGAGCCTGACCTTGCGTTTGTGATACCGAATGCCGCAGTCATTTCGCCCGCGGATATGTTGATGGAATGGGGGCCGTTGCGCACCGCCTTTCAACGCATGTTGCCCAAAGTGGGGCTGGATCTGGTGGATGTTCGCCATGCCACCGCTATCCATTCGCCATTAACCTGGACCCCGGTTGTCCCCCCGGAACGACTGTTGATTATTGCCGGTGCCGGCGACCGTTTTACCGCTCCACGCTATCAAAAGTTGCTGCATGAGCACTGGGCCGGAAGCCATATCCACTGGTTTCCGGGCAACCATGTCATGCATCTCCAACAGCGGGATTACTTGCAGTTAATGCGGGAAATGATGCGTCAATCACTGGCGTGAAGCCGGTGAGGAACCGTCTGGCGCATCCAGGCGCTGGTAGCGGCGGTCTCTAACACCAATCAGTAGCGCTTGACCACTGCGGCTTACCTTCAATTCACCGAACGCCGCTTGTTCATAGTACTCGCCATGGCCTTCCTGAAAGAAATAATCTGCACTGGCAAAGCGAACATGGTCCCCTCGTTTACGAAAGTATATCAGCCGCTCGTTGGGCTGCAGGTCAGGGGGGCTCTCGTGGCTTTGTACATATTCCCCGACCCCGTTTTCATTCAAACGCAATAGCGCGTAACCCGTATAGCTGCGCTGTGATTTGTGGGTTCGTTCCAGTTGCCGGGTGAGCTCATAACGCAAGCGCATAAAATCCCCTTGCAGCAGAGATCTGGGATCTCTGGGGGCGAGTGGGAGTAACACCGTATCGCCTTCCGAGAGTAAGTGTTCTTTCTGAAACACCATGGCATTAACGATCAGAATCACGAGGGCCACTGTAATCCAGAGTGGCCAGGCCGGGAGGCGGGTCTGGGAAGCCATTATTGGTTCTCCTGCAATTGAGAATGCAGCTGTTGTTTTTGCAGATGGCTTAACAGCTGCTGTGCCAGCAGCAAGGCAAAACCACTGGTGCAGAGAATTATCGACTTCATCCACAGTGTAGTCCCAATGCCGTAAAAAAAGGCGGCGATGAAGAGACACAAAAATGTGATCCCGAGGCCTTGGTAAAAGCGCGATCCCTGATGTTTACCCAGCCAAAGCACCAGTAGTGACAAGAGTATGCCGGGGGCGTTGAGTGTCAGTAACGTGAGTACACTAAGCAGTGCTCCGAGCAAACCAGCGATAACTGGCGGAAATGGATCAATCGTGGTTCGAACACGCTCCATCAGAGCAATGCCGAAGAGCACACTGATCGCCACTGTGGTAATCCACGGATTCGGGTAGAATTGAAAATCATCCAGCAGTTCCGGCAAAACGTACAACGCGGAGAGCAGTACCCATGCCATGGCGGAAACCAGTGCTCCTGCGGCAATCGGTGCAAACCATTCCGTCTTTCCCTGTGCCAGAATACGGGGTTGAAAATGGATGAAAGCGCCGAAAATCAGTACCAGGATGGGCGCAAAAAACGGGATCAAAGCATTAAGCTGCCATTTATACACCAGTGGTAACAGAGCGGCATTGATGAATACGATGGACAGGAAGCGATGCACCCGGTCTGGATAGATTAGCAGAAGGATAGCATTGGTCAGTATGAGTGTGATAAGCGGCGCAGTAATATCACCAAATTGTGATTGTTCCGCCACTCCGATTGCGAATAATAATTGCCCGGTGAGACTGAGGGACAAGCCAAACTGATTGAAAAACAGTGACCTGACCCGATAGGCCTGCACAAGTGCCAGAATCATGAACAGGATTCCCCAGACACCATAGGCTTCGGATTCAACCAGTAAATTGATACCCAGAATAAAACTCATCAACATCCAGCTGCTCATCCAGGCGCCGAAACCGATCAGAGTCCGGACATACCAGGGCTGGGGTGTTTCCAGTTTCTCAATGGGAATGGCTTGCAGCGCGGCTTCCGCTTCGTGGAGACTGTGCCCCGATGTTTTGGCGAGGAGTTCTTGTAGGGAAATTGAGTGCGTCATCCCGTTACCCCCAGGTTTTGTCGTTTAGATACCTGCTTGAGCCAGAGCGCTGCCCCGGTTGTTTCAGCGATGACCAGTAGCGAGAGGAAAAATCCCATCTCGATTTCGTTACTGCCGAGTCGGGCTAACAGTGAATTGCTGGTGATCATCAATGACAGTGCCGCAGCACTCAAGATCAATAAATCGACCTGCCGGTACTGGTAGTACCATCCGCCGATGCCAAGCATCAGGCCATAAATGACAAAGAAAATAATATCGTAGATATCGCTACCGTCTTGCCACCAATGGGTGATTAGCGTCAGTTCACAGTGAGCTGTAACGATCAGTAAGAGCTGAAGCACGATGATGCGGGGAAACCAGCGATTTGCAAGCGCGCCTGAGTAGTGCTGTTGTTTGAGTGATGGCTGACCAGTTACGTGATTGGCTAAAACCTCCCACACTAGCAGCGCGATCCCGTTGAGCATAACCAGAAGCAGTGCCAGCTCAGAATCGTTTATTGACTGGGTCAGCCAAAAGAGCGGACCAAATATCCGGGCAAATTCGTCCCATGGGGGGCGAAATACTTCCGTCCAGTAGGTAATTAAGGTTAAATTGAGCAACAGGAGCCAGAGCAGCCAAAGGCCGGATTGGCGTCCAATCCATACCCAGGGAGTGATGAGTAGGGCCCACAATAAAAACAGACCATAGTGATCTGCGCCGGTTTGGTAGGTTTGACCAAATACCGCGATGAGGATTCCGGTACAAAATGCGCCACTAAATAGACAACACTGTCCCGCCAGTGATTGCCGTGGGAGTCGAGAGCTGGCAAAAATACTGGCGATAATCACAAGCTGCAGAACGGCAAATTTGGCAAAATGGTGCATACTTGCCCAATTAAAAGCGAAGAACGCAGCGATTCCGGCGAGAATCAGGGCACAGCCCAGCAGCCGTAGAAAGAGATCAATTCCGTTTAACCATTGTGTTGTGGAAGGGCGATAACCCGTGAGCTCGAACGCATGTTCGTAGTCCTGTGCCTGCCAATTCAGAGCTTTGCCAAGCACAGCAATGCGGGCTGGCGTGGCCCGTAGTGCAACGGAAGGCTTGGGTGCACCGGAAGGCTTGGATGCAGAGGATCTGGATGGGTCCCCATTGGTGTTCGAAGGTGCTCCTGAGTGTTCCACAAGTGTTTTCCTTTTGCGGGTCGTAATCCGTTAATGATAGTCAGAGAAACAGGACAAGAAAGGTGAAATTTGCTCTATGAGTTGGGTTCGACGTTCTATATTTCGGCTAATTGTGTGGGTTTTCACAATCAGCGTGTTGGTACCGGTGACTGACAGTTTTGCCTCTGACGTTGAAGCAACTGAAAATGAGGCAAATGGCAGTGAGCTATACCCTCAACAGTCACATTCGCTGGCGCGCCCCAAAGTGGGTTTGGTGCTCAGTGGCGGCGGTGCCCGGGGGCTGGCACATATCGGTATCATCCGGGTACTTGAAGAGATGCACGTGCCGGTTGATATTGTCGTGGGTACCAGCGCGGGCTCTGCTGTTGCGGCATTGTATGCCATGGGCTTGCCTGTGGAAGTGATCGAGCAACGGTTCCATGAGATGAATTGGCAGCGGGGCTTTCAGGATAAACTCGACCGGTCTGGGCTTTCAATGCGCCGTAAACGGGACAGCCTGATGCACTCTGTGGATGTCACGCTGGGTTTCAATCAGGAAGGATTGCGCCTCAAGAACGCACTGGTTCAAGGACAACAATTGGAGTTGATACTGAATGATCTGACCCGTGAAGCCGCCTATATAAACGACTTCGACCAGCTTCCCCGGCGCTATCGTGCGGTGGCGGCAGATTTGGCGACCGGCGAAGCTGCAGTATTGGGTACCGGCTCCATTGCCCAGGCGATTCGAGCCAGTATGTCTATTCCCGGTGTATTTCCGCCCGTTCATTTGGATGGTCGGTTATTGGTGGACGGCGGCGTCGCCAACAATATCCCGATCGACATCGCCAGAGAACTGGGGGCAGAAATTATTATTGCCGTTGATATCAGCATGCCGCTGATTCCCCAGGAAAAATTGTCGGGCCTTTTTACTATTGCAGAACAGATTACCAATTTTCTGACCCGTAAGAATATGGCCCAGCAGCTGTCCTTGCTGTCGGATCAGGATATTTTGATCGTGCCGGACCTGGAAGACTTTACCTCCGCCGATTTTGACCGTAGCGATGAAATTGTCGAAGTTGGCGCGACGGCGGCCCGCAACGCTGCCGTGCAATTAAAAGCGCTTAAAATCGGCCCGCTTCAATGGCAGGCCTATCAAAAAAATTATGTCCGCATGAGCTCTCAAGCGGCAGATATTATACATCAGATCAATATTATCAATGAAAGTTACGCTGCCGATGACTTTTTACGCAAACGTATTACCCAACAGATCGGTGAATCTTTTGATCGTGATCGGTTGGAGCGTGATATCAGCGAAATTTATGGTTTGGGGTATTTCGAAACCGTAACCTATACCCTGAAAAAGGTGGGGGAGCGAAATGTGCTGGAAATACTGGCCCGGGAGAAAAGTTGGGGGCCCAATTTTTTACAGTTCGATTTTCGCTATGAAGATGATTTTGACATCGACCGACGCATTGATGTGGGTGTGTCTGTGAATTTTGCAGATATCAATGCTTTGGGGGCGGAGTGGCACAGTCATATCGCAATTGGCTCGGAACCAAAGGTGATGACCGAGTTTTATCAGCCTCTGGATACGGTGGATGCCACATTTATCAATGTCCGGGCCGCATTTGAAAAACAGCTATTTAATTTGTTTGTCGATGATGACCAACTTTCAGAAATTGAACTAAGACGGGTTTACGGGGCATTTACACTGGGGCAGGAATTGGGAAACTGGGGGGAAATTGCCGCCGGGCTGGTTCTGGAAGATGCCGACCTGAAAGGCCGAATCGGAGTGGGGCTTGGTCTTGAGCAAAGTCTCCAGCACGGGATACTCACAGCATCATTCACTTATGATACCTTGAGTGAAGCGACTGTGCCGAGAACCGGGCATTATCTTTCCAGCCGCTTTGAGCGCTATCAACCGGATCTGGGCTCCGATGAACGCTTTGATCTGTTTAAAATTAATGGCGTTTTGGCGTTCAGTCATGGTAAGTACACACTGAACTTGCGAGGTAAAGGTCAGTTTGCCAGTTCCGGAAATGTCACGGTGGATCGTTACGCTTCGCTGGGGGGCGCCTACAATTTGTCAGGTTACGAACGGGATCAGTTTGCAGGGCAGGATGCTGTGTTGCTGGGAGCGGCTTTGTATCGCAACAAGCTTATCGCCGGGTTTGACTGTTATGTCGGGGCCTTGCTGGAGAGCGGACGAGTCTGGCGTCCGTTTGTTGCCGAGTCTGAGGACCAATGGCGATCCTCTGTATCGGCTGTTATTGGCGCACGGACACTATTTGGTCCCATTCAGCTCGCGAGTAGTGTTGCAGAGAGTGGCCAGGGTGCACTGTATTTTACAATTGGTAATGACTTTTGACCGTCTGCCAACACGGCTGAATTGCGCGTAAAACGAGATGCGCGTATGCTGGAGGGAACCGACACAGGAGAGGCCCATGGACTTAACCGGAAACCTGACCAGCCTGGCAACCCATATGGCTCAGACCCGCCAACAGCAAACGGCTGAGTTGGCGGTGTTGAAAAAAGCAATCGACCAGCAGGCCAGTAACGCATTGGCGCTGTTGGAGGCTTTACCGCAAGTGGGATCAAGTGCAGCAGTCAGCTCGGCACCGCCGTTGCCTTCTAATCTGGGCCAGAATATCAACGTTGTCGTTTAGGAGTTGAGCTCAACGGGCAATTTAGGTCTGAGTCCGGGAATGAGTGTACCTGCCAGACCTTTCAACGTGCCTTTGCTGATGCTCATCCAGTCAAAATAGTCCCGCCATACAATAATCTGTCCGTTTTGCACCTGAAAGCGACCGCACACCCAAAACCCTACGTGCAGGGGGCCGACTTTCAGTATATCTGTCCGCTCAGTGAGCACCACATTGCCATTACTGGCCATTTCGTGGATTTGCACGGCAAAGCCGGTACCACGACGCAATGCCAGTCGTATCAGCCTGCCAACGCGCTTATCGCCTTTGATTGTCGGCAGCGAGACATTGGTATAACGAATATCCGGATGCAGCAGGCGCTCTGCGGTTTCGTAGTCCTGAATTTCAAGGGCATGGAGAAAGTCGGAAACGACTTTTTCTGGAAAGTTATCGGGTGTTTTGATGGTAGCCATTGTTGTGTTCCCTCAATTTGGAGGCCATAGTCTGCAGCCTCTGGCCATTGGATGCAATGGCTGGGGGCTAATATTCGATTCCGTTTTGAGCAAAACGAGGTTAGAAGAAAACCATCTAGTCGGGTCATGTACTTTGGTGACGCACTGGTCAACAATGAGAAAATATAGTGAATTGGATGGCCTTTTTGGAGGGGGAGTAATGCAGCAGAAAGTACCGGCACGATTTCTAAAACTCTTTGATTTGACCGAAGTGCCCCGATCTGAATATACAAATAGTCCCCGCTGCGAAGATGCCAATGATGAGCAAAAACGCTCCACGTTTTTCAAGTTGCTCAGGGGAGCCACCTCACGGAGCACCAAAACACAAGATAACTTTAGCCAGCAGTTAAAGTTTAATGTTGCCGCATGGCTCCACATCATGAACCCCGCCGAGAATTCGTTGTCTCTGGTGATTTCCTATAAAGACAAAAAAGGCGCATTTGGTGTTATTGTTGAGGAAGCGCCTGCGAGCGAATTTCTCATGCTGGCAGGCGAGGTCGATATCGATATCACGGGGCCGATCGAGTTCATCCGGGTGAGTTGCAGTGGTTTGCTTTCAGAACAGCAAGTGACTGTGGATGAGTTACATGTGAAAAGAATTGTTGATGCCAAAGTAAGCGCACGCAAAGCCGGCTGAACAGCAATATTCGTTTCTATTGGTACGCTGGTTGTTCGATTTATTGCAATTGTGTCAGGGCCTCTCTGATCCGGCCCGGGATGGGCACGGCGCGGTTTTCCGCCCGATCAACAAATACATGCACAAAATCGCCATAGGCACAGGCCTCAATTTCATCCATTTTGAAAATCGCAACCCCGTAGGTCACGGAGCTGTTCCCTAATTTATTGACCCGGATACCGACTTCAATCTGGTCCGGATAGGCGATGGGCGCGCGATACTGGCAGCTGGAATTCACCACGTAGCCGACGATGGGTGCGTTTTGAATATCCAGACCGCCTTCCTCGATCAGATACCGGTTGACCGCCGAGTCGAAGTAGGAATAGTAAGTGACATTGTTGACATGGCCATAGATGTCATTGTCCATCCAGCGGGTGGTGATTGGGTAAAACACTTTAAATGCGTCACGATTTGCAGGCATCGATTCGGCCATAATGAATAGTGCTCCTGGTTGTTCTAGAAAATTAATAGTTCTAAAAAATTAATTGTTCTAGAAAACTAATTGTTCTGAAAATGAGTTGCTCTGAATATCGACTGCCCTGAGCCTGATCGCTCTAGTATGCTGCTTGATAGATGGCCAAGGCGTCCGCTTCTGTCATGGTTCTGGGGTTGTTGACCAGCAAGCGCTGTTGCAACATGGCATCGGCGGCCAACTGGGGCAGCATGCTTTCGGGGACGCCGCAGTCACGCAGACGATTGGGCAACGTCACTTTGATGATCAGATTTTCGAGCCATTGAACCAGTTGTTCACAGATCTGAGCATGTTCTCCCGGCAGGTAATCCTCACCCATGATAATGGGCGCTAATTCGGCGTAGTGCGCCTGAGCGGCACTCATATTGAAGCGCATCACCTGAGGGAGCACCAGTGAGTTGCTAAGTCCGTGGGGGATATGGAAGTGACCGCCCAGTGGATAAGCCAGGGCATGCACTGCGGCAACGGGGGCGTTGGCAAAAGCCTGTCCCGCAAGATTCGCGCCGAGCAGCATGCCGCTACGGGCTTCCAGATTTTGGCCCTGATGAACAGCCTGCTCGATATTGCGCGCGAGTAAATGGAGTGCTTCCCGGGCGAACATGTCCGATATTGGGTTCTTGCGAATCTTGCTGGTGTAGGCCTCAATGGCGTGCACCATTGCATCGATTCCCGTAGCTGCAGTCACAGCGGCGGGAAGCCCGGTGGTGAGTTTGGCATCCAGTACCGCGACATCCGGAAACAGAATCGGGGAAACGATGCCGGATTTCGTGGTTTCGCCAGTGGTCACAATCGCAATCGGCGTCACTTCTGATCCGGTTCCCGCCGTTGTGGGGACCTGTATCAGTGGCAGGCGTTCACCTGCAGCCTGATTCACGCCATAAGTATCGGAGAGTGATTGTGTACACTTGGGGGAGGCGATTAACGCGACGAGCTTGGCGACATCCATTGAGCTGCCGCCACCGAACCCGATAACCAGATCAACCCCGGTCGATCGGGCAAGCTCGATGGCATTGTTTACCGTGCGCTCAGCAGGATCTGCTTCGACGTCGGAAAAAACCTGTATTTCGCCGTAGCGAGCTTGAAGCGGGGGCAGCACGGACTCCAGCAAACCGGCTTTTAGAATACCGGGATCAGTCACGATCAGAATATTTTTGGGCGCGTAGGGCTGGCATATCTCGGCCAGATTGTCAGCTGCACCCGCCTCACTGATCAGGCTTTTCGTGGTATTGAATTGAAACGGTGTCATATCAGGGATTCCTGTTACGGTGCATCGGTTATCTGTTCAGCGTCTCGCGGTCAAGCAGAAAGCGGTTGCTAGTCAGAATGTGGTTGCTCGTTTGAATGTGGTGGATAGTCTGCAAAAGCGTGCCCGGATGCGAGCAGAGTTTTAATCAGATCGGCCGGTTTCCAGCGAGGGCCATGCATTTCCTGGAATTGCTGTAGACGATCCAGAACCCATTCCAGGCCCTGACGATCTGCATACTGCATGGGACCGCCCAGTTCCTGGGCGAAGCCGTAACCGTTCAGATAAACAGTATCGATGTCGGCACTGGACTGGGCAATACCTTCCTGTAGTATTTTGGCACCTTCATTAATTAATGCCAGTATACAGCGCTCAACGATGGTCTGATCGGGTATGGGGTGACGTTCGAAACCGGCATCCCGGGAGATTTCAAGCACCAATGCATCAACGGCAGGGTCATGGATGGCGGTTCGATCACCGGCTTCATAATGATAATAACCCTGTCCTGACTTCTGGCCAAAGCGGCCCAGTTCACAAAGCCGATCATCGAGTCTGACATTCAAGGCTTCATCAGACCCCGCGTCTGGTTGTTGCGATGCCATTTGCCGGGCCCGCCATTCCAGATCAATACCGACGACGTCATACATACGGAAAGGGCCCATGGCCATGCCAAAATCTTCCAGCGCGTGATCCACTTGTTGGGGCAATGCCCCCTCGAGCAGTAAACGCCGTGCCTCGAAAACATAAGGCTCCAACATCCGGTTGCCGATAAAACCATGACAATTTCCGGCAACGACGCCCACTTTTTTCAATTGCAGTGCCAGCTGCCGGGCAGTTTCGATAACTTCGGGCGCTGTTTGCGTGCCGCGTACGATTTCCAGCAGTCGCATGATATGGGCCGGGCTGAAAAAATGCAGACCGAGAACTTGCTCGGGGCGTCGGGTAACGGCCGCTATGGCGTCGATATCCAAATAGGAGGTATTGCTGGCCAGCAGAGCAGTATCATGGGTGACCTCATCCAGCGTGCGGAAAATCTGTTGCTTGAGTTCCAGGTTCTCATATACGGCTTCAATGACCAGATCGGCGCTACTCAGGCTATCGTACTCAGTCTGGATTTGCAGATTATTTAGTCTCTTTTCCGCTTCTTCTGTAGCGATTTTTCCCTTGCTGACGAGGCGCTCAGTGGTTTTCCGGATGTCGGATTCAGCCTGAGCCAGTGTTTCTTGGCTCATGTCGATCAGCTGCACCAGGAAGCCGGCGTTCAGGAAGGACATGGCAATGCCCCGTCCCATGGTTCCGGCACCGATAATGCCAACACTGCGGATAGTTTGTATGGCTTTAGGGGAGGTCAGCGGGTGTTTGTCAGTCATGGCGTTATCCGATTGGTTGGGTTATTGTTTTGTAAAGGTTCTTGGTTCTGGGACTACAGTGGTTGCTTGAGGCTATTGTTGGGGCTTTTCCAATGCCGCAATCATTGCGCGTTCCACCAGTACCAGCCGATCCTGTCCCCAGAAATAATCGGAACCAAACCGGAAACTGGGTACGCCCCAACAGCCCAGGCTTAACATTTCGTTCAGGTTTGCTTCCGCCCAGGTCTGCCAATCGGTATTGTGCAAATGCGCTTTGGCGACCTGCCAGTCCAGTCCACAGCGTTCCACAATCAGTTTCATGCCCCGGTCTGTGTCAGCGTGTATCCCTTCGGCGTTGACGGCCCGGGCAAAACTGATGAGGTATTCTTCCGCCTTGTTTTCCGCTCGGGCATACTCATACAGAGCATAACAACGCTCCACACCCTTTCCCAGTGGATCGGCGACGAATCCGTAACTTACGCCCAGTTTCCGGGCCTCCCGTTTGGTGTCATGGAAAATATACATTTTCTTGGTCTCTGGCACCGGTAAATTGCGCATCACCATTGGTAAAACCGGTTTGATGTTCAGCGTAATTTTATAGTGGCGGGCCAGTTGAATGGTTCGTTCTAGCGCGAGATAGGAATAGGGACTGCGCGCGGACCAGTAAAAATCCAGGGCAATGTTGCAGCGCGGCGCGGTTGGCGAGGGTTGGTAACAAAAGGGACGATAGGTGCGATCGAATTCGATTGATGTGTTGTTTTCAGGTTGGCCCAGTCCGAGTGAAGCCAAACGTTGTTCCAGATGATCCAGTCGGTCAATCCCCCAATACCATTCTCCGCCATAATGGATCATTGCGCCCAGATAGTGTCCCATGGTTTGCAGTAAAGCATCGTTGTGATTGAGTAATTCGTGAACGGCAGCATCCGTGTGCTCACTGGTTTGGATATTGAGCTGCTGATCAAACCAAAGGCTATGAAGTAGTCGGTTGGCAATTTGGACAAAATCGCTTTGTGTTTCCTGCGCAACCAGTGATTTGGTGACCGCCCGAATACGTTGGTGGTCTGGTTCGTGCTGACGTAGGGGAAACTTCAAACCATAAAGCCGGGCCAGGTGGTAGGCGTCGTGGCAGGCATAGGCGTGCCAGAGCCCCTCTTCCGGGAACATATCCGGTTGCGAACGTTGCGTGACATGATAGTGGGCGACAACATTGAAGCGGTCTAAAAAAGACTCTAACACCTGAATGAGCAAAAAACTGTAGGGATCATCCGCGCGAATAAAAATATCCAGTTCGTGTGGCTTGAATCTGATCCGTCGTTTTTGTTCCCGAAGGCTGCGCTTGTATGCCAGAAGTGCATCGCTGGAAATGAGTCTGGCGGCATAAGGCATGATATATTTTTTCATGGGCTGGACTATTCCGAAACAAATTGCATCACGTCCGACCACCAGGGCTCATCCGCGTTAAACGGCCAGCTGTTGTGGCCTGCGTCCGGAAATTGCCATAATTGTTTTTCGGTGGAAATGCTATCGAACAATGTCATCGAGTGGTTTACAGGAATAATCTCGTCTTGCGCAGCAATAATCAAGGCAATCCGGCCCGAATAGCCCTGTAAATTGAGTGTACTGGGGTAGTGATCACGGATTAGCCATTTTACCGGCAGATAAGGATAGTAATGACTGGCGAGATCCGGCAGGGTGTCCCAGGGGGTGAGCAGAATGGTGCCCTTGATGTGGTCGGGACGTTGTTGCACCAGTGCGGCCGCGACACCCGCGCCGAGGGATTCACCCCAGACATAAACAGGTTCCGGAAACCGTTGCAGTGCCAGATCCAGAGAGGCGACGGCATCATTAACCAATGTACTTTCACTTGGGGAACCCGGGCGTCCGCCATAGCCGGGGTACTCGGCAAGAATTACCCGGTAGCCTAATTTGCCCAGGGCATGGCTGTAATAAAAGCGATGCCAGGCGGCACCGGCATTCCCGTGAAAGACGAGCACCGTCCCTTTAGGCGAGGTTAACTGCCCACCCAACAAACCCCGAAAAGGTTGTTCCGGGTCAGGTGGCCATTCTTGCAGTTGTGCTTGCTGTAATTCTGCGGCGTCTGCGCGCTCTGAATCAGGGTAATACAGTAGTTTGCGTTGCCAAAAATAAACAAAAATCAGCAGGATAAGATAAGCGAGTGCAATTATGCCCGCTAACTTTATGGCCCAGTCCAGCACCTCCTTCATGGTCTGGGCCTTTTAGCCTGTCGAGTCTGGCAATCCATTCTTTGAGTTGCAGACTGATGGGTCTTGATCGAACAAAAAGCAGTTGAACTCAAATTGCTCAAACGCAAACTAGTAGGACTTAACCTCAAACGTAACCCCGATTCGTTTCGCTTCATGGGTCAATAACACCTGTCGTTGTTGCTCGTCACTCACTAAATCATTGATGATCGCGAATTGCAACTGTTGTGCTCGGCTTTGGTCCAAATCGCCCGAGGTGATGCGCTCAGGAATGTCTGTTAATAAACGTTGTGCAACTTGTTTCACTCTGGCTGGTGGGGCGGTCTCTTTCTGTTGTTGCCACCAATCATATTGCTTATTGAATCTCAGGCTTTTGACCAGTTTCACCAGATACGTTTCCGAATCAGCCTGGCCATCTGCGATCTGGGTTAACACAATCCATTCAAAGGGGGAAACAAAGTCAGGCCGTTCAATGAGCGGGGTTGTGATCGCTTGAAATGCGGCGGGTAATATGGCCGCCTCATTGGCGCTGCGTTGTAGATCCTGTATTTCCTGATCTGAAAGTGACTGGAGTGATGCGAGACTGTGCTGCTTCAATGGGGCTGGCGCGGAGTTCGCCGCTGAAACCGGGTTGTTCGAATGAACTTGAATCTCCGGTGAGTATACCGGGGTCGCATTCCGGATCTGTCCGGGTGAGAACCAAACCATAGCGCAAGCGACCACCACCGTCACAATAAACATAAGTGTTATTCGGCCGAAGGTGTTTATTTGCGTCAGGCTGAGAATTCGAGAGTGTGACATGGGCAAATCTCCTTAACTACAAAACGTCTTGTTGCGGTAAAAAACGCTGCCAGCGGTTTACACCACGCTGGCAGCAGCACGATTGATGCTGACTATCGTTAGTTACGCTTTGGTTCGGGGGGCGCAACGTTGAAGCTGTATTGTTGTCCCGGGCCTGACATCAAGGTGGTGAACAAGCCGTTGAACAGACCACAGTTCTTCATCGCCGGAAAGCTGGTTGTGCCCGTGAAGGTCAATTGCCCATCACCCAGTGAGGAGACCGGGCCGGTGAACTCGAGCGGGAATGCAACTGCGGATTCAGTTTGACAGCCAAACGGGATCTGGAAGAAGGAAATACCGGCAGATTTAACGGTAATGTCAGCATAGGCATTGCCACTAATACTTAAGATACCGTTATTATCCAGTTGTACTGTCCCGTTCGTAGCCTGAGCGGGTTTAACCGAAAGTTTCACATCCAGTGGCAGTACAATATTGAGTTTGGTGGAAAAATCAGGAACCGTCATGGTGCCATCCAGCGTCTGTGCAGTCATATCGGTGTCGGCACTGAACGTGGATTTTTTCGGGAGGTTAACGGTTTGATCCAGAGATTTGAGATGCATGGAAGCAGTCAACGGCCACTCGTCCAGGCTCACGATAAAATTACCGCCGCCGGGGTTTGCGGTGGATTGAGGCCGGGGTTTGAAGGTTATACAAGAGCCCAGTGTCGGATACCCTTTCATACGATTGTCGAGCCAGTCCAACACAAATGGAGCCGCTTGAAACTGGGTTACTACGTGCTCGCTTGGGTATAAATCAAAGGTGACATTTGAACCCAAACGACAGTATTGACGTTTGAGGTCATAGTTTTGATCCAGCGGAATAAATTCATCAGCTTGACCGTGGTAAAGATAAAGTGGCGCCTTCATTTTTTCTTGGGCCATGGATTGCTCTTCGACGACAGCCGCCGCTTCGGGCAATTCAGTCAGCAACTCATCCAGCCCCCGATTACCCAACGTGTACTGGTCAATATCGTCATTCATAAACTCAAATAGTGACTCAAAAATACACTGATTTTTTGCTGTGGCCAGGGCTGCAGAGCCGGCAGCATTGATTTCATCTTCAATTGGAATTTCCGCAGGATACTGGGTGCTCAGGCCGATAATGGCACCGAGAAAAAACGATGAGCCGGTGCTACCATTCAAATAGAATGCAGTGTCAAGTAAGTCTGCTGGTGTTCCGCCCGAGGCTACACCTACCAGATTCAGTTGTGGTGCATAGGACGGCTGCAACTCTCCGGCCCAGGCTGCGGTCTGGCCACCCTGAGAGTAACCCCAGATACCCAGTTTCGCGTTTGGATCAATTGCACCAGGTATTTCTCCTGCGGCGGTGACAATATCCAGCGCCGCATGTGCCTGGGCTTTTCCGACCATGTAAGGTGTTACCCCACTATCGTTCGTGTAACCGGGATTGTCGCTCACCAATACTGCGTAGCCCCGTTGTAAGGCTGCATTGAGGTTGGCTTCTTCATACTCGGTACCCGCAGCTAGTTGTAGAGAGGGGGCACAACCTTGGGCCAAGCCATGGGTGGCGACGCCGTAGGTGATCATCGGGCGTGATCCGGAGCCTGTCCATGAGGTATCCGGCACGATTATTGTCCCTGATACAACATTGGGTTGCCCTATCGCATCAGTGGAATGATAGAGTACATCCCACGCCTTTACTGCAGGAGACTGGGCATTGAGAGTGATATTGGCTTCCCGGTACCAGATTAGATCACCATGATCTCCCGAAGACATGGCAGGAGGGGAATAGAAGTTCATATTATCCGGGCCAACTACGGCACTGGCGTTAGCCTGAAGTGATAGACCTTGTAGTGGCAGGCTGAGCGCGAGCGCTACCAGAAATGAGCGTTTCTTGAAGTGCACGGGGATGAGTGGTTGCTTGTGTGTCATGTATCTGTTGCTCCTTTATTAAGCGTGTTTATTTTTAAAGTGCTTAAATTGCTTAACGGTGTAAGCCAGGGCCTGTCGACGTTTTTTATGTTTGGTCTCTGCTAGCGTTGTTTTTTGTCGCGTCAGGCCCTTAGGAGAAATTCTGACGGGAGTGGCAAATGAAAACTTGTATCCGTTTGCCAATTTGAAGCGGCTGATGGCTAGTCTGGAATGTTTGAGTTCACACTTATGTTGTGACCCGTTTTTTATTTCGTTGCTTGACGTGTCGTTTTGACTCTAGCGCCGAGCTTATCCGTCATTTGGGCTATTTCTCACAGGACGCTTGAACCGTAATTTAGAAGTGCAGGGTAATGCGCAAAAATTAATCTCAAACAATAATAAAGCGAGCACTATGGATCGGAATACACCTATTATCCAGCCGGCATATATTCTGGAGTGCCTTGACGTCATCGAGCAATTGACGGAGAAATTACCGAAGACAAGGGCAGGATTCGATGATTTTCTGGTCAAGTACCGAAGCGATCCCCAATGGATGTCAATAAACGAAACAAATTATTTGATTGAACGTGTGTATCGTGAAATGGGGGCTCACGATTTCGGCTTATCAGTGGGTATGCGATGGAGCCTCATGTGTCACGGTCTAGCCTCATTCGCTGCGATGTCACAACAGACTTACAAAGATTGTCTGGTTGCCGCGACGCGGCTGTGTGAAAAATTATTTCCGGCCTATGTTATGGAGCTGGTGGAATCCGATGAGGCTGTGTTATTGCGCATTATTGAAACCACCTCTTTGGCACCGTTAGGGCGTTTTTATGCTGAAGCCGTGCTAACTAATTTTTACAACATTCTCAAGTTTTTGCTGGGCCAGGAAGTGGAGCCACTCTACCTTGGCTTCGGCTATCCTGCCCCGGAATATGCAGCACGGTACAGACAATTTTTCCAATGTCCTGTTCGCTTTGATCAACCCGACACCGTTTTTGCTGTTTCCATTAAAACCGCTGCCCGTTCGCTTAAACTCGCCGATGTTCAGAGTGCCAGTCTGGTGGAAAAAACCTTTGCTGCCAGCAGGGGGCCGGTTCAGGCGGACACCCTGATTAATGATTTACGTAAAATCTTCCAGCAACAACGCCAGTTGCCTGACCTTTCGGAAGCCGCCACCCTGCTTAGTATGAGTAGCCGCACCTTGCACCGGAAGTTGCAAATGATGGGCACAAACTACCTCAACGAAATCGAGCTCTACCGTAAAGATCTGGCCTGTGAAATGCTGCGTACCAGCACCCGCCCGATCACCGATATTGCATTGCGCTTGGGCTATTACGATTCTTCGGCATTCAGCAAAGCCTTTAAAAAATGGACAGGTGAGTCACCACGTACTTATAAAAAACGAATTGAGTCTTTAGCTTAAAAGGCACACACTAAAAGCACACAGTCTGAGCACAAGAAACGGGTCGAAAAGCCTTCGGTTCGAGCATAAGGTGGGTTTCTGATACCAAAGAAAAGGAGAATGTATTGCCACTGATTTTGCATTGCGAACAAGGTGGATTTAATACCTTGCGTCAGGATCTTTATGGTGATGTTTTCTTCCCGATTCAAGCCGCTGTATTACTGAGTGAACCCGGAGCAGGACTACCGATGAAGCATGGCGTGAGTGAAGTGCGTAGTGGTAGTCGATACGCGCTGGGTATTTTGTTCCATGATGCCCGGTCTTGAGCGTGATGAGGCACCCAGCGTGATCAGACACAGTGAAATTTCTGACCAGCGCTTATGGCGTTTGCTCCGGACACAAAAAATTCGTTTTGCGGGGAACCGGAAATTAAAGATCTACGGCACCCTGTCATGTACTTCGGGGCGGCGGATGAAGCGGGAAAATCGGGTATTTTTTCGTTCGGAGAGCGAAGCCGTAGCCGCCGGATATCGAGCTTGCAAGCGGTGTATGAAACATCCGGAAGCACTACCAAGTGATCTCAGCTAGAAGATGGAAAACCTAAATGTTATTTCAATTCTATGTTGCATTCAAACCGAAATTAATCCGCATCTCCAAATATTGACCGATCTGATTCAGTAATTTAGGATGTCCCGGCACTGGAAAAGGAATTACCTGTTGTCTCTTCGATCTACCGGAACATGCTTTTGCTATAAATCCTTTCTGGTTTAGCCTGCACTTCTTAATTTTCACCGTTATCAAAGCCATGGTGTGGCTTCTTTGAATAGAGGGAACTTATGTCAAATTTGAAAATGCCCAAGCTCAGTGATATTCCATATCCTGAATTATCTAATGACCCACAAAAAGCGGTCAGCATGCTTGGAAAAATAATGGGAATTGATAGCCATTTGATAAAAAATGAAAGCCATGAAGACTTGGCTCCGATTCTAGCAGGACTATTTTACTATCGATTTTTGAAGGAAAAAGAGCGTATCGAGGTTTTAACATTAACTCATAAGCTATCAAATAGGCAGTTATTTGCCGTAGTTCAGAGAAAAGCAACGGATATGTTAGTGAGTAAAGACTGGGTGCTGTGGTCCCAAAGTGCGGCAGAGTTAATGGAGTCTCAAGAGTTCAACCAAAAAATAAACGACTGGCTTAGTACATTCGGGTTTGGAGCGACAGCTCTAGCAGGTAAGGATATGATTGAAAAAATCCGTATTGCCACGAGTGCGGGGACCCGAAAAACGGCAATCGGGCATGCTGCGAAGCGATTTGTTATATTCTATGCGTTGGGTACTGCGATAGCGTTAGCATGTTCAGAGCGTCAAGCCTCTCTCAATGCTGAACTGGAAAGGCGTAAACAGCTCATAACTTCTGATTTCTACAATTAATATTATGGATAAGTTAATTGAAAAGCTTCATGTAAACCGCTTGTTAGCATCTTTAGCTTTAGTAGTTGTTCCCATCGGCCTATGGTTTTCTGTAGGGTGTGATACGCAAGCATTCTTATTCTGGCCTATGTTTGCACTATTGTTTGCAATGACCTTAGTTGCGGTGAAGTTGGGGCATATGCATTCAAATTATGAAGTAGAAGAGTTCCAATCTTGGCCATACAGAGGTGTAATGTTGGTGTTAATGGTTATTTTCACGACCACATTTTATTCGGTATGGAAGGATATGGATTGTGAGCAAGTATCTTATGCTGCAATGTCTGGATTTGTTGGTATTGGAATGAGCTTTTATCAAACATTCAGCCGATATAGACAGATTCTCGAGCAGTAAGTTATTAATCTGGTTGGGAAGGGGCTTCTAGCTGCTTTCCAGCCTGCAGATTTTTCCCAATTCCAAACCATTGATATAAATTCCACTATCCCAGAGTCTAAGCTCGGTTCAACACCCCCTAGAATGACTTCGATATCAATACGAGACTTTCTGTCACGCATTTTAACCATATTGTTTGATACAGTAACGTTTGAAGATAACGGTAAGAGTTAGTGCTGTTTTAGCGTTATTGCTCAGATATTAATTCGATAGTCTGACACAATTCATATACACCATATCGAACTTTGCATTATGCAGGTTCGATATTCCCCATGCCCGATCTCGGAAAATAAACTGCGCAAAGGATATGACCGCTCATGGATAATTACTTAAATGGATCTGTGGTGAAACGCATGGTGGCTAACCTTGCCAGCGTGTGTTTAATCCTGTTTGTCATGCCCGCTCAATCCGAGCCGGCGATGTCGCTTGGTTCTGAACTGATCCACCGGAGCTTTTGCGTCTGGGATCCCGTCGGACGAGACGGCCCCGTGGTGACCACGGTTAAAGAAGCGGTAACCCGGGCGGTTGAGTGGGGCATTGAACTTGAAATTGAAGCCTATACGGATGAAAAAGTGGCGGCTCTTGATTTTAAAGCGGGCCGCTGTGATGGTGTCATTGTTACCGATGTAAGCACCCGTGAATTCAATAAATTTACCAGCACCTTTAATGCCGTGGGCGCGATACCCGGTGAGCAGGAATTACGTACGATTTTGAAGACGCTCACGACGCCAAAGGCTGCACAACTCATGCGTGAAGGGCATTATGAGGTCGTTGGAATTTTACCACTTGGTACGGTCTTCGCCTTTGTGCGAGACAGAACCATCAACTCTGCGGATGCCTTTCAGGGGCGGAAAATGGCCGTGTTGAATAGTGACCCCGTCGCGACGCAGCTGGTGCGTCGGGTGGGGGGCTCTGTTGTGAATACCAGCATCACCAACTTTGCTGGGCTCTTCAACAATGGCAGTGTGGATATCGTTTTCGCCCCGGCCGTGGCCTACAAAACCTTGGAACTGTATAAGGGATTGGAATCTGGCGGAGGCATCATCAATTATCCTTTTCTGAACACGTCCTTGCAGATCATCATACGCCATGATCGTTTTCCTGAAGGTTTTGGGCAGAAAATGCGGGAGTATTCGCTGACCAAACTGGATGCTCTACTTGATCTTGTCCAGCAGGCCGAGCGTGAAATTCCAAGCCAGTACTGGATTTCTTTGGCTGGTAATTTGCCGCGATATTATGACGAATACATGCGCCAGTCCCGTATTGACTTGAAAAAGGAGGGCTATTACGAGCCCCGGGCCCTCAAACTTATGAAAAAGGTACGCTGCAAGTATTCGCCCAGTCACGGTGAATGCGTGCAAAATGATGAGTGAATCGAATCGGTTCGATGTCATTTCAGGCCTGGGCAATTTATGGTTATTCCATTGTTGCTGTCGTGCCGTCACCCGGTGCACCCGGAAAACAGTTCAATTCCAGGTGACAAATTGGATCTGTTTTGGAGTATTGTTATTTCTTGTATACGATGTGAGGATAGGTTGGCGATAAAAGCGCTCTTATCTGTACAGGGAGCAGGAAACACGAATAAGATAGTGAAGGCCCGTCGTGAAAACGGACAGGTGGACGTGGACAGGCACGATGCTAACGAGCGAATAGCGCCAATGGTGCAAAAGGTGTGGATGAAATGGCAACATTTTTGATCAGAGACTTTGACAGTTCGAAAGGTTACAAGGAATACAATCCGCAAGGTGGTTTATTGCCCCGAACCAATACCGAAAGCTACGTACCCTGGGGGCTAACGTTGTCGCAGCAGGTTGTTTATGCGAAAGTCGGTGAGCATCAGGGTTGGCGCGGTGGTAGCGGCGGGAACCAGTTGAAGCCCTACAATTCAATGACCAGTAAAGAGCGGCGCAGGGAATGCCAGTCCGTATTTGGCACCATTGCACTGAATAACAGAACCTATACCATGGATGCCGTGACTAAAGTATCCGGCGGTGTGAAAGCCTATCTGCTGGGAAAATTCTGGCGGGATCAGGCCGGAACCATGAAATGTGTATATGACAATATCGGCCATTATTTTTACACCAATGGCGGGTCGGGATTTGGCCGGATATCCAAAGCAGATAAAAAAGGGATGACTCACCAGCAAGTCTGGACCGGTATCATCGACACCCTGGCCAAGGGTCGTCTTGATCAACTCATGGCGATTCATGATGCGGTGGGACGAAAAATACTCCCGGTATTGGGTGGGCCGGCTCTGGAGACTTACAATCACTGGGGACCCATGGTTCGACAGGACTGGTTCGATGACAAGAAGCGACGGGGTCGAGTAAATCAGCCTGACCCTGCTCAGGAGACCACAACCGGTGGCATTGTGAGTCAGAGTGGCGTGGTTTCCGATGTGGCTCAGGCCCGCGTCCGTGGCGTTGACGCGTTTATGCGGGATGTAAAGCGCACCAGTGACCCACAGGCCAATGACTATTATGATGATCTGGATACTCGAAATCTGCTGTTTGGCGCGGGTATCTCCGGGACCACGGGGACGCTGTTACAGGCGGCACTGGCGTTTGGCAAGTTGTCCTCCAGTGAACAGCTTAAACAGTATGTGATGGCGATTGTTGGCTATCTTGTTGGTGGTGGAATGCACAGTTACCATGAAACGATGGCCGTAGCGCAAAAGGTCGGCGTTGAATATGTTCCGGGTGGTTACCTGAAATCATTGCCGGTGTCTTTCCTGGGGTCACAGGAATTTCGAAGCTGGAATGAAAAATACTACGATATCGTAACCCTGGGGCAAATTCACTGGATGTACAACTCCGGTGTGCTGCCATCTCACTTGAATCCGCAATTGACCCGGGTTTAGCGCTTTCTGCCGGGGAACGGGTGTCCCCGGCATAGATCGTCGATCCTGGAACCGCGAATAACGATTTTCAGTGGTGGTTAATCACTGTGCGGAAAAATAGGTCATAGCTGCACTAAATGCATTCTGGCCAATTTTCTCGCCAATAAAGCGACCGGGTAGATCATCCGCCGGGGGATGAATGCCGCCCCAAATACGGGACAAACTGCATTGATCCGAGGCGTCTCGATAGGTGGCCCATTGCAGGGTTACATCCACACTTGGTCCTTCTTCAAATACCAAAAACTCGTTTTTGGGTGCGGCAAATTCACCTACCCCGCCCGGAAAATAGGGCGTACCGGTGAACGCTGTGAGTACTTCTGCCGCAGCACGAGAGAAGGTGGAGTGTCCGGAAACATAGCCTGCAAACGGCGGAGTTACGAATGTTGGCCGTTGGTAAGGCCACCAGTTTTCCGCCAAAATCCAGCCTACGCCTGCCATATCGGTATCCGGATCAGCAATGTAGTCAGGCCCGCGCCAGGAGTACAGTTTTATCTTCCCGACATTTTCATTGTTTGTGCCTGCTAGTGCATCGCCTTCAACAACGAGTTCAACAAATCCGGGCTCCAGTGGCATGCCATCCTCATGATAGGACGGCAGGTCAGGATTGCTGGATTGACCCCGGTCAGCCATGGCGCGAATGGCCGAAACCGGCCTGATATAGTCATACCAGCCTTTCACGCCCCATGCCGCAATGGCAGAGTCATGCATGGCACCGCCAAGTGTGAAATAGGCCTTTACATCCCATTCAAGCGGGCCCACTTCTGCACCTGTACCCTGAATTTTCCGTTCCAGCATGGGGTGGTCATTCACCTGGTTGAGAATAACAAACCAGTGTCCCGGTGGGGTTTCCGAATCGGGCCCGTCCGCCCAGAATTCAGCCAGAACCCGTGCGTAGTCACCAAGCGGTACGATTTGCGGCGCATAGGGTTGTCCGGTAACCGGATTGACTCGATGTCCGGGGCTGTTTTCGCCGCCACCCAGTTTGTCGTAGAACGTATCATAGGTGGAGAAATCCGCCGGGAAGTCGGCAATATTCAAGTTTCCAATGCCAGCAGGAGAAATGTCGATCTCCGGGCCTTGGGTGGGATCAAGGTGAGAAGACCAGTTTGCCACCAGAGAGAAATTCCATTTGTAATACGGCGCGGTGTCACCGTCGTAATGTGGTGGCGTGCCTGGATCGAAATAGACGTTGTACTCAAAGCCATCCCGGATATAAGTTGTTTTATCCGTGTCCCGCAGGGCGAAACTATCCACCTGGCCCCATTCAGGACTCAGGAACTCCGGTGTGGAATTGACCGGGAAACCGGATTGATCGATGAACGTCACAAGGGATAAGGCTTGCCAGTGGTTGAGATCAACAATATCAGGGTTACCCGGTTTTTCAGGTTCCAGATACGGATTCACTGATGTGTAGTATTGGTTTTTGTACAGTTCTTTTTCGTTGGAGCCATCCTGTCGGCCATAGTCGATGTAACACTGGGCGATATAATTGCCCAGAGCAGCCGCAGAACCGGTGCTGTAGTCCAGACTGGTTTCACCGGCATCATAGCCGAGCTGGTTCAGAACACCACGGGCATTTGCCTCGATTTCAAAGGTATTCGGAGAGTTGTAGAACCGGTGTAAAATCAGGCGAAACGCCGCAAAGCTGATCGCTTCTTCCCGGAATGCCTGAGTGTCCTCCACTGCGGGTATACCGTCAAACGGACAACTGAAATTGCCACGGGCATTGCCCAGGAGAAATGCATCACTATCAGCCGAGAGTACTGCCCAGGCGTCATACATCGCAGCCGAGACATGAAACAGGTTTCGCGCATGAACCGTAGGCCGGGCATTGTCATTACGAATACCTTTGAGCAATGCTTCATTCCAGTCTCGCGCCACAGAAGGACTGCGTTGATCCGGATTGGTCTCGGCAGGAGGCTGTGTCGTATTGTCCACAGCATTATTTGAGTCATCACCGCCACACGCTGCCAGTATTAGCGTCGCAAAGGCGATAAGTCCTTTTTGTTTTGAAAACATCATGGAGTCGATATCCCGTAGGCTCATAAGTGTGGGCCATAGTAGGGGCGAGCAGCACAATAAGCAAGATAAAAGCGGCTTGCCAGGGGCACATTCCCCTGCGGCACGGATCATCAAACTGGTCACAGTTTTGAACACCGGAGGCAGTGGATTGAAGACCGTATCTGCTTGCTTTCATCGCTCTTCACCGTTGATATTTGTGCTTATGTTGTGATCAAGTTGAATCCGGGTGAAGCTCTGGATTGGTCGCAGGATGATGAGTTTAGGGAGTGTCTGCCCCCGATACCCGGCTTGCCAAAAAAGTAATCCCCGCAAGTGATTTCACTTTTGATCTGGTCAAGAAAACATGCCAATGTCCAGCAGGCGAAGTGCTGAGTTGTCGCGGCGAATATACGGATGCCAACGGCAATCACAAAACCTAGTTCGAAGGGCGATTGCTCCAGTGTCGAGATTGCCCGTTAAACCACACATGCATGAAGAACCCTGAATCAGCAAAGAGCAATAAAGGACATGGAAGAGTCGTCACTTTTATCTTGCCGGATAAGCGCAAACCGAATTACACCGATTGGATGAAGCACCGTGCCGACAGTGATGCAGGGAAGCAGATATATAGCCACAGGATGTCAGTCGTGGAACCGGTGTTTGGCAATATTGGCACTGCGAAAAAGTTAAATCGCTTTAGCCTGAGAGGGAAAGTGAAGGTTCAAGGTCAATGGCAGTTGTATTGTATGGTTCATAATATCGAGAAAGTATTGAATTATGGGGATATTGCAGCGTGACGGCGGGAATAAGAATGAGTCTGAGTGGCTTGAGGTTGGTGTGCAAACCCGGAGATAGAGCGATTGATCGCACGAAATTGAAATAACGAAAGAATTAACTTGCCAGCGGCTAATTCATAGCCGATGGTTAATGGATAGAAATTGAATTTGAGGTGTGTGGATATTGGGTCATGATTGGCTTTTTCTACAGCCTCGTTACACATCGACGCCATGCTCGGTAGTATTGTCGAATTTATAAATATATCTAAGGATCTATTGTGAGTGATATGGATGAGATCTTGAAATGGATAATGGCTAACAAAGAATGGGTTTTCTCTGGGGTTGGCGTGCCAATTGCACTTGGATTAATAAGATATTTGCTTAAGGTAATAGAATCTCATAATCATAGAGAAGTGGTGCCTAGTAAAGTAGAACATAGTGTAGAAAATGCCGTGGCTTTCTATTCGGTATGTGCAGAATCATATGATGATAGAAACACCAATTATTTATTTGAGACTCATCACAAGATATGCAGTGAAATAAGGTCTGTTATCACGGAAGGTAAGATGCATCGTATATTGGATTTAGGCGGAGGAACAGGAAAGGTAATCGCTCTGAGTTTTTCAGATAGCGAAAAAGTAGAGTGGACTAATTATGATCTCTCTGACCGCATGTTGAGGGTTTATGAATCCCATTTACGTGATGCAGCAATGTCAACTGTATCAATTAGAGGCGATATAAGTGCATTTGAGCCGTCAAAATTTAAAAGTCATTATGATGTGGCTATATTATGTTTTGTTCTTTCTTCAATGAAGTCACTTCCAGATTTTTTGAAAATAGCGGAAGTAATTGTTGATGGTGGGACATTAATTATTTCAGATGGCGATCCAATTTATACTTTAAAAAAAGGTGGCCAGTTTAAGATATCCATGCATACACAAACACAGGTATTGAATTTAAATCCACATAATCCAGTTAAAATTATTGAAAATGTTTGCCAGGCAGGATTTGTTCTAAAGAGTAGCTCAGTGATCAACAAAGGAATTGATAATATTAATCAGGATTACTCATATATTTTGTGTTTTCAAAAGATAATAAAAAGTTGAGTAGTCTGATTAGGTAAATTTTGTGTGAACACAATATTAAAAAGAGGTGATCTTGGTGATAGATTTCATACCTGTTAAAACTGAGTGGGTTGTATTGACCGGGCCGCCATCTTCGGGAAAAACAACTGTATTGGAAGAATTAAAACGCCTTGGGTATTTGACCTCTCCGGATGTTAGTAGAGAAGTAATCAAAAATCATATTACAAAAGGTGGAGATGCGGTATCTGCGAGAAAAGATCAATTTAAATTGCAAGTAGAAATATTGGATAAAATGCTAAAAGTAGAGTCGTCTCTTGATGCTGGCCAAAGAGTCTTCTTAGACTATGCGATACCAGATAACATCGCATATTGTGAAATGGAAGATGTAGTAATTCCCGATTTAGAAAAGTCTTCCAAAAAATTCGAATATAGGAAAGTTTTTCTATTTGAACCACTTCCGATGGTGGTTGATGACGTAAGGATAGAGTCCGAATCGTATCAGCATGAAATTTTTAAAAAAATACTGAGGTCGTATAAAAAACTCGGTTATAAAGTTAGAATAATAAAAATTGATAGCGTAAAGAACAGAATTAAAAAAATTATTCTACATGCCGATTCAGAAGGAAAATGGCTGGAAAAAGCTAAAGATAAACAAGATATCAAAAATGGTTTTACCTAATCTTAATCTCAATGCATAGTCGGGTAACCGGGGGTATCTAGCCCCCAGTCCCCACAACACCCTGCATGCGGGTCCGCACAGGGGTAAGCGTTCATACTAAGACGCAGTTGACTAGATCATCATGGTGGGGTGAGTGCTTTCAACAAACGGATAATCTCTGATAGTTCATCTTCTGAAATTTTTTGATAATCATCAAAACTATCAAGTTGGTAATTGGCGAGAATCCCGTTTATTTGACTAATGGTGTTGAGAAATTTTCGTCGGTGCTTCGACTGTAGTCCGTTCAGGTCGATGCCCATTAATGCTTTTCCCGCCAGATGTGCTTTCTGCCAACGAGCCAGTTTCTTGTCTGAGCTGATTTGCCGGACTTGCTCAGCCTTTGTCTTCCATTCCTGGTAAGCTTTCTTATCTGCCATTGCGAGAGTTATCCAGTATCGAACGCAACGGATTGGAAAATAAAGTAAGCGCCGTTAAATCGACACACTTCCCCTAACTGTATTGAGCCACATTTTTTAAAGAAGATTCCAGCACGACATTCCACGGTAACAGGGCTTCAAGTTTATCAATCGTATCCGCCTCACCGATTCGATTCAGAACATAATGGATGTAAGCAGAAGGTTCCAGTTGGTTGGCTTTAGCGGTCTCGATCAAGGAGTAGCAGGTCGCACTGGCTCTGGCACCTTGGCTCGTATCAGCAAACAGCCAGGCGCGTCGGCCTATGGCAAAAGGACGTATCGCATTTTCTGCCAATGCATTGCTGATATTGAGATAGCCTTTCTCACAATATCCTATCAGATAAGGCCACTGGTTTAAGGTGTATTCCATGGCCGTACGGGTGAGCGATCCTTTCATGACCTTACTGACGTTTTTCTCCAGCCAGCTCTTGAATTCGTTCAGCAGTGGAACACTCATTTCCTGACGGACACGGTACCGTTCAGCCTCTTTTCGATCCTGTATCTCGCGCTCTATTGCGTAGAGCTTTCGAATGTAACTCAGTGCCATGTCGGCCTTGCTGACTTTGCCTTTTTTAGTTTTGCTGCTATTCGGTGCACCCTTGATGGCTTCAATATACTTACGTCTGGCGTGATCCCAACAGCCAATACGAGTAATATCGTTTTCACGACATACCTTGGCATAACCAGCATACCCATCGGCTTGCAAGGTGCCCGTAAACCCTTCCAGCAGGCGAACAGGAACATTCCCCGAACGAGAGGGGTCATATTCAAATAGCACGACAGGTTGGTCTGGTGGGCCGCCCCGGATCACCCACATCCATTTGTCAGATCGGACACTTTTGCCGTCCTCTTTCAGTACTTGTATCCGGGTTTCATCTGCTTGAAGATAACGACTGCTGTTCTGGACGTCCCGCATAAGATTAATGAGCGGTTTGAATACATCATCAAGCCGAATGATCCAATGTGCCATACTGGTTCGGCTGACTTCGTGCCCTAGGCGAGCCAACATTTTCTCTAAACGGTAAAGCGGTAGACCATCGGCATATTTCGATGTGATGATATACGCCAGGAGTGATGTGGTTGCAATGCATTTACCCAACGGATGAACAGGACGTTTTGCTGCGACAAGCTGTTCCTGTCCATCTTCATCGAATACGGCTTTTTCCTGCCAGATCTCAAACACTTTTAATTGCGCCGGAATAAACTGCAGCTCTTCTTTTACTTTGGTAAAGAAGACTTTACTGGCACCCGCTTTTTCGTCCTCTGACAGGGATAGTTCGATTCGTTCGCGCACCAGCTTGTCCGAGAATCCGCGTTGACGGCGTTTCTTCTTACTTGGCTTTAGCGAGTCTGCATCATCCGGCAGCTGTTCGCGCAAGGCTTCAAGTTCTTCTTCCAATTCCGCTTCGTCAAACAGGTGGATCTGGTAAGCCTGTTTTTCGCTGCTGGCGGCAAATTGCTGGGCCTTTTTCAGGCGTAACTGTTCTTCAAGAAGGGTGATGTAGCGATCACGCTGGTGGATGGCGTCATCTTTGACTTGTAGTACCTTCTCCCGAGACTCAAGTTGTTGCTGGAAATCTGCAATGACAGCCAACAACTCTGCTGATGAGAGTTTGCTGTAATCGTCTGGATTTTTGAGCAGATCGGGTACTTTTTTCATTTCGAAATTATAACTAAAACAACATGATGACGCTTTATTTAATTCATCAAAATAGTGATTCGTAATGAAGTTTTCGGTGCCCTTTAAGCAGGCTAATATCATAGCCATCCAACAACCAGTTGATTTGCTCCCCGGTCAGTGTCAGCCACTCATCGGATGCTGATGGCCATTTGAATTTTTCTTCTGCAAGCGCCTTGTAATAAAGGACAAAGCCATTATCTTCCCACAGCAGGCATTTAATCCTGTTGCGATAGCGGTTTGTGAATACATAGAGTGCTCCACTGAACGGACTATGCCCCAGCTCTTGCTCAACGAGTGTAGCGAGTCCGTTCACCTGTTTGCGAAAATCCACTGGTGCACGGTAAAGGTAGATCTCGGGGATTTCCAAAGCGGGACGGAGATATCGCGCTCGCATCACAACTGCTCCAGAATGGCACCGAGTAAATGAATATTGCCACCATGCAATCCGGAAATTGCCATACCATTAGGCAGAGATATTGAAAGCCCTTCTTGACGGGGTAGCGTGTGATCTGCTGCGGCAACTTTTGCAAATCCGGGTCTCTCAGCGAGCTCGCTATCCTGATTTGAATCCGCATATTTTTTTCGCCAATAGACAAACTGGTGATAAGTGAGCGACTGCTGTTTACAATAGGCCTGCCCGGACAAACCAGATGTCTGCCAATTGATAACGTGCTGATGCCAAAAATTGGCTCGTTCTTGTGAAGTCATGACTGATTCCCATCGGTGAGTGAAAAGTGGAATCAGTGTGGCGATATTTTTCCAGAAAAAATACGTGCTGATTTATTGGCGCTTACAAAATAAACAGGACACCCACTCATAACTTTGAGAATATATTTTGTAATGGCCTATGGAGTTTGGGCAGTGTCTGTCCCTGGTTGTCCCGCAGATGACCGTGACCGGCGATGAAGGGGATCTTGTGCTGAAATAAGCCAACCCCCGATTCCCATCCTTATTCATCATCTACTATTTTAAGATGTTTTTCTTGATGTAGGTGCACAAATTAAGTTTGTAACTGACTTGGGTTGTTGCTGGGGCTACTCAATGCGAATACTTGCCATTCATCCTCTATGCAATTCGCTTTCCCGTTAGCGGACGCACAAACATCGTAAAGAAAGTATTCATGAAACTTTCTATTGTAATGGTATCAACATAGTATATACTTTTATGTATCAACAATGATTATACATTTATGGGCGATTTTTATGGGACAAGTTGTTCAAGCCAAAATACAAAAGTGGGGAAATGGTCTAGCTCTCCGTGTAGCAGGGCTCATCAGGGATATACCTCAATTTGAACAAGATACTAAAGTGAGTGTTGAGGTGTTCGAGGATGGTTTTACGGTCAAAAAAGTAAAACCTTGCAAGATGTTCGTTTTCCCATTAAAAGAAAAAGATTTACTTAAAGGAATGACGCCAGAACTCGCGCATGCCGACGAGTTAGCGGTACTTAGTGATAGGGAGCTGGGATTTGAGTAGGTCTTATGTGCCTGAAAGAAATGATATCATTTGGCTGGATTTTGATCCTACAAAAGGTAGAGAAATTGGCAAAATAAGGCCAGCACTTGTTTTAAGTAGCAAGGAGTATAATCGGCGCACAGGCCTGCTTATCTGCTGTCCAATCACAACAAGCATAAGAGGAGGAGCAACTGAAGTTAAAGTGGATAATCTTGAATCTCCAAGTGTTGTCGCTGCCAGTTTAATCCAGACTCTATCTTGGAAAGATCGGCAAACAGAGTTCATTGTTAACGCAGAAGAAGGCGTCTTGGATGAGGTTCTAATGAGGCTAATTCCATTAATTGGTGCTGATAAATTGATTGAAGACATCGTAAATCGGAATGCGTAACTGGCCGATTCAATTTGTCTATGATTTGTTGTTGCAACCCGCGTTGGCGTTTGCATCCAAACCTCGATATCTCACTAATTTGTAGCCAAATTGTTTTTTCTTACAGGGAACAGACACTCACCATAGGCCATTAAAAAATTCACTCTCAAAACACTGAATTCTATAGGTGAATTATTGGTGAATTCGCCTTCCAGATGATTGAAAGTATAGAATTTTGAGAATGAAAGTGGCTGTCCCTGATCGCATGATGGCCATGCCTGTCCCAGTTGCTTGTATCGCAATTTCCCAACCATTATATGCTTTGTTAAAGTCTATCGGGGACAGACACCGCCTGAACTCCATAAATATATTCTCCAAGTTATGAGTGGGTGTCCTGTTTATTTCAGCGAGGAGTCACTTTACAAGCAAATTACACAATTGAAGATACCTATTAAATAACCTACAGCACATATCTCGATCATTATGAGCAGCATAGGATTTGATCAGATTACTGAACCCTCCATGCCCTGTATTGTCCTTCAAATATAATAGAATTATTTCTTTTGAATCTATATCTGTTAATGCGACTGATAATCCTAAGTGCAAATATCTAGACTGATGAAAATACCAATCGCTATGTGGGTAATAGCTCTCCCGCAAAAGATTGATAAATAGATCAATGTCGCCACATATCTCTTTAGTTTTTCTTATCAATATTTCCCAATCTTTCCTTTCTTTTAGTGTAATTCTTCTTTCATAATCCCTTAGTTCGACATACAAGTTAGATATCTGTGCACGATCTTCAGCTATCTTTATTCGCTCAATAAATCCTTGAGAGGTTTCTATGTTTTCTGCAAAGCTTACGTTGAAACGAGTTTCTAGATCATAAGAGAGACAAAGGCTGTCGTAGACGCGTTTTAACTCTTTAAACTCGTTTTCTCCTAAGAAGCGCCCCGTATTATCCTCTGAAGCTTTGCTTATCAACTCAGAACACCTTTCAAAGGCATCTCGCTTTTCAGCATCTGTGTACAAATATGAACTTGCGATATTTATTAAACACTCGAACTGTTGATCATAATAATCAGGGTCAATGTGTCCACTGTAACTAGCATGCTTTTGAAAACTATCAAAATTTGTATAGATTTCCTTTAGTTCATAACCAAATCTTATCTTGCTATTGATTACCGCTGCTAGCGCAATATTTTTCTCCCAAGAGTAACCTTCTATTTGATCGTATAAGTATTCAGTGTGTTTCGGATCATATTTAGAAATCACAGCTAAAACGTTAGATGGCCCTTGAACCGTACCTTTACCATCGGTGATATCTACAACCTTTCTAGTTAGCTCAAATACCTTTGTTGTGTAATCTAACAATCTATCACTAGTAGTAGCACTTATTTCCCATATTGTTTCAAGAGATTGAACAAGAGAAACACTTACTAAAGAGTCCTTCCTCCATCCATGCCTTAATGCTCCATCATTAACTCCCATATAAAGGTATTTTTTGGAAGTAACCGGATCTAATTTCGCGAGCATTCTGCTGGTGGAAAAACATGTATCTACGAATTCTCCGTATTCACCACCCCAAACAGCCAAACCCTCCTCAACTTGCCTGAGATCATCTCGAGCAACGATAGAGTTGAACCTTTCAGGTGAATTCTTGTGTATAGACAAATAAAAAAGGAAAGGATTAAATAAATTTCCTTCAAAACGATTGAAGATAGTTAGAAAAGGTTTAAGAGCCTCAGAATCCTCTCCTTTGGAAAAGATTGTTGCAACTAGTTTTGTTATCTCATTTGTTAAATATAGGTACGAACTACGCCCTTCGTAGTAGTAATTTATATACTTAACAAACTGACCCAAGACCTCTTCTGGCTTATCTTTTTTGCTTATTATCCTGATTACCCCCTCATAAAGCGCTGCGTAAAGGCCCTTTTCATTAAAATATCTAAAGCTATGCCTCTCCTGAGGTTTTAAATAGTCATCGAATTTGAATTTCTCCAATATGTATGAGCTTATCAGGTGTTTTTTTGACGTCCCTCTGAAATGCCAATCCATTGGTCGCTCATTTCTTACATCCTCCCAAATTTTTCGAGTTTGCTCTAATTCAGTCTCATTAATATCTAACCCGAACAACTTCTTAAGGCCTATGATATTCAAGTTAAATCTCGAATTCTCTCCGCCGAATTCGCTGATGAACTGTTTAATCTTGTCGAAAAGTTTTTCATTACTATAAAGCAGCTCTAAACCTTCTACTTCGAGCAACTCGGGAAAAAGATACGATTTTTCATCATGATCAAAGGTATCGAAAATCTCTAAAATATCTGAACGACAGAACTCAATGATCACTCTGATAAATGAGTTTATTAGCTTATCCTTTCCAGACTCTTGATAAGAGTAAAAAGGCTCTTCTTCAAAGTCTGTATAAGTAGGCCTAACAAGCTTTTCTAGGATTTCAATTGGAGAAGTTTCTTGAATAACTATTTTCAAAAAAATGAAGTTTTCGAATTGATCCCGATACGGATCATTTATATCTGAAGATAGCTCTTTTAATACACCACTTTCTCTTACAAGCTGATCTATATCTGAAAGATTCTTCTTAAGTCTGGATGAAAATTCTTTTCTACCAGCTTTCCAAAATAGTGAGATATTGTTCAAGAGTTCACTAACTTCACTCTCCCAAAGAAACTTGAATTGATCTTCTAACAGATCCAATTCGCTATGCCCCCCACTTTTGAGTTCTCGTGTAAGAGCACGCGCAGATTCAACGTCAATCAGCAATCTAGATTCAATGGCAAGATCTCTATCACCGAGAATTTCATCATACACTTCATCGCTTTGAGCCAATAAACAACCTAAAAACTCAGATGATGAAAAAAAGTCGTTGTCATCAACTCCAAACTTATCATTCTTTCCCAAATATACATCTATGAGGTTTAAATCCGTAAGTCCTAGTATATTTCCCTCGTTGAGGTACTCATTCCTTACATACACTAAAAAGAGGTCTTCAAAGAAGTCTCTACTCGATATGACTTTGAGTTGGCGAACAATTGCTGGGTCTTTCTCATATTCCTTTTTCAACTTTTGCGCAAAGAAAAACTCTTGATAACGCCGATGCCGGAAAATGTAGGTATCTGACATGCCCTCTGAAGCAACTGGTGTAGTATCAAAGAACAAATCAGATATGTAACTAATAATTTCGTTTACTGAGCGATAATCTAGTTTCGGCAGTAAGTCTTGTACCAAGTGCTGAAGCTCAGCTATATAAAATCTAAACTGAAACTTGTTTTTCCGTTTATCGTGATACTCAAACGAGATACGCTGCAGTAGTTCTAAAATCTGTCCTTTTTTTGGGTTTAAGAGATTAAGTTTATTCAAACTTTTTATATGTTGAGGGCTTCCCAACAAAAGGTCGACCTTCTTTCTTATCAAATCAATGGAATTGCTATGTTCACCGAGCGTTTCAATTGTTTGCCAAAGTAATTCCGCCAGAAGTATGTCTTTCACTTCGGATAATAAAGAGCTGTTATTAACGGAAAGGGCTTTCAAGTGATCAATCTTTTTACAATCCATTTTGCCTTTGAAATAAGCCTCAATTTCCGCGGAAGATAGATCTTCGATAGACATAGTATTAATTGAAGAAAAATAACTTCTAAGCCTTCTTAAGTTTGTGTTTCCTTTTCTGCAAGTTATAACGATTCTGGATTTAGTTTCTGTTGCTGACAGCTTTTTCAAGAAGGATAGGACTGAATCAAGTCGCTCTTCAGACACTTCATCGAGGCCATCGAATAAATAGCAATAGTGGAGCGTAGAGTTATCCAAACCTAGCTCTGACTTAACTTTCCCAACCAAATAATCTACGGTTTCAAATGCACAGTCTTTAAGATTAATAAGGACTGGTATCACTTTGTTAGTCGTAAATAGTTGGATACGCTCCTTGTCTAGTTCCAAGTCTAATCCACCTAACTCTTGAAAAAGTTTTCTAGCAAGGATGCTTTTTCCTGAGCCGGGGCTACCAGAAAGGATATAGGTATTAGTGCTGCCAACAAGAACGAAACGACTTAAGTCTGATATTTTCTTTCCAGTTTGATCAGTAATTGGTATTGGCAGATACTCTGAAGAGCTGAGAAATGTCTGAAGCTCAGACGATATGGTTCTCTTGATTACACCTAGCTCATCCCCAACACCAAAATACAGCTGAGACAAATCTTTATTAGTAGGCATAATGAGTTTTTGAACTAGTGCTTTTTCACAAACAAAAGTAGTTGTGCAACCATACTTTGATGCCACCTTATTGATAAGCAATTCGGCTTTTGTTTTGTCCCGTCGATTAAGAGTTTTTTCTTTGTTCGAGTAAATATAAACTTTCGTCAGTCCATATTTTTTAAAGACATTATCCGGGAAACGGAGATCAAACCTCCGGCTCTTAGTAGACTTATTCTCCGCCCCCAACAACGAATGCTGTATCTGTTCCCAATCAAACTTCCCTTGAAAATACTTAACCTGAAATCCTATCAATTCTCCATTAATTGAAACCGGCTCTGTTTCTATTCCTGGCTGATTCTGATAAGAATCGATTGACGATACTTTCAGTTCTCTACAAAAAAAGTGCATGCACAAATCTTCGAATGAAGATTGCTTGCTTTCTCCATGTACTTTGATGTTATAAAAATCAATGCTATTCATTTTCCTGAATTTCCATTTCTTTTTCTTCTTTGGTGGCAATTGGGTTAATCATAACCCAACATTAATAAGGTTATTAGCCAATCCCTGGGTCTATCCTAATACTCCGAGTTAAGTTGAAATCGGTCTCTAGGAATTCGCTTTCAGAATAGCCTCCACCTGCAAATACACAGGACACCCACTCATAACTTTGAGAATATATTTTGTAATGACCTATGGAGTTTGGTCGATGTCTGTCCCCTATAGGCTCGACAAATTACTAGCTGCGCTCCTAATTTCCCGGTGAGTATGGCATTAGGCAAATAAGTCTTGTTCATTCTTTCTTTTGCAAGTAGGATTCAAACGCTTGTTTGAAAAAATTACTTGGAGAAAATAATGGATTATATTCTGGTGGTTGCAGCTCTTTATAATTTAATAGGTGCGTTTACTATTTGGTTTCAGGATTTACCAAATTCTTACGATGGTAACGAGATAACCGCGCAATTAATGCAGTTTAAAATTTTTACTGGTGGTACTGCGTTTATATTTGGTTTGGTTTATCTTTATGTGTTTTTTGTTCCATCTCTAGCGATACCTTTATTGGTGTTTGGCGTTGCCTTAAAAACGTGGTCATTTATTTCATGTTTTATAAGTTTTAAAAAGTACAACTTTCCAAAATCTGAACTTATTAAAGTAGGGATAGGTAATCTAATTTTTGCTGTATTATTCTTAGCGTATTTATTGGCTCAAGCATCGGGTACCTAACAAGTGACTATGTTCGCCAAGGGGGACAGGCATGGCCATCACAAATTTCAATTCTGTCGCAGCCTAAGTAATCCCATTTAAGCTTTGATTTAGTTCAGCGAACCGTCCCGTCGTGGTTGCAAACAGGACGGTTCGCGTGAGCTGCTTACAGTTCTTCCGGGGATGGCAGCATTACCATCCAGGCGATGCCGAATTTGTCTTTTACCTGGCCGAAGAGCGGTGACCAAAACGTTTTATCCAGTGGCATTTGTATTTCGCCACCATCTGCAAGCGCGTTGAATACGCGGCGTGCTTCGTCTTCGCACGGAATGGTTAATGCCAGGCTAAAGCCCCGATTGGCTGTTCTTACTTCTCCACCGCAGCCGTCCGAGGCCATGATTTTGCAGTCGCCGATGGTGAATTCGCAATGCATCACTTTATTTTCGTAGCCTTCGGGTACCATGCCTTCCGGTATGGGCTCAGGGCTGTCGGAAAAGCGCATCAACAGGTCAATGGTCGCACCCAGATGGCGTTGATAGTATTGCAGTGCGTCTTCGGTGTCCCCTGGAAAGAACAGGTAGTTGTTAATTGTCGCTTGCTTCATTGCAATCTGGCTGCGTAATCCAGCCTCCTGTTCTCTTATCTTGCCGCTTGGATCGGCTTCGGCGAAGTCATCCATTTCATAGAATGTGCGAATTTCGATGTCGGATTCCTCTTCCATGGGGTTCGGGCATTTTTTGACCCACTCGATGGCTTCCTCCATGGACTCGACATTCCAGACCCAATAGCCGGCAACAAGTTCGTTAGTTTCCGTAAACGGGCCTTCGGTAATGATTCTGTCTTTGCCTTTGAAGCGAATGCGTACCCCTTCAGAACTGGGTTTCAATCCGTCTCCAGATTGCATGATTCCAGCCTTGACCAGCTCTTCATTGAATTGACCCATCGCAGTCAAAAGTGCTTCGCTTGGCATTTGCCCTGCTTCTGAGCTTGTTGTTGCTTTAACGATTACCATCACTTTCATTGGGTATTCCTCCATGTTTTGAGTGATTCCATCCCGTGTCTTAATTGCACGGGAGGTAGAACTTTTTTCAGACTATTAATTGCGTTCCTGACGTCATTTAGGGTCATAACATCAATTGATGTATTCAGTAATCGTTTGAGGTGGCTGTGAATCGACACAATAATTCAAGAAACCTAAAAATTTTTTCGAATGCTCCCAAAACAGCTTTGCAGGCGTTGGAACTCTAATCGGGATAGGGGATGAATTCGTCGTCACCGGGAACGGGTGGAAATTGTCCCGCTTTCCAGTCGGTTTTGGCTTGTTCGATTCGTTCTTTTCGGCTGGAGACGAAGTTCCAGTCGATGAAGCGCTTGTCCATTGCCTCACCGCCAATAATGGCTATTCGGCTGGCTTCCAGGGCTTCGATTTGCACGCCGGTCTCGTTTGTGACGACGGCCATGGAATAGGCCATCAGCGTGGTATCCTTCGCTTTGATTGATCCATCCGCGATATAAATGGCGCGTTCATCTGCGTCGGGTAAAGTGAGAGTTTGTCCTTCCTCCAGCATGGCTTCTACATAGAGGGTTTTGGCGAACGTTTTGACCGGTGATGTAACGCCGTACGCGCTGCCCATCATCACGCGGATTCTGACGCCATTCAGGTTCAGTGCGGGAACGTCCTTTTCAGGATAGTGATAGAAGGCCGGCTCGGTTTCTTCGCTGTGCACTGGCAGTGCGAGCCAGAGTTGCAGTGCATGCAATGTATGATCTTGAGCGGTGACCTCGGGGCGCTCCCGCTCGGAATGGACAATGCCCTTGCCAGCAACCATGAGATTGATATCCCCAGGCGAGATCACCTGTTCACTGCCGAGGGAATCCCGGTGTAACATCTCACCTTGGAATAAATAGGTTACGGTGGCAATACCGATATGGGGATGCGGGCGGACATTGATACCGGTTCCAGCGCTGAAATGAGCAGGCCCCATATGATCGAAAAAAATCCAGGGACCGACCATTTTTCGCTGAACCGTTGGCAGCAGCCGTCTGACCGAGAAACCGCCGAGATCTTTGGTTTTGGGTTTCAGAACAAGCTCAATGGCACCATAGCCATTTTCCGTTTCGCAAGTGGTTTGTGTTTCTTGAATGAGGTTGCTCATGAGTTGTTGCTCCCAAAGCCAGTTTCAGTCCTGCTGCCCATTTCAGGTTAATCGACGAACATAAATTAAACCGCAGTCATAAATTAACCGGCCGTTATAAATCAGCCGACAGTACCAATGGAATTTTCCTTCACCACTCTTACTTTGGCCGCTTTATTGATCGACATGGAGTTGCGCTTATGGGTCATGTCCGGTGCACCCTGGATCTGAGGCTGGGTGACCCCAATCCATTCCGAGCCATCGTAATAGAAAAAGCTGGCCGCATTCGGGTTGTTGGTATCGCCGTACAGATCGAAATCGATTGCGAGAATGATGTCTGAGGCAGATTTGTTGATGCGACTAAGCAGCGGGTAGCCGTTCTTTTTGCCGTCCGAGTTGGGATAGTGCAGGGCACATACATTGCTGGAGCTGGTGCCCTTGAGTAACAGCAAGCTGCAGCCGTTCTGTCCACCGGTGAAGATAAATTTGTAGGGTGGGTTGGACTTGGGGACATTGTCCAGTACAACCAGGCTGGCATTGTTCGAGGTGATTGTGCCATAAGCCAGGTAGGGGACATAGTAACCTGTTATCAGACCGGTTCCTGGGGTCGTTGTCGGTTCAAGCATCACCTGATTCGTTGCGGAAAATACCGAACTGGACCAAGGTGCAAGATTAAAATAACAGGGTGAGTAAGACTTGTTTGCATCGAATCCGCCGAGCGTGGTTCCAGAGCCACTTCCCGTTTGCAGGTTGATACAGGTTTGAGTTGCATATTTTACGGGATCTAGCAGGAACTTCGCGACTTCTGTGGGCATGCTCATATCTCCTTGATCATGAAACGTTGTGACGCGGGTGTTCCTTGAGAATAGTTCGAATGTGGCAGAGCCACCATTCGAACTGCATTTTTTTTGCGATATCAGTATTCAGCCACTTCGAACTTAGCGATCATTTCCGACTCCGCTTGCCCGGCAGCCACCCATTCCTTGATTGCTGAGTGAGCGAGCACGTTGTCTGCATAACGCTGTAATATCGGCTCCAGAGTGATACTGTAAATCTTGAAGCGGAGTACCACCGGGGCAAACATACAATCTGCAATACTGAATGTACCTAAAAGCCAATCACCCCGATCAGCATGGTTTTCCAGACAACTCTGCCAGATGGATTTGATGCGGGTAATGTCTGCAATCGCCGCATTTGACGGCGTAAAACCGGGGATATGGCATCGGCAATTCATGGGAAGCTCATTGCGCAGCGCGAAAAAACCGGAGTGCATTTCGGCACTGATCGAGCGCGCCAACGCCCGGGCTTTTGTCTCCTCAGGCCAGCCAGCATTCTGCAGCAGGTTCTCGGAGATATATTCACAAATTGCCAGCGAGTCCCAGACGGTCAGGTCTCCATGAATCAGGGCGGGTACTTTTCTGGACGGAGAGTGTTGTTCCAGTGCGAGCGCACTTGCGCTTTGATACAGTGGAATTTTGATTTCGTCGAATTCAATATTGAAGTGTTTCAGCAAGAGCCAGGGTCGCAATGACCATGACGAATAATTTTTATTACCGATAACAAGTGTAAGTGCTGACATTTGAAATTCCCTCTCTATCTTGATGTGAATTCAGGGGGGGCGTGAATTCAGAGCTTGGAAACCGATGCGTTAATCGCTTGTGCTCCGGGGCCAAGAGGCTGCCCAAAGCTGAATTCAACCGCATTTCCATTTGGATCTTTAAGGCCACAGTAATACCCGACCGGATAGGGTTCATCCACGGGTTCCCAGATCAGGTCACCCGCTGCCCGTGCCGCATCGGCTATGCAATCGACTGCTTCCCGGGACGCAACAGCGAAGCCGAAGTGGCGGTAGTCGTTCGTGGCAAGATGCAGATTGTCACCGCCATTCATGATAACGAATATAAAATCGGACTCCCGCCCTGGTTCGGCCAGCCAGACAATGCGTTTGGGGCCATGGCTTCGATCATGAACGATTTGCATATTACAGTAGTTTTGGTAAAACGCGATAGTCGCCTCGATGTCTTTGACATGGAGTGCAATGTGGGTGAGCCTGGGGAATTGAGTTGTATTGGAGTGCATATTGAGGTCTCCTGAGCCGTCGCGATGCTTCAAGTTGTCTGGCTATTACTTAAGTCGCGTAGCTATCGCACCGAATTTGGTTTAACGTGGTTGATTCTCGCACTGTATTGGCGCTTTATCTGCTCGCCTCTTTTCAATATTCAGGATAGTCGATTGTCTACTTACCGAAACACGCTCTCTACCGGGGAGTTTATTGCGCTGACGGCGCTTATGATCTCCATGGTTGCCATGGCCATTGATGCTATGTTACCGGCACTGGGGTTAATTGGTGCGGATTTACAGGTATCCCATGCCAATGATGCACAACTGGTGGTCACCGTTTTATTTCTCGGGCTGTCCATTGGACAGGCGCTTTCTGGGCCTCTTTCGGATCGATTCGGACGTCGGATTCCGATTCTACTCGGTATGGTGATATTCATCGTAGGCTGTTTGATCAGCATGTTGGCCCAGGATTTTACGGTGATGCTGATAGGCCGCTTTCTGCAAGGGCTCGGCGCGGCCGCGCCCCGGATAGTTTCGATTGCATTGGTGCGGGATCAATTTCAGGGCGCGTCCATGGCCCGGATTATGTCGATGGTGATGGCGGTCTTTATCCTTGTGCCCGCATTGGCACCCATAATCGGGCAGGGTATATTGTTTATCGCAGACTGGCGTGCCATTTTTGCTTTCTTCCTGATATTGGCTGTCGTTGCGGTGCTGTGGTTCGGACTTAGACAACAGGAAACCTTGCCTGAAGGCCGCCGTAGGCAAATTACGGCGGATAAAGTCGGGCAGGCGTTGCTCGAAGTCTTAAGCCATCGTCAGACACTGGCTTATACGGCAGCTTCAGGATTTTTATTCGCCAGTTTTGTCGGGTACCTAGGATCGACCCAGCAGGTTTTTGTGGAGCTGTACCAGACCGGAACCCACTTCCCGTATTATTTTGGCTTGTTGGCCCTGGCGATTGGGGCGGCGTCACTGGTTAATTCTCGAATTGTGGTGCGCTATGGCATGAAAGCGCTGTGTCGGTTCGCGTTTGTGTGTATGGTCTTGCTTTCACTGGTATTTGTGATGGTCACCGAACACGCGAATGGTGTACCACCCTTTGCCTGGTTCATGGCTTACATGCTGGTTACATTTTTTTGTATCGGGATTCTGTTCGGTAACTTGAACAGTGTGGCCATGGAACCCATGGGGCACATTGCTGGCATGGCTTCTGCGGTGATCTCTTCCGTTGGTGGCCTGATCTCAATTCCACTGGGCTGGTATATCGGCTATCGGTATGATGGAACCATTCTGCCTTTGGTTTATGGTTTGGCGGGATTTTCATTAGCAGGGTTGATTTGTGTACTTTTGGCAGGATCAGACCGGGGCGACTTGCTGGCCCCGGTGATCGAAACGGCAGACTGATTATCGACTGGCGAGTTTGAACGACGCGGTTACCAGTTTCTGGTAGACGGTTGGCAACATACGTTGCATCAGGTCTGCACCTCTTGCGTCGGGTCCGATCAGGACGCGGCGTTTGTTATTTTTCACACCCTTCAGAATAACCTGAGCGGCTTTTTCCGGTGTGGTGATAAACAGCGATTCGAATTGATTGCGCATGCTTTCCGGATCTGCACCATTCTGGCTCAGCTTGCTGACGCTGTCACTCATGCGCGCATTTTTGGCGATATTGGTTTTGATTCCACCCGGGTGGACACATGTTGCGGAAACCTGGCCCTGTTCCAGATCCAGTTCCTGTCGAAGGGATTCCGTAAAACCCCGTACCGCGAATTTAGCGGTGTTGTACGCACTCTGGGTGGGTTGAGAGAACAAGCCAAAGATACTTGAAATGTTGATAATGTGACCTTCTTCATCGGATTGTTTGATTAACGGCAGGAATGCTTTGGTGCCGTAGATAACACCCCACATATTGATGCCCATCATCCATTCATAGTCGGAATAGTCTGTATCTTCGACGATACCACCCATGGCCACACCGGCATTGTTGAAAACCAGGTTCACTTTCCCGTGGGCTTTTACGGTGTCAGTGGCCCACTTGTGGACAGCGTCTTTATCTGCAACATTGACTTTGGTTGTGGTGACTTTGATGCCATGCGCTGAGGCTAAAGCGGCGGTTTCTGCCAGGCCGGTTTCATTTACATCAGACAATGCCAGGTGGCACTGTTGTTTAGCCAACTCGATTGCAAGTGCGCGGCCGATTCCTGATGCGGCGCCCGTGATCGCTGCGACTTTACCTGCGAAATTTTTCATGTGCTTGCCTCAATGCTTGTTCATCATTGTTTTGAATTATGGAAAAGTGTATACAACTGTATACTTGGATTCAGTATACATATGTATACTTCATAGTCAATAGGCGAGTGGCTGTAAAAGCAGCAAGGCGTTGCAAGAATGGAAGTGCATGACTGTCGAATCCCGGGAGAATTTTAAGTGCATGCCGGGTAACTTGGTCTATAGTTATCGCTGTTACAGATCACAATTTATTTGTGAGGCATTCGTCACGATTTGTGAGAGCTTGTTCAAATGACAGGTTCGTCACATTTATGTCCGGTTACTCCATGGGAAAATGGGTCGACTGAGTAACGATCAAGAATGGCTTTGGCCAGAGGAGGGCGCTATGACAACTCAATATCCAGTGATACTGAAGAGCTTGAATTACCAAGTGATTGCTAAGAGTGAGCAGCGCACGGCAATGCATCACAGTGAATTCACAGGGCACGAGAAGCATTACATTATTAATATTTTAAATATCGACTTTGAGATTATCTGGCGTAAAGGGGTCGATAATATTTACCGGCGCACGGAAGGCGAGCAACACTTTGAAACCTCGGAGCGAATTGAGAGCATCGAGATTCTGCACGAGGAGGAACTCCTTGAGGTCGATTGTTCGGAAAGCGCTCTGGTTGGATTCCTGAAAGCGTTGGAAGCCCATGGCCGAGGTTTGATGGTGTTGTTGCCTTTACCCCCTGTGCTTTTAAGGTTGTTGCATGAAATCGAATCGTCGACCAAAGGCAACAGAAAACTGATTTAGCGATATCCTGGGAAGCCCATAGCAGTGCAAGGGGGGGATCGTTCACACAGGATCACGTCAATGAGTCAAGCGTAATCTTTGTCGCGCGGATGACGCTTTGGGCTTCGTTGCTGTCGTCAATGGCACGTGCGACGCTGACCGTTCCGGTCAATAATGTCAGTATCGTTTGTGCCCGCATCCGGGGGCTGCTGTCTGAACGCTTGGAGAGTCCTGATTCAACCAACTCAATGACTCGCTGGAAGCGTTCCGCAAAGAACTGTTTTTGTTCTGGTGTGCCACGTGAGATATCCACGGCGAGGCCCGGTAAAGCGCAGCCATCACAGAGGTTGTTGATTTGTTCCTCACTCAGGTACCAATCCAGAAACGGTTTTAACCACTGCTCACCTTCTTGTTGTTGCCAGGCCTGAATGCCTTCGATCAATGCATCCATACCCGTCTGAATAACCGCATCAAACACCGCAGATTTTGATTTGAAATGGCCATAAAGTGCGCCCGATGTAACCCCTGCACCTTTTGCGATGCCATCGATACCGATGCCGCCGTAGCCGTTCATTCTTATGCCCCGGCCTGCTGCCTCGACGATTCGGGCCTGAGTTTCTGCTTTTTTAGACATATCTGTTCTGCCTCCTCGATCTCGTCATAATTATAGCGATCGTGATATTTTTTACGCAACAGGGAATTTAATTGTTGAAATATAGTGATCGTTATATTAGTTTTATAGTGATCGCAACATAACGATCACTATATTATCGATGGAGATGAAAAGATGAAAGATATGAAAACGTTTGTTTATACAGAACTGCAGTTGACGATGCCTTTTGCGGATGCACCTTGGCAAAAGATCAATCAGGTACTCCTGAAACAGCCGGGTTTACTGAACAAAACCTGGTTGGCCGGCGTTGGCAATCACTCCTTGGGCGGGTTTTATGTGTTCGAGTCCAGAGAAACGGCACAGGAATTTGTGAACGGCTACTTTCCAGGGGAAGCAGCAAGCATCGGTGTTGCCCAGACCACGCGCTTGTACGATGGCGAAATTACCGAAGCGGCAAGCCGGGATATGAACTCCGTGCACTTTGGTGCCCGACTGGAAATGTTGCCCCGTGCGTTTGTTTACACCGATGTGCAGCTCAATATTCCGTTTGGTGATGTGCCCTGGAAAACAATGAACCCCATACTGAAAGCGCAGCCGGGTATTTTGAGCAAAACCTGGTTGAGCGCGCTGCACTGTCATAATCCCGGTGGTTTGTATGCTTTTGACAGTGTTGAAAACGCCAAGCGCTTCGCATTGGAGTATTTCCCCACTGAAGCAAAACAGCTGGGTGGTGCGTTTACCACGCGGGTTTTTGATGGTGAGGTGGTTGCAGAAGCGAGTCGTGAATTGAATTCACCGTTTTATCAGCTGTAGCGCTCGTTGTTATCGTTGTCATCGGACTTCTCTCAAGGGCCTCTCAGGATACAGTCACTGGGCAGCGATTTTTGTTGTCCAGTTGCGTATTAGGTCGGCATTCGATTGATATTTGTGACATGTGAAAAACCAATTCACCCAGGTCTGGAGTTGATAATTTTGAGTACTCATGAGCATCAAAGCGGAATATATCCCCATCGCATATTACACACCATGTTGCGTGTGCGGAATTTGCAAAAATCCATTCAATTTTATACCCGGACATTCGGTATGAATGTATTGCGTCAGCATGATTATCCTGACTCCCGATATACCCTGGCGTTTCTCGGCTACGGCCCGGAACATTCACATACGGTTCTGGAGTTGACCCATAACTGGGATGTAATCGACTATGAACCGGGGACTGCATTCGGTCATGTTGCCTATGGGGTTCGGGATATCCATGCCTGTTGTCAGCATATTGAGGCTCAAGGCGGACGTGTGGTCAGAGCACCCGGGCCGATGCAGGATGATGATCGCGATGTCATCGCTTTTGTGCTGGATCCGGATGGTTATAAAATCGAATTGATCGAGCAGCCGGAGTTATCTTAAATGCTCCGGCTGGAAATCAGCAGGCTCAGTCGAAACTGAGGTAGCGCAGAATATCTGCACGTCGTGGGTGATCTTTTACCCACTGGCGTACTTTTTCAGCTTCACTTAAATCCGCCTCACCCAATATTTTCAGGAAGCGCTGTTTTCGGCTGTCTTCCGTTACTTGTTGGCGTACATTTCGTTGCCATTGTTCAGTGAACACCATGGGCATTTTATGGCTTAAGTCCAGGGCTTTCAGTAATTCCCATTCACCTCCGTCCAGCCAGGCCTCATCGCAGGATGAACACAGGTCCAGGCGGTTGTTGCGGCAACCGGTAATTCGATACTTGGTCATCAGTTTACTGCATTTCGGGCAGCCCATCGCGGTCACCGTGGTTTCCGGTTCAACCCGTTCCGGCTCGGCTTTATTGGCCAAATGTGCTTCGCCACATCGTTCTGCCCAATCCCGATAATAGAGCAGTGAAACAAATGCGCCCTCACACCGGGGGCAACCCATGGCAGACAGCCCTTCATCGAGTTTAGTGGCTTGTAATCGAACGTCGTTGCATTTTGGACAGTGCAAATCTGGCCTCCTTCAGGGTTGCCTTTGTAATGTTTTTACGGCGGACATACTTGTCGTATGGTCAATGCTATACTAGCAGATAAGTAATATACCGGTAGTGAATCATATTACCGGTAGCCTGTTAATTCCGTCGCCGCCAGTTTTTCGGCGTACAGGACTTGAATGATGATACTCAGCATATCACGAACCTGCATTGTGTTGATGTTGCTTCTGTGCACTTGTGCAAATGTTTCTGCAGAAGCACCTGTCAATATCAAGCTGTGCGGGATCGACCAACCTTACCCTCCCTTTTTTATTGCTTCGCCTCGTCAAGCCGGTATTGAAATGGATGTTGTCCATTATCTCGAAACGAAAACCGGATTTACCTTTGATTTGGTCAGATTACCCTGGAAGCGTTGCCTGTTGAATGTCGAAATGGGGCGGGTTGATGGTGCGCTTGCGGCCTCTTATTTGCCAGAGCGGGAAAGGATTGGTGAATATCCGAGAACGTCAAATGGCGCATTGGATGTAAGCCGCAGTATGTACGTATCTCACTACTGGCTCTACACAGTTGATGATTCCGTGATTTGGGATGGAACACAGCTGGTGCTGCCACCCCGGGGCCAGGTCGCAACGGGTTTGGGGTATTCCATCGGTTCGATCCTGAGAGATATGGGCGTCATGGTTCGAGAGGAGTATTACCAGCCTGATATCGTGGAATGGCTGTCGCGGGGTGGTTTGGCCGCAGTAGCGGGATATGATGCGGAGATTGGGCCCATCATCGCGTCTGATCCCGCCTACAGTGTTATTCGCAAGCATTCCATTCCATTGCATGAGGATGCGCAATTTCTCTTGTTCAGTCACCAATTTTACAAGACACAGACATTTGTTGCGGAGACGGTGTGGGATGCCTTGGCTGAATTACACAGCAGTGGGGAGTATCAAAAGATCAGCTCCCGATATTCCGGGCCGTCCAATTAAGAGGGCGAGTGATGCTCGGACAGTATCGCCTTCATGTTTGGAATATTGTCCTGAATGTAGTTGATAAAGGCGAGGGCCACCGGGCTTTGGTGTTTTCCCCTTGGATGCACGGTGCACCAGGAACGCCGGAGTGGAAATCCCGCGAGCGGAACGATGGATAACCAGCCCAGTTTGAGTTCCGCATCGATACTGACCCGAGGCAGGACCGCTACGCCAAGCCCGGCGAGTACGGCGTGCTTCACGGCATCGTTCGAACCCAGCTCCATATAGGGTTTCAGGCCCAGGCGGTGTTCCGCACAAAATGCTTCCAATGCCAGTCTCGTGCCTGAGCCGGGTTCCCGGGAAATGAGTCGCTGGTTGAGAAATGTCTGGATTTTTGTAGGGGGACTTTTCTGGAATGGGTGTTCAGCCGGGATGACTGCAACCATTTCGTTGTCCAGAAAAGGCGTAAAGCTCAAGGATCGATCCGAAGGCACCATACCCATGATCACCAAATCATCTGTATTCTGCTGCAAACGGTCAAGCGCTTGAGCCCGGTTTACGACGCGTACCCGGATGCTGACTTCCGGATATTGCTGGAGAAACCCTTTCAGCAATCGGGGCACAATGGACTGTGCCGTGCTGACTGCAGCGAGCTTTAATTCGCCTCTTACACTCCCTTGCAGTTCTGCGACTTCCATTTGCAAGCGCTCGATTTCATTGAAAATATTGCGTGTTGCCAGTGCCAGTTCATCCCCCACCTGGGTTCGATACAAACGCTTGCCAACATAATCAAACAAGGGTTGTCCCAGCGCATCATCCAGTTGTCGAATTTGCGCACTGACCGCCGGTTGGGTGAGCCCAAGCTCTTCTGCTGCTTTACTGTAACTGTTCAATCTCGACACGGTCATAAAGACCTGCAGCTGCCTGAACGACAGTCGGTTTAATAAGGGTTGAATATTTCGGGGCATCTTGCGATCTCAGTTCATCTATAAGGTATACCTTATGGTAAAACAAAAAAATATCAATTTTTTATTGTGAGAAACCTCGGTTAGGCTATAAACAAGATCAACGGAATCTCCTCAGCTGGTGATTCAGCAATTGATTCCTTGTTGGAGGAAACTCATGCTCAAGAAAATACTCATTGCCAATCGTGGTGAGATCGCGCTCCGGATCGTTCGAGCGTGTGCGGAAATGAATATTCGATCTGTGGCGATTTACACTGACCCGGATCGATATGGTTTGCATGTCAAACGTGCTGACGAAGCCTATTTTATTGGCGATGATCCATTAGCGGGCTATCTGGATCCCCGCCGTATTGTCAATATGGCAGTGGAGACGGGCTGCGATGCAATCCATCCGGGCTACGGCTTTCTTTCGGAGAATGCAGAATTGGCCCGCATCTGTGCCGAGCGCGGTATTGTTTTTATTGGTCCCAGTGCGGATGTGATATCCCGTATGGGGGACAAGACTGAAGCCCGCTCCAGCATGATCGCCGCCGGGGTGCCGGTTACACCGGGCACGGAAGGTAACTTGAGTGGTCTGGACGAGGCCGTTGAAGTGGCTGCTGAAATTGGCTACCCGGTGATGTTGAAAGCCACTTCCGGTGGTGGCGGTCGCGGAATCCGTCGTTGTGACAGCGAAGCCGATTTGCGTCAGCAGTATCCCCGTGTTATTTCTGAAGCCACCAAGGCATTTGGTTCGGCTGAAGTGTTTATGGAAAAGTGTATCGTCAATCCCAAGCACATAGAAGTACAGGTATTGGCGGATTCCCAGGGCAACGTCGTGCACCTGTTTGAACGGGATTGTTCCATTCAGCGTCGTAACCAGAAGCTGATTGAAATTGCCCCCAGTCCCCAATTGACCCCGGAACAACGTGCCTACGTCGGTGATTTAGCGGTACGGGCTGCGAAAGCGGTCGGCTATGAAAATGCGGGAACGGTTGAGTTTTTGCTGGCTGGGAATGAAGTGTATTTCATGGAGATGAATACCCGGGTTCAGGTTGAGCATACCATTACCGAGCAGATTACCGGCGTCGATATTGTCCGGGAACAGATACTGATTGCCTCGGGTCGTCCCCTGAGTTATCGGCAGGAAGATATACAGTACCGGGGTTACGCGTTGCAATTCCGGATCAATGCTGAAGATCCGAAAAACGATTTTCTACCGAGCTTCGGCAGAATCACCCGTTATTATGCGCCGGGGGGACCGGGTGTCCGAACGGATACTGCAATTTATACCGGTTATACCATCCCGCCCTATTTTGATTCGATGTGCCTGAAACTGATTGTCTGGTCATTGAATTGGGAAGATGCGATGGATCGTGGTATGCGCGCCCTGGAAGACATGCGCTTGCAAGGGATTAAAACCACCGCCCCGTATTACAAAGAAATTCTGCAACATCCACAGTTCCGGTCTGGTGAGTTTGATACCAGCTTTGTGCCCGAACATCCGGAATTGTTGAATTATTCAGAAAAACGCCATCCAAGTGAGGTCGCCCTGGCGATCGCCGCCGCCATTGCCGCCTATGCCGGCCTGTAAGAGCCAGAGTTCACAGGAGATTGAAAATGACAAAAGTTAATGTGACCGATGTAATATTGCGCGACGCTCACCAATCATTGATTGCGACCCGTATGCGTACTGAAGATATGCTGCCAATTTGTGACAAACTGGATCAAGTGGGTTACTGGTCGTTGGAAGTATGGGGCGGCGCGACGTTCGACGCCTGTGTCCGGTTCTTGAAAGAAGATCCATGGCAACGCCTGCGTCAATTGAAAGCGGCGTTACCCAATACCCGTCTGCAAATGCTGCTCCGTGGCCAGAACCTTTTGGGCTACCGTCATTATGCCGATGATGTTGTTGAAACGTTTGTCCAGAAAGCGGCTGATAACGGAATCGATGTATTCCGCGTGTTCGATGCATTGAATGACTTGCGTAACCTGCAGACGGCGATGACCGCAGTGAAGAAGTCCGGCAAGCATGCTCAGGGCACGATTTGCTATACAACCAGCCCGGTTCATACGATTGATCTGTTTGTGCAGCAGGCCAAAGACCTGCGTGATATGGGCGCGGACTCCATTGCGATCAAGGATATGGCTGGCCTTTTAACGCCATATGCGACTTATGATCTGGTTAAAGCGATCAAAGAAAACGTTGAGTTGCCGCTGTTTATTCACAGCCATGCAACTGCAGGCTTGGCGGCACAGTGCCAATTGAAAGCGATTGAAGCCGGTGCGGACAATATTGATACGGCCATTTCTGCGTTTGCCTGGGGGACCAGTCACCCGGCAACTGAATCTCAGGTTGCAGCTCTGAAAGGCACGCAATGGGATACCGGTCTGGATCTGGCGTTGTTGTCCGAAATTTCCGACTATTTCAAAGCCGTACGTAAAAAGTACCATCAGTTTGAAAGTGAATTCACTCGGGAAGATGTATCCGTTCAGATAAACCAGGTACCCGGTGGCATGATGTCCAACCTGGCGAATCAACTGAAAGAACAAAATGCCCTGGACAAGATTCAGGAGGTCTTTCAGGAAATCCCCCGCGTCCGTGAGGATCTCGGTTTCCCACCTTTGGTTACACCGAGCTCGCAAATTGTTGGTACCCAGGCGGTATTGAATATTTTATCCGGCGAGCGATACAAAACGATCACCAATGAAGTGCGACGTTATCTTCAGGGTGGCTATGGTCGGCCACCTGCGCAGGTAGACGACGTTCTCCGTCGTAAAGCGATTGGCAATGAAGAGCCTAATGAAGGGCGTCCGGCTGATTTACTTAAACCTGAGATGGCAAACCTGAAAGAAGCGATTGGCGCCCTGGCTGAGAGCGAGGAAGATGTGCTGACCTACGCGATGTTCCAGGATATTGGTAAGCAATTCCTTGAAGAACGTGCCGCCGGAACCTTGCAACCCGAGCCGCTGTTACCCCCTGATGCCGGAACTGCGGGACGCCCGGTTGATCCCGGTGTCGCGACTGAGTTCAAGATCGATGTGCACGGCGAAACCTATGAAGTCGCCATCACGGGCGCTGGCGGAATGCACGGTAACAAGCGCAGCATCTTCCTGACCCTTGACGGGGTGCCGGACGAGATCACGCTGGAGACGCTGGGTAGTTTTGCCGGTACAACCGCAAGCGGTCGTGCGCAGGCCAGCGCACCGGGCCATATCACAACGGCAATGCCCGGTAATATCGTTGAGGTGCTGGTGCAGGAAGGGGATCAGGTCACGGCCGGGCAGGCGTTGTTGATTACCGAAGCCATGAAAATGGAAACCGAAGTGCAAGCAACCATTGCCGGTACGGTGAAAGCGGTTAACGTTGCAAAAGGCGACCGTGTTACCCCCGGTGAAGTGCTGGTAGATATTGAACCAGAAGCTTGATTGATGTGAGACTAACGGATTACGCCGTAGCGTAATCCGTTAGTCCGGCTTGCTTCTACAGCGTTTTCTCCAAGCCTATTCCGATAAGCCATAACGATAAAGCGCGCTAACCAGAGACTGGTAACTGTTGAGTACATTGTTGTCCCCGATATAGCCATCCTCCCCGTTCACGATAAAGGTAAAGCCACTGCGGGTTGCCTTGTTGTAATGCATAATGGCCAGGGTGCCCGGATCATAGCCGTTGTGGCCGATAAAATTACCTTCCGTGACCCAGAACAATCCTTGGGCATTGTATTGAGTAAACACATCCGTTAGCGGACTTAGTAGCGTTTCAACTGATGACGCTGAAAGAATCCGCTTGCCTTCGAATTGTCCGCCCTGGGCAATGCTGATAAGCAGTTTGGCCAGATCATTTGTGCTGGTGTTCAAATCACCGTCGTAAAAAGTGGGATAACTGTATTCAGGCAGAGGAATCGGGGTGGCGTTCTCATCCAGAGTGTATTGAAGCGCTTTCGGGTTCGCTTCAGAAAGTGTGGTATGGTCCCAGCGGGTATTGAGCATATTGAGTGGTTTGAATATGTGCTCGTTCATTTCTGTTGCCAGATCAAGACCCAGCTTTTGCTCCACCCCATAAGCGGCCAGACCAGCACCAATGTTACTGTAGTGATACTGACGATATTCGCTTTCAAGGTAGGGGTTGTCAAAATAGTATTCGCCTCCTGGCGTGAAATAACTGCTATAGAACTGGCCTGGATCGGTCAGCACATCATCCGGACATTCATCTGAGCCAAACAGGCCAAACAGTGACTCGCCGGTCTCATGAACATAATAGCTGCAGCTGTATCCCGTTGTATCGCGGATGCCTGAGGTATGCGTGACCAGATCCCGGAGCCGAATCGGGCGATTCAGGTGGGGGGGATCCAGTGCAAATGGCAGTCCGTAAGTATTTATCGAATCATCAAGATCAAGCACACCTGCCTCGATTTTTTGCATGAGTGCCGTGGCCATAACGGCTTTACTGATGGAACCGACATTTGCAGGTGTGTCAGCGGACATGGGACGCCCGGTTTCGAGATTCGCGAATCCCTCAGCGCCCTGCCAGACAATTCGATTATCATGGATTACCGTTGCGGCGACACCGGGTACGCCCGTTGCCTCGATGAATTGGGTCATTTCCGTTTTGAGCTGATTGATCGATGGCCGGTTGGCTGGTGTTGCATTCAGCAATTGCAGCGCACGGTCAATCGGGGTATGGGAAAGATACTGCATATCCGCAGCGCTATAGGCATCGATCTCCTCAGTTGGGGTAACTCCGACAGCTTCCAATCGTGTACCTTCAGCATCCCGATAGACTTCTGTGGTCATTGTCAGGGTCCAACCGTTTGGCAGCTTTTGCCCAAAGGTGTCGGATACCACACCGTGGGTAGGCGCGCCCAGTACTTTCGCGTGAGGGAGTGACTTCAGGGCCAGAGTGAGCACCTCTCCACCGCTATAGGTGGAACCACCTGAAAGCACAACAATCGGATTTTCGTAGGCTTGTCGCGGTGCCTTGTCTAGCATCAGATCAATCAGTTCACCTCGATGTGATTGATTGCGAATTTGTTTATCGCCGAATTTGCGTTTTTCCGGGTTGAAATAACGGGCGATTCGCTTGGCGACGTTGTCATAGCCACCGGCGTTATAGCGCAGGTCGATAATCATGCCCCGGGTATGTTTCAGATCCTCCAGAACGTCTTCCATAATACGGTCTGCTGCCTGTAAATCACGTTCGACACGATCAAGCATTACATTGATGTTTTCGGAAAATTCAACTTCGCCCGTCGTCTCCAGATCCTGCTCCCGGTCAATTCGCAAATAGCCAATACTGCTGTCGGATAGTGTGCCCCAGTAAAATGCGTCACTGTTACCGGCCGTGTTAATCTGCTGATGATCCAGTAAGCGAATTACAAGCTGATCCTGATCCGCTAAAAACTGGTCGAAGGCCGCTTCAATGTCATCAAATTCCTCCAGGTAGTCACTCCGTAGTAGCGCAACTTCGACACCTTTCCAGTTTGTATCGCTGATGTTGATTTCATCGCCATCCGAGATAGAGACATGGGCATCTTTAATCTTGCTGACAATTTTCTGGAACACCTCTGCGAGTTCGGTATTTGTCGTTTCTTCAGTGATCTGATCGCGAAACTCGTCATAAACGTCATTCCAGTTGACATCGCGGAGTTCGAAGAAGCCGTAGTAATCGCGCATACTGTGCCAGAAAAACTCAAATGTGGTGACCGGGTCTTTTCGAGTGAAGCGTTTGTTGTCTCTGCAATCCTCCGGAAGCCGGTCAAGTTTGTAGTATCGCTCACGGGTAGAGGCAGGGCTTTTAAAGTCCAGAACGGAATTATTCTTCCCCAATGCCAGGTAGTTTCTGAAATTTTTAATATCGCGCAGGGCAACCTGTTTGACTTTAAAACAGCCATAACTGTTGTAGTTGTAGGTTTGCATAAAGTTTTCATCAATGGTCATGATTTGACCATTACCGGCGAGATCCCAAGTTCCCCGAAACTTCAGAAATGACCAGCTAGTGGTATTCAAGAGGTCGTCGCTGTCACAACCACTGAGTAAAATTGCACTTGCAACAGCAAGTGCAGGTAAAGCGCGCCGGGGAATGGTAAACAAACGGTTCATAAACATCTGTGGTGTCCTTGCGTTCTGCATGAGGCCTTTTTTCGGAAACCCGTTAAATTCGGGAATTACGGGAGCGGATGCTCAAATCATATGCAGATCCGGCTGAATTCGCTGTAGCGGAAACTGGACAGAATGTGACACCTTTGAATGATCCTGTACCTATTGTGACAACGTATGACAACGAAACGCCGAAAAATCTGTCACACCCTGGGATGTCTGAAAGTCTAATGGTTTGACGCGCTTGATATGCGTCACTGTTGAGTAACGTATTGAGTGAATTGTTGAGCTTGAAAGCAGGAGTTATCCATGAAAATGCACGATGTACAAAGTATTGATTTGAATGTTCCCGCGGCGCAGGCGTATGCGTATATCGCCGAGTCGGAAAACCTGCCCCATTGGACCCACGCTTTTGCATCCGTCTCGGGTAAAAACGCGGTAATGAAAACCCCTGGAGGTGAGGTTCCGATTGAGCTGCGGACAGAGGCATCCCGAGAGCAGGGGACGGTTGATTGGTTTATGGTGTTTCCGGATGGTTCTGTGGCGTCGGCTTATTCCAGGGTTGTGAACTTAACGGCGGATCAAAGTGTCTTTAGTTTTACACTCCTGCCGCCTCCGGTTCCTTTAGAACAACTTGAGGGCACTTTGCAGCAACAGTCCGAAATTCTGGCGAGTGAATTGACGTTGCTCAAACATTGTCTGGAAGGCGAGGCTGTGAATCCGGCGTAAATTAACCCTTCAGCCCGTTGCGGTGTTGTTATACGTTTAACATGGCGCGGGCTGAACTGAGGACAACATTGTGGTGGAAAAACTTAACACGTTACTTGAGGATGATGTTGATCAGGCGGTGCAAGGGAATCAACAAGCGCTTACCCGGATTGTGAATTCGGTTAGTCAGGATGTCTTTCAGATGGCTATGCGATTTCTGTGGCATCCTCAGGATGCGGAAGATGCGACACAGGAAATATTGATTAAAATAATCACAAATTTAAGCCGGTTCCGGGGAGAGAGTCGTTTTCAAACCTGGGTGTATCGTATCGCCAGCAATACCCTGATGACGGTAAAGGCAAAAAAAGCGGAGCTACAAGCCCTCTCGTTCGATGCTTTCAGTGAGGATCTGGCGCGGGACTTGAGCGTCAGTCCAGAAGCGATAGATCCACTTCCATTTGATGCCCGATTGCAGGACGAAGTCAGAATTGGATGCACTTTGGCCATGTTGCTTTGTCTGGATCGCAAGCACCGGTTGGCCTACATTCTCGGCGAGATCATGGAATTGGAGCACGAGGAGGCCTCTGATGTCTTGTCGATTTCTAAAGTGGCATATCGCAAACAGCTCTCCAGAGCCCGTTCCGCAATTCAAAATCTGATGACAAGTCGGTGTGGTCTGGTGGAACCCCGGAATCCGTGTCGCTGCAATCATCGAGTCTCCTGTGCGGTAGAACGGGGGCATGTTGATCCGGAAAACCTGATCTTTGCCTCTGCCGGGGAACAAACGGCAACGTTTCCCGAGGTGCTCGAGACCATTCGAGCTCTTGATGCATCCCGGCGCGCTGCAGCATTGTATCAGTCTCATCCCGACTTGTTTGCCGGGGTTAACTTTTCTGCCTGGTTACGAAAGCTGGTATCCACCACCGAACAAATGGTGGCAGCAAACAATCTTCGCTTCGATGACGTTTGATTGGATCAGACTCAAATGGCGTTGTGAACGCTGTGCAGGTTCAGTTGCTATTGACTATGCTTAGGGCTGTGTTCGCCAATCACCCCATCTGGGAGGTCATCTACTGTGCCCGATAAGATTCAGGTTAATGAGCTTGATGCAGAAACAGCCCTCAAAGGAATCGTCATTCCACCCCATCCAATGATTCTCCAGGATATTGCCAAGGTTTATCCCGATATTGACCAAGTTGCCAAAATAATTGTCAAAGACCCCGCTGTGTCCGGGGCGGTGATCAAAGTCATCAATTCTGCAACGTTCCAGCTTGCGCGGACAATAGAGTCTGTAAAGGATGCTGTCGCGCTATTGGGAATGGACAGTGTTCTGAATATTATCAATGCGCTCCTGTTGAAGGTCTCATTTTATGATTTGGTTGATATGGACGAACTCAGTGCATTCTGGCGTGTCAGTGATGATAATGCTGTGGCGAGCGCATTCATCGCCCGGGAGCTTAAACTTTGCAAGCCGGATCTGGCGTACATGGCGGGACTGTTCCATGACTGTGGAATCCCCTTGATGATGCAGAAAAACAAAGGCTATCTCGTAAACCTTAAGCGAATTTATGGTCAGAACCAGCACTCGTTTCTGGCCGTGGAGAACCGACTTTACCACACGGATCATTGTGCGTTGGGGTATTACATGGGGCGCTCCTGGAAGCTTCCGGAAGAGGTGATATCGGTTATTCAGGATCACCATAATCTGGAGCGCTTTTCTGCGGAAAATCTCCAGCAGCACAGTGTGGTTAACTCGTTGCTGGTTATCGAAAAAATGGCGGAGCACATCACCCGGGAGTATGCGGAACTGGGCAAAGCTCAGGCGAATCATGAATGGGAGAAGATCAAGGAAACCATTTTTGATTATACCGGCCTCTGTGAAATGGACTTTCAGGATTTGCTGGAAAAAACCACAGAGGCGATCCAGGAAGCGGTTGCTTAATCAAGACTTGAACTCAACTATTGCATTATTGCCGGTCGCAATACCGTTGTTTTGCAGTATTTGGTGCGCGGAGCCGAGTTCAAGATAAACGCTCAAATTCTTCGGTATGATTTATTCGAATGAGAAAGATTTGTCCTGCGCTTGGCTTTTCACCGCTTTCATCAATGCGCCACTGACCGTTGCTTCTTCTGCAGGTGTTGTACTTTGCTCTGCCACAAAGGCTTCTCTTGCCTCCACGAGGACTTGAATCTCTTCTTGAATGGCTTTCCGTTCCTGTTTTTTGGATTCGATGTATTCCACTTGCTCTTTATCTGACATCCTTTGCATCGGTGCTGGAAGCATGGCCTTGTCCACTGCCTCCAATTCCGTCGTGCCGGAGTCCAGAGCGTCAACCAGATCCCATTGCTCATTCTTGTAGGCGCTGGACGCTTTTGATTTAGCCCGTTTGGAGAGCAATCCCGGGGCAATGGATTGACTTTTCTGATCCTGTTCCTGTTGTCGCTGAGCTGATTCCTGACCCTGTTGTCCATAGGGAATATAGGTGTCGTTCAGTTTTTCATTCAGCTGGGCGAGGCGCTGATCCTGAGGGGCTGCAATGTGGGTGACCACCTGGTTTTGATCAATATTCATATAATTGCCCTGTGCAAGATGCGCACCTTGTTGCCAACCAGTTTGAATACCCTTTTGATATTGACCGGCGAAAATCGTATTGATGTTGATGTCTTTGGATCTGGCCGCCGCGATGGCTTTTCGATAGTCCCGTGGACCTTGGGTAAAGGGTTCATTTCCGGCGATGATGATCGTTTTCAGGTCATGGGGCGAGTCGCTCCATTGCAGTTGATTGACGGCAGTTTCAATTGCGTAGCCACAGTATTCACTGCCACCATTGGTTGTCAGCGCAAAGAGTGCCTCTGAGACGCGATCCAGTTCGGTGGTGAGTGCAGTGACCTTACGAATATAGCCGGTTTCAGCTGAGAGGTTGTCATTTCCATATTCCAGGATCGCGACTTCAACAATGGGCGGAAGACCATTTTTTCGGGCGCTGGCAAATTCATCCACCATTTGCCAGATTTGATTACGCGCTTGATTGATCAATCCGTCCATACTGTTACTGGTATCCAGCAGCAAGGCCAGTTGAATACGAGGCTGATGGATTTCGGATTGTGCCGTCGTGTGAACCGGTGTTTCTTGAGCTACAACTGACTTGGCGTAACTTGCAACTGGCGTGGTTAGCGCAGCCATGAGTATGATTGATCGAGTGATTTGTGCTTTCATTGTGCGCTCCTTGAAGGTGCTGAAGAGGTTGAGTTGTCAGGTTCAGAATAAGCGCACCTGTGAATTCAGATAAGGCATCAGCAGGTAAATTCATGAGTATAAAATTTACTGATTTTTTACATTAGAGAGCTTCCACAGCCGCTACAAACGACCAAGGTTGTCGGCTCGAATCAATACGGGGAAATTGTTTTATTGACTAAGGTTGTGTGAATCTTGCACACTAGCGGTATTGACGGAAGCAGATATCGACGCCTGCAAGGCGTACCGGAATCTAATTAAAATTATAAGCTTATAACGATTAACGATTAGGGCTGCACACATTGTTGTTGGTGGGGCGCTTCCATTCCATCACTTGGGGGAGACGAAAATGGTGCAAAATTCAGACACTGCAGGCGGTGTGCATGCTGAACTGCTGGGTAAGTGTCCATTCAATATGATAGAAGAGCTGGCCAGCTTTCCCTACATCTCAGCCAAAAACTACGAGCACCTGCGGCAGGCGGAGAAAGCCATGGCCGGGCACTTTTATCAAAGTGTAGTTAAAACTCTGACAGATAGAATTTATCCGGAACCGCAAGCGCATCACATCTGGCTGAATATGCTGGAACACAAAAAAAACATGGCCGGGATGTTGGGGCGAGACCCTGGCATGCGTGTCGCGGCACTGGACTATTTTTGTAACCTGATGCCCGGTGAAAATGTATCTTCAGATGTAGATGACTTGTTACCTCACCCGACAGAGGCTGCAACTTTTGGTCTGGACACCCTCACCAAACTCTATGAAGCGAGCGTGGTCGACATTGTGCTCGAGGAAATGGATAAGCAAGCTGCGCATCACAACCCGCCCTTTTCGCTTGCCAAGCTGGATATCGATAATTTTGTCCTGATCTGTGATGAATATGGTTGTGATTTTGGTGACCGTGTTCTGGTTATGGTGGGTGAGGTCCTGGATCGGTATGTACGGGATAGTGATATTGTCGCCCGCTACGGTGAAAACGAATTTGTCATTTTATTCAAACACACCGAAGTTGAGCGGGCGAAGGAAATTACTGATCGGATTCGTACGGTTATCAAGCAGACGCCGATCAAGAAAAAGCATTTCACGGTCAGTGCCGGGTTGGCGCACTATCCAACCCACCATGCCTCACCCCGAGAGGTATTTCGATTAGCTCACGGTACACTCAACGCTCAGCGGCCCCATTGCAAAGACCATATTGCGGTCTTTGGTGGCTAGAGGGCCGTTTCCAATACCCGTTGGCTGATATCCAAACCAATATCCCGGTGTTCACCCAGGCGTGTCATCCGGTGTTTTTCCAATTGATTCAGAATCGTAGGAATCGCCTCCGAACCTAGGTCAACCTCCGAGAGGCGAACCGGCACACCCATTTTCCGGAAGAATGCTTCGGTGGCGTGAATCGCGGCCGATATTTTCTCCTCGTCACTCCCTTCTCGTATATTCCATACCCGTTCGGCGTATTGGCAGAGCTTGTCCCGTTTGGTATCACGGCGTACCTTCATCATTGCCGGCAGAATCAGGGAAAGTGTCCGGGCGTGATCAATACCATAGAGCGCGGTCAATTCATGACCGATCATATGAGTACTCCAGTCCTGGGGGACACCTGCACCGATCAGGCCATTGAGCGCCAGCGTGGCAGACCACATCACGTTTGCCCGGACTTCAATATTATCCGGTTCGGACAATGCTTTGGGGCCGTCCTCAATCAAGGTCTGCAGCAAGCCTTCGGCAAAGCGATCCTGAACCTTGCCATTTACAGGGTAAGTTAAGTATTGCTCGATCGTGTGCACAAAGGCATCAACTACGCCGTTCCCGACCTGACGGGGTGACAATGTGAGGGTAACTTGAGGATCCAGTATTGCGAAAGCGGGACGAACCAAAGGACTGGCAAAAGGTAGTTTATCTTCGCCGCGGGTGACGACGGCTCCGGTATTGGACTCAGATCCGGTAGCAGGCAGGGTGAGTACAACCCCGATGGGCAATGCACGTTTCACGGGCGCGCGTTTGGTAAAAATATCCCAAGGATCGTCCCCTTCAAAACAAGCTGCGGCAGCAATGAATTTCACGCCATCAATTACGGATCCACCTCCAACGGCCAACAGGTAGTCAACGTTGTTTTGTCGAATCACATCCACCGCGTTGATTAAGGTTTCATAGCGGGGGTTTGGTTCAATTCCCGAGAATTCAAATACCGGCCGTTCACCTAATGCCGATTTGACTTGTTCATAGACGCCATTGCTCTTGATTGAGCCGCCGCCATAGATCATCAGGACCCGGGCATCATCAGGAATCTCTGCGTTCAGGGCGACAATCTGACCGGAACCAAATTGTATGCGGGTAGGATTGTGAAACGTGAAATTTAACATAATAAGGTCCAGTTTTCGGTCGTTAAGTCAGGCCCGTAAGCGGTTGCACAGGCGCTATCAACCTGTCCGGGCGATGTTTACTTTTCTGTTAGGGATTGCAGATAGTCTAGCATGCCTGTAGCTGCACTGTGGCCACTGGAAAAGCAGGCCGTGAACAGATAGCCTCCGGTTGGAGCCTCCCAGTCCAGCATTTCCCCGGCGAAGGCAACGCCTGGTAATTGAGTGGCCATAAGGCGGTTATCAAGCTGTTCGAATAATACCCCGCCTGCGGAACTGATTGCTTCTTCGATTGGCCGGGGCCGTTCGATACAGAGGGGCAGCTGCTTGATTTTCCGGGCGATATCCTGTGCATCATCGGTGTTCAGGTCGGGCGCCAGTTCACGGAGTAAGGCGGCTTTCACGCCCGTAAGTCCGACCCGTTTCCGGAGGTGATTTGACCAGGAGTTTGAGCCCCGTGGCTTGGTTAATTGTCTAATCACGGTGGCTTCCGGTCGATCGGGCAGTAAATCCAGATACAGCGTACTGCTGCCGCCCTGTTCGAGCTCGGTTCGGATGCTGGACGACAGTGCATAGATCAGGCTGCCCTCTACACCAAATTCGGATATGACGAATTCCCCCTTTTTAGCCTGCTCGCCCTGTCGTTGTGAGGTTTGAGTCACCAATCCACAGGATTTCACGGGTGAACCGGCAAATCGGGATTTGAAGTGATCACTCCAGAGATGTTCAAAACCACAATTGGACGGAACCAGTGGGCGTGTGTCAATCCCCTGTCCGGCAATTGGCGTTTGCCATTGACCATCTGAACCCAGTTTTGACCAGCTTTGACCGCCCATGGCAAATATTACACCTTCGAACTGATCGCTAAACTCGCCATTGTCGTTCGCAAATTTGAGAACGACGGGGTCACCGGAGTTTCGGCCTGGTTGCCAGTCCAGCCAGCGGTGACGGACATGGAAGTGGGTGCCCTGCTGACGTAAACGGCGTAGCCAGGCACGCAGTAACGGTGCGGCTTTCATATCGTGGGGGAAAACCCGGCCCGAGGTGCCAATAAAGGTTTCGATTCCCAGTTCATGGCTCCAGTTGCGCAGATCTTCCGGCCCAAACCGGGTGAACAGCTCTGCGATCACGTCTGCACGTTCGCGGTAACGGGTCAGAAATTGTTCGACCGGTTCGGAATGACTGAGGTTCATCCCGCCTTTACCGGCGATCAGGAATTTGCGTCCGACAGATGGTTTTGCCTCAAAAACGTGGACTTCCAGGCCACTTTCCGGCCCTGCTGCAGCCCGGATGAGCGTCTCTGCGGCCATCAGGCCTGCCGGTCCGCCGCCCACAATTGCGACACGACGGGGTGAATGGAATGTTGAGCTATCGGTCATAAGGGTGGTACCGGTGCCAGTGTTGTGCAATATCAACCCGTCGACAGATCCAGACATCCTCGTGGCCGCAGACATAATCAAGAAAGCGTTGCAGGGCCCGGAAGCGTCCCGGACGGCCAACCAGTCGGCAGTGTAGCCCAACGGACATCATTTTCGGTGCCTCTGCGCCCTCCGCATACAGCACATCAAAACTGTCTTTGAGATAGTTGAAAAAATCATCCCCTTGGGCAAACCCTGTGGGGGAAGAGAAGCGCATATCATTGTTATCCAGGGTGTAAGGTATGATCAGGTGAGGGCGAATGGTACCGTTTCCGGTATCAACATTTTGCCAGAATGGAAGATCATCGCCGTAGTAATCCGAGTCATACAAAAAGCCACCTTGTTCCACCACCAGTGACCGGGTGCGGGGTGAATCCCGGCCGGTATACCAGCCTTCCGGGTGTTTACCCGTGAGCCGTTTGAAGATGGCGATGGCCGCTTGCAGGTGTGCTTTTTCCCGTTCTTCCGGCATAGTCTGGTAATGAATCCAGCGCAGGCCGTGGCATGCAATTTCGTGGTCTGCCGCTTGCAACGCGGTGACCAATTCCGGGTGGCGTTCCAATGCCATGGCAACGGCAAAAATAGTCAACGGCAGATTGCGTCGTTCGAATTCTTTCAAAATACGCCATACCCCTGCACGAGAGCCGTATTCGTAAATAGACTCCATGCTCATGTGCCGGTCCGGGTAGGGGGAGGCGCCGTAGATTTCAGAAAGGAAAGTCTCGGCATGTTCATCGCCGTGCAGCACACAATTTTCCCCGCCTTCTTCATAATTCAGCACAAACTGCAGGGCCAGACGAGCCCCGCCAGGCCATTTCGGGTCGGGTGGCGTAGCGCCATAACCAATCAGATCACGTGGATAGTCGACGGACGACGTCATGTGGGTACTCCTTAGATTTGCACAGCAAGTTATATTCGTACGAAAGTTGGATCGCTTAAATCAGGGTAGTTTGCAATAGCGGGGATCGGTTGCCAATCGGCGTTTCACTGCGGCCCGGTAACGTCCTCGAATGTATTCTTTCAGCCAGTGCCATCGCAAGATCATATTCAATGGTTTGAGCCAGTAAACCTGAGCAAACAGAATTTGATAGGCTTCAATGTCATTCACGATGGTGCCGTCGGGTAATTCGATGTGAAGCATCAGAAGCGCGAGCTGCGGATCGATGCCTTTTTCCCTGAGCTGTGCATCGGCGTTGGTGATGTCCACCCAGTAAACCCGGTTGTGTCCCGTCCAGTGATTGTAGCGTTTTTGATCCCGTCGACAAGCCGGACAGGCGCCGTCGAAATACACCTTGATCGGCGCTCTGGCCGTTTGTTCGGAGATGGTCTGAGTCAGTTCGGACATGGCTTTGCTGTCCCCGTACGTGAATGCTCTCAGTATACGGGGCTTTTCTCGAAAAGTCTCTGTTGGACCCGGGACTGGAACCGATCAGTTTCGCAACGGAATCCCCGGCTTCCAGCGTAACCAGGTATCACGGCTCTTGTCGTGGATCGTAAATTCATGTCCCTGACCCACATTTTCCTGTTGCGGATGTTTCGGCGGCGTGGCAAATGCAATGCCGCCCGTAATCAGAGTTTCGAGGGACTCGGTGTTGATTTTAACGCCACTGAATAATCCCGCGTCGACTTTGATGCCGCTGGCGTTCCAGAAGACGGAATCCGATTTAACCAGATTGACATACTCTTCGTAAATATTGATATAGACCAATACATGATTTGCATCGGCGCTCAGGTCTTTGCTGATCACATCACCAACTTTAATCTGGCGGTATGAAATCGGGTGGCCTTCTTTTACAGAGCCGAGGTGGTCACCGCGCAGAACCAGGTTTAAGCCTCGTGGTCGTGACCTTGATTTCGCGGGGTGCTGGCGCGCTGTCAGTCGCTGAGTAACCCGGCCTGTGCCTGGCAGAATTTCGAGATAGGTTCCCAGTACCAGGGCATCGACATTTTTGATATCAGTGAGTCCGACCTTGGCTTTAACCAGCCAGATTGATGTATCGTTTCGAATCAGACTCCGGGCCCAGTCGAACAGACGAATGTTTGCGCTAATATTGCTCAAGCCTGCGCGTGACCCCGTAGCAAAGGACAGACTGTCGACCTCGCCGATTTTCTGATCCTGATATTTTACGGGCATGCCTTCCCGCAGTCCTTCACCGCTGTCAAAATGAACCTGGATCCGGGTGTTGATCTGACTGTCTTCTTCGTCTTCATAGAGCGTAAAGCGGTCACCGTTCTGGGCCCGTAAAGCCGCTGTTTCGGTGGGGGGAAGTGGTCCCGGGGTGGTGAACGCGATACCGCCCTGCAGTATGGATGCGATTGACTCGGTTCTGATTTCAAAGCTCTGTACGCCACCTTTGATGGCAACACCACGTGCATTCCAGAAGCGACTTTCCCGGTTTACCAAGTGAGCATATTCGGGGCGGATGTGGATCTTCACATTAAACCGGGGAAATTCTCCCGGGTTGAGTTTGATCGTCTGTACCGAACCGACGTCCAGTTGATGATACAGAATCGGGGTTCCCGGTGATAAGGAGGCTGCACTGTTTGCCGAGAGTACCAAGTGCAATCCTGGACCATCTTCAGGTATCGGGGGGGCGCCATTTCGTACGGTAAATTTAGCTACCGGAATGCCATGGGTTGATGGACGTAGGCTGACGTATTGCCCTTTGGTCAGGGTTTCGAGATTTTCGATTCCGCTCAGTGATACACGGGGCTTCACCAGGAAAAATTGCGATTTATCATTAAGATACTCGTCATAGCGTGGATCGAATTCGGCTTCTGCAATGATCTGGCGGCGGTTCAGTTCGATGGTGTAGCGATGAATACGACCCATGGTAATGCCTTCAAACAAAATCGGCATATCGTCGTTGATCCCCGTGCCAAACTCAAAATAGAGTTTGATCGGTATGCCAACTTGAGCCGCTTCATAGTTGGAATGCAGAGTGAAGCGGTCACCCCGGCTAGCGGCACCACCGGCTTCAAGCTGTTCTGGTACCCCCATGGCGATGCCACCAATTAATAGGGACTCAAGGGAGTCGAGTTTCAGTTTCAGGTTGGTAATGTCTCCCTCCAGGGAGACGCCGCTGATATTCCAGAACCGGGTATTGTTGTAGACAAGGTGAGCGTATTTCTCATCAATGTAGGCTTCAAAGGTCACGCCCTGCCCATCGGGATTGAGAGAGTGAGAACGCACTTCGCCGACCGGGATTTTTCGGTAGAAAATTTTGGTGCCATCGCGAATCGATCCCAGTTCTTTAGCTTTCAGTCTGATATGCAGTTCCGGAGCGGAATCCGGCAAAAGTGGGGGGGATTCCAGGGCGACGAAGTCGCGTCGTGCTGCAAGGCTCTGGTCGCCCTCCTGGAGTCGAATGTAATTGCCGGACATCAGGGTATCCAGACCTTTAACACCGGACAGTGATATCTCTGCGGAAACCAGCCAGAACTGGGCATTCTCGGTAAGATAATCAGCCGTTTGCGGGGTCATCTCGACGGTCACGTCAACCCGTTTGAGGTTATCCGCCATGCTGACATCCTTGACGATACCAACAATCAGCCCTTTGTAACGGACCTCGGTTTTACCGGGCGTGATGCCCTCTGCGGTCGGGAAATTGATGTGGATAATGATCCCTTGCTCTAAATAGGCTTTTACGCCGAGATAAAGGCCAAAGATCAGTGCGATTAAGGGCACAAGCCAGACCGCGGAGATACCGTTTTTCACCGAAATTTGGGCTTGCTGCGGTCTTTCAACCGGCCCATTACTGTCAGCGTTGCGCTCGGCATTACCGTTCCCGTCGCCAGGGGTATCATCCGCCGGGGTTGGGTTGTCCTTTGGTTCGTCGGTCATTCTTGAATTTCCTTACTCGCTTTTGTTTCAGCTTTTTCCGCGGTTTCTGCCAAGTCCCAAATCAAGCGTGGATCAAAACTGTGGGCGGCAAACATCGTCAGTATGACCATAACGGCAAATGCGGTGGCGCCTGCGCCAGCCTCAATGCTACTGATGTACCCTAAATTAACGACTGCCGTCATAATTGTCACGACAAAGACATCCAGCATTGACCATTTTCCCAGCAGATCCACCAGGCGATAGAGTAATGTCCGGTGTCTGGGCTGTACGGTTGAATTGCGTTGCACCGTGATTAACAGAATCATCAAGCCCAGAATTTTCGCCAGGGGAACCAGAAAACTGGCAATAAAAACAATTATGGCAACCGGCACCATGCCAATTTTCAGCAAAAACAAGATACCTGAAATTATGGTATCCGGTTGACCGTGACCAAAATTCAAAACCGTCATCATGGGCAAGGTATTTGCGGGAATAAATACGATTAATGAGGCTATGACAAAAGCCCAGGTCCGTTGAATACTGTAGGGCAGGCGCTGATGTAATTTTGAGCCGCAGCGGCTGCAGTTGCCGGCTTGACGTTGGGACTCTGCCAAAGGATTGAGCTGTCCGCAGTCTCTGCACGAAATTAACCCTGCCTGTTTGGCCGAAAGCCATTCCCGGTCAATAGCGGTTCCGTGCAACGCCCCATCCCGAGTCGCATCGAAAGTTGCAGGCTGCGGTATGTCTATCGGACTACTCTCGTCCTTCATCCAGTTTTTCCCAAACCCAGTGTTCATCGAGGAATGCCGTAACCAGTGTGGCCGTGATGAGAAAGAAAATAAAGCCCAGAAAACCGAACCCGTAAATAACGTCGGCCAGTCCCACAAGTTTATACAGGGTAACGATGAGACCGAGCATGAAAACCTCAGGCATGCCCCATTCTTTCAAGTGGTGAAAATACCGGAAAAAGGTTATGAAGTGCGGACTGAAGTGGTTCCAGCGCAAACGCAAAGCCAGATACAGCATAATCACTAAGCGTAACAGGGGAAAGAAGATACTGAAGAAGAACACAAAAACCGCAACGGCATACATCTCACGGCTCCACATTGCCAGAATGCACTCCAGCAGTGAGACATTGTTCTTCAAACCAAAGGCTTCAAGTCCCAATAAGGGTAGTGTGCTTGCCGGGATGAATACCAACAGGCCAGCTAAAGATACTGCCAGGGTCCGGTTTAGGCTGTCCGGCTTGTGTTCGTGTAGCAGATAACTGCAGCGGGGACACTTTGCCTTTTCGCCGCGGGCCAGTATCGGCTTACTTACGAGCAAATCACATTCTGGACAAGCAATCCAGTTACTGAGGTTGCGTTCTGATAAAAATTGTTGCATTGTCAGCTACTTAAGTGGGTAACCCCGTCTATGTCGATCCGGTGACGTCATTGTAGCCAATTTAACCTGTATTGAATCGGAACACCAGTAGTAGCTATGGGTGTTTTTTGTACAATTAATGCGCTTCAGCGCTACCCACGCCTTATATCCTTGGCTATCTTTATTAATCTACATTGCAGGCAAGTTACAGGTGTGTCATGAAAATTAAATCTCTTGTGCTGACGCTTTTCAGCTTCTTTCTCTTTTGTGTGCTTGCATTTCGTCCTGTTTCCGCATTTGCCGAGTGCGCTGCACGATCTTTTCAAGCGACTGAAGATCAGGTGATCAGTGCTTATATCGCATATTACGGCCGTATTCCCGATTCTGCAGGGCTCGCATTCTGGAATGCTGAATTGCTTGCCCAGGGGAATTTATCGGGCATTATCCAGAGTTTCGGCACCTCTGACGAGTTTGAGCGGCGGTTCGGTGGTCTGGATAACGAGACGCTGATAAACAATTTATACCAACAAGCATTTGGCCGTGATGCGGATGCGGGTGGTCTGGCATTTTATCTGGATGAGCTGAACAACGAGCGAATAACGCTTCAAGCTATCGCATTGACCATTTTGACGGGTGCCCAAAATGAAGATGCCGTTATTATCGAAAACCGTATCGGTGTCGGGCAGGATTACATTACCCGTGCAGATGATGAGGACATTGAATTGTCTGAAGAACAGCTGCAAGGGGTGCTTGACGATGTCTCCGAAGCCCCGGAGTCTGCAGCCAGTGCCTGTGCTAACGTGGCAGGTATTGTTCAGGATGTTGTGGATGCCCAGGTCGAGGATGACAGTGTATTTGAGCAGAACAGCTGTGATAACGGCTCTGATGCCAACATTCCCATTAAGAAAACCGCCGTTCTGAAAGGCGTGAGTGGTCTCGCTTACAGTAGTGAATCGACAGCCAGTGTGTCCGGGATCAAAAAAGGGGTCCAGGGCGTTACAGACATTAATGGCGTTTTTGAGTTCTATGAGGTGTGCGGACAATCTTCTGCAACGTTGTTTTGTCTGGGGATTAAAAAAGGCTGTACGGTGGAGCAGACCGCAAGCGGTATCGAAATCAATGGTGACTCCATCGGGGCAAGAGTCTTGGGGATGATCATCGCCTCTGAGGGTGAAATCGATATTTCGGCGTTGATCGCCGCAACCTACCCTGATGCCGATGAGACTGCAGTGAACACCATCAGTAATAATGTCTATCAGCTCCTGTTGACACTGGATGATGATGGCAACAGCAGTAACGGGATATCTCTGAATGCAACGATCCGTGCCGAGGCGGAAGTGTTCGCCGATGATATCGATTTTACGGATGATAACTTTGACAGTAATCAGAGCGTGATTAACTTTGTTACCGTCGTTACGGGACAATCGATTTTGGTGTCAGAGCAGGATGCTGACCAGTTTCAGGAAACCTTGCCCAATATTCAACAGTCGTACACGGTTTCCGGTACTGCAACGGGTATCGCCGGAAGTGTATCGGTACAATTGAATGGCGCAGAAGAAATTTCCACAGCTTCAGGAACGTTCAGCTTCAGTACGCAATTGTTGACTGGAGAAACCTATCAGGTTGAATTGACCGATACACCCGCAGGACAAACCTGTCAGATTGCCAATAACCAAGGCACCATCTCGGATGCATCGATTACCAATATCGCAATTGTTTGCCAGGATGAAACCGGCTTTAATGTTTCGGTATTGGTGCAGGGCGCCAGTGATCAGGTTGGCCTGAGCCTCAATGGTGCGTCCACTGAGCTTTTCAGCAATGGCATTGGCCAGTTTACCGTTCAGCTGCAAAATGGACAGACCTACTCAGTCAGTTTGATCACCGCGCCAAATGGCCAATCTTGTGCGCTTTCCTCCGCGTCCGGCACAGTCAGTGGTTCGGATGTGGCGGATATCCAGGTCAATTGTGAAGATCAGCCTTCATCCTTTACCGTCGGCGGTCAAATTTCTGGTGCGGACGGGCAAATCGGGCTGCGTTTGAACGGTGGGATAGCCAATGTCTTCAGTAATGGGTCATTTGTCTTCTCCAGCGAGTTAACAAATGGCGCGTCTTATACCGTTACGCTGATTTCATCGCCCACCGGTCAGACCTGTACCGTAAACAATGGTACCGGTACTATATCGAACACCGACGTTACCGATCTCGCGATTACTTGTGAAGACACCGCATCACTCGAATTTAGCGTTGGTGGCAGTGTCTCCGGCCTGAATGGAACGCTGCAATTGTCGCTTAACGGTCAAAGTACCTTGACGCTGACGGGCAATCAATCCTTCCAGTTCCCGGATTCGCTGCCTGCAGGCTCAGCCTATTCGGTACAAATCGTGTCCAGCCCGAGCACTCAGGAATGCTCGCTTTCGGGCGGTAGCGGGTCAATCTCGAATAGTGATATATCCAGCGTAAGCGTTACCTGTATTACACCAACCGAGCAGACGTATGCTGTGGGTGGAACCGTCTCGGGCTCCAACTCGGCATTGACGCTTACCTTGAACGGTAACTATACCGTGACCATCACCAACGGTGCGTTCCAATTCCCCAGTGTGTTGAGCTCAGGTGACAGTTTCAGTGTCGTGTTGAGCAATGTTGCAGGTACCCAGCAATGTTCAATATCGAATAGCACCGGCGTGATTCAGACTGCGAATGTGACGAGCGTGAACGTGACCTGTGTTACTCCAGCGAACGACTATGACGTCGATGTGAGTGTTTCAGGTGTGACCGGGTCCGTTGTGCTTTCCTTGAATAGTGCCAGCCAGATAACCGTGTCAAACGGTATCAGCTCGTTTCCGGTAGCGCTGGTCGATGGCTCCAGTTACAGTGTGAGTGTTGCAACTCCGCCAGACAATCAGGTCTGTTCTGTGAGTAATGGTTCAGGACAAATCGCTGGCAGTGATGTGCTGGTGTCTGTCTCCTGTGTCACGATCGAAGAACCTTCCGGTTTCTCAGTGAGTGGTACGGTTTCCGGGGCTGTAACTGGATTGGTTATTGCTCTCAATAGTCAGGAAACATTGACCACCTCCGGCGGTTCATTTACGTTCAGTCAGTTGCTGGCCGAGGGAGAGAGTTACACTGTGAGTCTTGGCAGTGTGCCTCAAGGTTTCAGCTGCTCGGTACTGAATGGCAGTGGTGTGATTGCGGGTGCGAACATTGCCAATGTGCAAATCAGCTGTGTGGAACAAGCGTCAACATTTTCAGTCGGTGGAACGGTTTCCGGTCCAGTTTCCGGCCTGATTCTGGGACTGAATGGTACAGATACGGTTTCTGCAGCTACGGGCGCATTTACCTTCAGTGAGCAGCTTGCGGACGGCGCCAATTATTCAGTAAGTGTCGTGAATGTTTCTCAGGACTACTCCTGCTCTGTAAGCAACGGCTCTGGTGTAGTGAGTGGAGCAAACATAACCAATATTCAAGTGGTCTGTGAGCAAACGGTGTCTTCCTACGCGGTACTTGTCAATGTGAGTGGGGCAACCCAGCCGATTGAATTGTCACTGAATGGCGGTAGCGCGACGACGACTGGAAGTGGTTCGTTCCAGTTCGCTGAACTGTTGCAAGATGGAACGAGCTACTCAGTAGATCTTTTAAGTTCAGGAGCTGATCAGTCCTGCTCTTTATCGAATAGCAGTGGGGTTATTTCCGGGGGGAATGTGACTGTCAGTATTGTGTGTGAGGCAGTAAACGCGCAATTTGTTGTGGGCGGTAGTATTAGTGGTGCAATCACCCAGGTACCGTTGTTGCTCAATGGTCAGGGGCCCTCTTTTTTCAGTAATGGTGGTTTTCAGTTTTCGCAGACAATTGCAAATGGTGAAAGCTACAGTGTTACTGTGAGTCAACAAACAGAACAAAATTGTACTGTATCCGGTGGGCAGGGCACCGTTGCGGGGGGGAATGTAACGAGTATCCAGGTGACCTGTGCGCCCACCACATACAGTATCGGTGGTGGAATTACGACTGATAATGGTGACCTGGTGACACTGTCCTTGAACGGCTCCCCGGAAACCTTTGGCAATGGTAGCTTCAAATTCTCCAATGAGCTTAAATCAGGGGAATCCTACAATGTTCAGGTGTTTCTGCCCCCTGATGATCAATTCTGTTCGGTGTTTAACGGGACGGGGACGGTATCCTCTGCTGATATTTTCAACATCAGTGTTCAATGTTCTTTTTCCGGCGGAATGAGAAATGAAACACCAACGCCACCGCCTGCTTCGGTGAACGCGGACTTCTGATGGCAGGCATTTTTGTTGTTAACGGCACAGTACGAGTGAGGTTGTTTGTGAATTAGGCGTCATTTTTGTTAACGAAGTCCGAATCCCATGATCCAGGTCGTAGGAATTTAAACTGACATCTTTATAATGCTCAGGCTTTGTAACAAATGATTACGTTCAGAGATTGGCAGGGTTTATTTGCAGTGAACCTACTGGTGTGCACAGTCAGTGATAATCTGCAGTGCAATCGAAACTGCCAATTTGACAGACACTTATTACAACTAAAAATCACTCAAGGAAGGATCGGATTATGAAAAGAATGAATATACTTGATGCCTCATGGCTGGCAGTGGACTCTGAAGACACCCCGATGCATGTGGGCAATCTGCAGATTTTCTCCATGCCAGAAGGGGCTCCGGTCACATACCTGCGGGATGAAGTTGCGAGGATGAAGGCGGCCTGCGAAGTGGTGCCGCCCTGGAACCTGAAGTTAGCCAAATCCAGTCGACTGGCCCGGATTCTTGCGCCTGCCTGGGTTGTGGATGAGAATATTGACCTGGACTACCACGTAAGGCATTCCGCTTTACCTAAACCCGGCGGTGAGCGCGAGCTCGGGGTGTTGATTTCCCGGTTACACTCGAATCACCTCGACTTCAAACGCCCCCTTTGGGAATGCCACATCATCGAAGGGCTGGAAAATAACCGGTTTGCGATGTACACCAAAATGCACCACTCCCTGATTGATGGCATCAGTGGCGTGAGATTGCTGCAACGTATTCTCTCAAACGATCCCAATAAAAAAGAAATGCAGGCGCCATGGTCTATCGGCCCCAAAAAACGACCATTGGGTCTCGCTGACGACCATGTTCCAACCATGCAGGGCGCGATTCTTCAGGCGGTGGATGCAGTGCGGGCGCAGGCATCTTCAGTACCTAAACTGGCAGGTGCATTAGGGCGTCTGGTGAGTGCTGCGACTCAGGAGCGTGACGAGCTTGCCGCACCATTTGTAGGCCCGCAATCGGTATTGAATAAACGGGTTGAAGCGCAACGCCGGTTTGCAACTCAGCAATACGCGTTGGACGATATCAAAGCGCTGGCCAAAGAGGTGGATGCCTCATTAAATGATATTGTGCTGTATCTTTGTGGCTCAGCCTTGCGCCGCTTTTTGAGCGAGCGTAACTGTTTGCCCGATCACCCGCTGACGGCAGGTATTCCGGTAAATATTCGACCTGCAGATGACGATGGCACCGGAACGGCGATAAGTTTCATGATCGCCAGCCTGGCAACGGATGTCGCGGATCCTCTGGCGCGACTGGAAACGATCAAAGAATCAACCCGAACCGCCAAGGAACACCTCCAGAGCCTGCCCAGAAATGCGTTGAATTATTACACGATGCTTATGATGTCACCTTATATCCTGCAGTTGCTTACGGGACTGGGGGGCAGAATGCGTCCGGCGTTTAATATTACGATCTCCAATGTCCCCGGGCCTGCGGAGAGTCTTTATTATAATGGTGCCAAACTTGAAGCGATGTACCCGGTGTCATTGATTGCCCACGGCGGTGCCTTGAATATCACCTGTCTGAGTTATTCGGGGTCGTTGAATTTTGGCTATACCGGCTGTCGGGATACGTTGCCCAGTATGCAGAATCTGGCAGTTTATTCCGGAGAGGCGCTGGTTGAGTTGCGGCAGCTGTTGACCAAGGACAGTGCGGTCAAAACCGTGAAGCGTCGTCGAAAGGCAGGCTAGTGGGCCTTAATACGGGTCAGTAAGAAACCGGACTGTCTTGCCCGTTTGCTCAGAATGATCCTATGCTGGATCCAGAATGATGCGCAGGAGAATAAATATATCCCAGCGCATCATCGCCGAGCTTCAGTTCTTCTCGGTTTTGTCCGCGATTCCGCTGCAACCCGTAACGGCTCAGCAAGTCTGTATACACATCTGACTGGGTGAATACTTCGATGGCCTTGTTGATTTTGTGCAGGTCTTCTACTGTGGTTGATCGTTTGCTCAGCAGTAGGTGGACGAAATCCTGATTGAGTATGAGGTCATGAACCGCAAAATCTTCTCCGATGCCCATCTCATTTGCCATTACGCTGAGACTGATCTTGTCGCCAACTGCGGCATCAATTCGATTGAGGGACAGCAGCGAAAGCAGGTTTTTATTGTTCTTCATCAGAATCAATTGATTATTCTGGGTAAGTTTTTTCTGGTTTAGCCGGGAGAATTGCTCACCATAGTAAGCACCAATGACCGCACCCATGATAATTTGATGGGTATCGAGCATTTGTTCCAGATTTACCGCCGGGAAATGACCCTGATTCTGTCTGCGAATGAAGATTACCATCGTTTCATCACGATAACTGGTGGTAAACCGCCCATAGATTTCCCGTTCTGGCGTAATTGATGCGCCAGCAACCATATCGATTCGGCCTTTCTCCAACTCGAACAGTGCGCGACGGGAAGGAAACTCCACAAACTCAAAGTCGCAGCCTGCCAATGTCAGAATATGCTTAACCAGTTCATGATCCAGGCCAGCATGTTTGCCTGACAGATCAGTGTACATATACGGTTTCCAGCTGGCCTGATTCACCACAATTGTTTTCGAGCAGGATGCATGGGCCAGATTTGCGATGCAAAACAGAATCAGTGCAAGATAACTTAAACCCATTTTTTCGATGTATGGCATGCGCACTTACTCCTCGGACAGTGACAGCATTTAATGTGCACAATTGTCCCAGATTGGGGTGGAAATAAATAGCGATGCAGCTGTTTGAGCATTTGCATTACCACGCAAAACCCCGAGATTTAACATTTGCTTACATTTAAATTTTGGCCAGTACTGTTAATGATCCAATTTTTTATCAATGGGCGTTACGGTATGACTGTTACCCAAGACGGGAGCTTTCAGTGCGCACATTGTTTGCACGGACATCGGTTATATGGACATTAATAGCATGAACACTGGTAGCATAAACACTGATAGGTATAACAGGAATCTGTCACCCGAACATAAGCTACTCGGACTCAAACGCAGTTGACTTCCTTATCGCTTATTCGCTTTCTTAAACTTAGTCTAGCATTGTTTTTTGACCAAAACACTACATCTATATTGTATTGTGAGTAGTGTGTTCAAATTAATTGTATACAATAAATTGGTTGAAAAGTTGACAATTACGCTGTGAAGACTATTATTGGCACCACTTTTAACTAATTGTATACAATGTCAGATGATACCGAACGCGACAAGTCGAACCCGCTCTGATGAAGTTTTTGAGCAATTGCAAAATGCGATTGTGGAGGGCAAGTTTGCCGCTGGGCAGCGGGTCAGTGAGTCAGAATTAGCGACGATGTTTGGCGTCAGTCGTGCACCGCTTCGGGATGCCGTGCGCCGTCTTGAGGGGCGCGGATTACTGATCAAAAAGCCCCATGTTGGAATTACAGTTGTCAGTTTGGGGATTGATGAGCTGTTGCAAATTTACTTTGTTCGCGAGGCCCTTGAAGGTATGGCCTGCCGATTGGCGGCGCAGCATATGCCACAGGCGGACATCGACAATTTACGTTTACTTCTGGAACAGCACGCTCGGGAAATAAATGCTTCAGAAGGGCAGGTCTATTATCAGGAAGAAGGTAATCTCGACTTTCACTACCGCATCGCCCAAGGTGCCGGAAACCAGAAATTAATGAATCTGCTTTTTGGCGACTTGTACCATCTCATCCGCATGTATCGATGCCGTTTCAGTACATCCGAGGGACGTCCACAAAAAGCCCTTAAAGAACACACTCAAATCCTCGATGCCATCGAAAACCGTGATCCGGAATTGGCCGAAATGTTAATGCGTCGCCATATTGCTTCGGCACGGACAAACATCGAGAAACGTTTTCAGGAAATTTGAACCAATCAACGGGAGGCCTAACCCATGTCACAGCAGTCACCAGGCCAGCGCTTTCGCCAAGCGCTGGAAGAAAACAAACCTTTGCAAATTGTAGGCACCATCAATGCTTATGCGGCGATGATGGCCGAGCGCATCGGGCACAAAGCAATCTATCTCTCCGGTGGTGGTGTGGCCAATGCCTCATACGGTTTGCCTGATCTGGGCATGACTTCGCTGAATGATGTTGTAGAGGATGTTCGTCGCATTACTTCCGCAACAACGCTGCCATTGCTGGTTGATATTGATACCGGTTGGGGTGGTGCGTTTAATATTGCACGCACCATTCAGCAAATGGAAAAGGCCGGTGCAGCAGCAGTGCACCTGGAAGATCAGGTCGCGCAAAAGCGTTGCGGCCACAGACCCAACAAGGAAATTGTTTCCCAACAGGAAATGGTTGATCGTATCAAAGCGGCGGTAGATGCACGTCAGGATGAAAGTTTCTTTATCATGGCAAGAACCGATGCCTTTGCCCAGGAAGGACTGGATGCGGCAATCGAGCGTGCACAGGCCTGTGTTGAAGCAGGAGCCGATGGTATTTTTGCAGAAGCCATCAAGACGGAAGAGCATTACCGCGCATTTTCCGAGGCTCTGAGCGTACCGATCTTGGCGAATATCACAGAATTCGGCCAAACTGAGCTGTGGAATCGTGAGCAGCTGGGTGAATGGGGCGCGGCGATGGTGCTGTATCCATTGAGTGCTTTCCGGGCGATGAACAAAGCGGCTGAGATGGTTTACTCCAGCATTCTGGAGAAAGGCGATCAAAAAGATGTCGTTGACCTGATGCAAACCCGCATGGAATTGTATGATTATCTGAACTATCACGATTTCGAACAGAAACTGGATGCCTTGTTTGCGGAAGGCAAAAACAAATAATACTGCGCAACGTGAGTATGCTGGACAGGCGTCGATAGTGGATATACGTCGATTGTGCGTGTGTTCAAAGCATACTGGTCGAACTAAATTGATATGCGAAACACGGGAGAGAAGTAATGGCAAAACAGTTGAGTGGCGCAGGACTGCGTGGTCAGGTAGCGGGAAAAACAGCATTATCAACAGTAGGTAAAGAAGGATCGGGTCTAACCTATCGGGGTTACGATGTTAAGGATCTGGCGGCCAACTGTGAGTTTGAAGAAGTGGCCTATCTGGTTTTGAAAGGTAATTTACCCAATCAAGCCGAACTGGATGCATACAAGGCAAAATTGAAAAGCATGCGAGCGTTGCCACAGCCATTGAAAGAGGTTCTGGAGCGTATTCCTGCATCTGCACACCCGATGGATGTCATGCGTACCGGTTGTTCCATGCTGGGTAACCTGGAAACAGAAAACGATTTCAGTGAACAGCAAGACGCTACCGATCGTATGCTGGCCGCATTCCCCGGTATGATCAACTACTGGTACAACTTCAGCCATAACAATGAGCGTATTGAGGTTGAGACCGGTGCAGAATCTCTGGCGGAGCAATTCCTGTGGACATTGCACGGTAAGAAACCATCCGAGCTGCACACCAAAGTCATGCATGCGTCGTTGATTCTTTATGCCGAGCATGAGTTTAATGCGTCAACCTTTACCGCGCGCGTTTGTGCTTCAACCCTGAGTGATATCCACTCCTGTATCACCGGAGCGATTGGCTCTCTGCGCGGACCATTGCACGGCGGTGCTAACGAAGCGGCAATGGAACTGATCGAGGGAATGAACGACCCTGAAGATGCAGAACAAAAGTTAATGGGCATGCTGGAGCGCAAAGAAAAAATCATGGGCTTCGGACACGCCATTTACAGCGAATCCGATCCACGTAACGCTGTTATCAAGGGATGGTCTGAGAAACTGGCGGCAGAAAATGGCAACAGTTCGTTGTATGACATTTCGGTTCGTTGTGAAGCGGTTATGTGGCGTGAGAAAAAATTGTTCTGTAATGCAGACTTTTTCCATGCATCGGCATACAACTACATGGGTATTCCAACCAAATTGTTCACGCCGATTTTCGTTTGCAGCCGACTGACCGGCTGGGCTGCTCATGTGATGGAGCAACGTGCAGATAACCGCATTATTCGACCCAGTGCCGAATACGTGGGAGAAGATTTCCGCACCGTTACGCCAATCAGCGCACGATAATCCCTGTCGATTTGATGCTATTTATCAGGCTGCTGAACGGGCAGCCTGATGTCGTTATTAAGAGCGAGTAAAATGAATACTGAATACCGTAAATCCCTCCCGGGCAGCAATCTGGATTATTTTGACACCCGTGCCGCGGTTGATGCGATAAAACCCGGAGCCTATGATGGCCTGCCGTACACCTCCCGCATCCTGGCTGAACAGTTGGTGCGACGTTGTGAACCGGAAAAGCTGACTGACTCCCTGACCCAGTTAATCGAACGCAAACGTGATCTGGACTTTCCATGGTATCCCGCGCGTGTTGTTTGTCATGACATTCTGGGCCAGACCGCACTGGTGGACCTGGCAGGTCTGCGAGACGCCATTGCTGAAAAAGGTGGCGACCCCTCCAAAGTAAATCCTGTGGTGCCGACGCAATTGATTGTGGATCACTCCCTGGCCGTTGAGTGCGGCGGTTTTGACCCTGATGCGTTTGCCAAGAACCGTGAAATCGAAGAGCGCCGCAACGAAGACCGTTTCCACTTTATTGAATGGACTAAAACCGCATTTGAAAATGTGGATGTGATTCCGGCCGGTAATGGCATCATGCACCAGATTAATCTGGAGAAAATGTCACCTGTTGTGCAATCCCGCGATGGTATTGCATTCCCGGATACCTGTGTGGGCACCGATAGCCACACGCCTCACGTTGATGCCCTGGGGGTTATTTCTGTGGGCGTGGGCGGTCTGGAAGCCGAGACGGTTATGCTGGGTCGCGCGTCCATGATGCGTCTGCCGGACATTGTGGGTGTTGAACTGAAAGGCAAGCGCCAGCCCGGTATTACGGCCACGGATATTGTCCTGGCGTTGACCGAATACCTGCGTAAAGAGCGCGTTGTGGGTGCTTACCTGGAATTCTTCGGCGAAGGCGCATCCAGTCTGACTATTGGAGATCGGGCAACCATTTCCAATATGACTCCGGAGTATGGTGCAACCGCAGCCATGTTCTACATCGACGAACAAACGATTGATTACCTGAAACTGACTGGACGTGAGCCGGCACAGGTAGAACTGGTTGAAAACTACGCCAAAGAGACCGGCCTGTGGGCTGACAGTTTGCAAGGTGCAGAATACGAGCGGGTATTGAGCTTTGATTTGTCTGCAGTTGTCCGTAACATTGCGGGACCATCCAACCCCCATGCACGGGTCGCCACTTCAGATCTGGCCTCCAAAGGCATCGCCGGTAGTTGGGAAGAGAAAGAAGGCGAAATGCCGGATGGTGCAGTAATTATTGCTGCAATTACCTCCTGTACCAACACCAGTAACCCTCGTAACGTGGTTGCCGCTGGCCTTTTGGCACGGAAAGCCAACGAACTGGGTCTGATTCGCAAGCCATGGGTTAAGTCGTCTTTCGCACCGGGCTCCAAAGTAGCAGAGTTGTATCTTAAAGAGTCAAATCTGCTGGCTGATCTGGAAAAACTGGGCTTTGGTATTGTGGCCTTTGCCTGTACCACCTGTAACGGTATGAGTGGTGCATTGGATCCGAAGATTCAGCAAGAAATCATTGATCGGGATCTTTATTCGACAGCCGTACTTTCGGGCAACCGTAACTTTGACGGTCGAATTCACCCGTACGCCAAGCAGGCATTTTTGGCATCACCACCGCTGGTCGTGGCCTATGCGATTGCGGGTACGGTACGGTTCGATATTGAAAAAGATGTTTTGGGTACCGATAGTGAAGGTAACCCGATCACCTTGAAAGATATCTGGCCCTCCGACGAAGAAATCGATGCAATTGTCGGCGAATACGTTAAACCTCAGCAGTTCCGTGATGTTTACATTCCGATGTTTGATCTGGGGGCAATCGAGCGCGCAGAAAGCCCGTTGTATGACTGGCGCCCACAAAGCACGTACATTCGTCGACCACCCTACTGGGAAGGCGCTCTGGCCGCAGAACGTACCCTGAAAGGCATGCGACCACTGGCGGTTTTGGGTGATAACATTACAACCGATCACCTGTCTCCTTCCAATGCGATTCTGGCCAGCAGTGCCGCAGGCGAATACCTGGCGAAAATGGGCCTGCCGGAAGAAGACTTTAACTCCTATGCGACTCACCGTGGTGACCACTTGACTGCACAGCGGGCGACGCTGGCAAACCCGAAATTGCTGAATGAGATGGTGCGCGACGAAAGTGGTGCAGTCAAACAGGGCTCTCTGGCTCGTGTAGAACCGGAAGGTCAGGTTTCCCGAATGTGGGAAGCGATCGAGACCTATATGGAACGCAAGCAGCCGCTGATTGTGGTAGCCGGTGCGGACTATGGTCAAGGCTCTTCCCGGGACTGGGCTGCGAAAGGGGTGCGTCTGGCAGGGGTTGAGGCGATTGTTGCCGAAGGATTTGAGCGTATTCACCGTACCAACCTGATCGGTATGGGGGTATTGCCTTTGCAATTCCAGGACGGCACCAACCGCAATACGCTGGAACTGGATGGCACTGAGACCTATGACGTTATCGGTGAACGCAATCCACGTGCAACACTGACCTTGGTTATTCATCGTCAAAACGGTGAGCAGGTTGAAGTTCCAGTCACCTGTCGTCTGGACACAGCGGAAGAAGTTTCCATTTACGAAGCGGGTGGTGTGCTCCAGCGCTTTGCCCAGGACTTTTTGGAAGCTGAGTCAGCTTAATCAGAGTACGATGCTCTATTAAGCCAAACTGCTGTCTCTACAACAACCCGGGTATGTCTGCCCGGGTTGTTGTGTCATGTTTTTCTCTTCAGGTGTTTTGTCTATGACTCATGTACCTCAAATTAAAATTCCTGCGACTTATATCCGTGGCGGGACCAGTAAAGGCGTATTCTTTCGACTGCAGGATTTGCCGGAAGCTGCACAGGCACCCGGTGCAGCCCGAGATGCCATACTGTTACGTGTGATCGGCAGTCCCGACCCCTATGGCAAGCAAATCGATGGTATGGGCGGGGCGACCTCAAGTACCAGTAAAACCGTAATATTGTCCAAGAGCAGTCAACCGGATCACGATGTTGATTATCTATTTGGCCAGGTGTCAATCGACAAGGCATTTGTTGACTGGAGTGGTAATTGTGGCAACCTGTCTGCGGCAGTGGGTTCATTCGCGATCAGCAGCGGTCTGGTGGATGCGGCGAATCTCCCGGAAAACGGGGTTGCTACTGTGCGTATCTGGCAGGCGAACATCGGCAAAACCATTATTGCCAAGGTGCCGATGACCGCAGGCGAAGTGCAGGAAACCGGTGATTTCGAGTTGGATGGCGTAACCTTCCCGGCGGCGGAAGTCCAGTTGGAATTTATGGATCCTGCTGCGGATGACGAAGGTGGCGGTTCCATGTTCCCCACCGGCAACCTGGTGGATGACCTGGACGTGCCGGGTGTTGGAACCCTGAAAGCAACGCTGATCGATGCGGGCATCCCGACGATCTTCGTCAATGCTTCGGACATCAACTACACCGGTACCGAGCTGCAGGATGCGATTAATAACGATGCCAAGGCATTAGAGATGTTTGAAACCATTCGTGCCCACGGTGCGGTTAAAATGGGATTGATCAAGTCCATTGAAGAGGCCGCGGGTCGCCAGCATACACCCAAGGTCGCGTTTGTTGCGCCGGCTCAGGATTACACCTCCTCCAGCGGTAAAACCGTAGCCGCGAGTGATGTGGATCTTTTGGTTCGTGCCTTGTCCATGGGCAAGTTACACCATGCCATGATGGGGACCGCAGCGGTCGCCATTGGTACTGCAGCGGCGATACCCGGTACATTGGTTAATTTGGCTGCAGGTGGTGGAGATCGGGAATCCGTTCGCTTTGGCCACCCTTCCGGTACGTTGAAAGTGGGTGCAGAGGCCAAACAGGTTGAAGGTGAGTGGACGGTGACCAAGGCCATCATGAGCCGTAGTGCCCGCATCCTCATGGAAGGCTGGGTTCGTATCCCCGGTGATGCCTTCTAACACATTTTCTGTCGCGTTTTCAGTAGTATGGCAGCCGATTCGGAAGTATTCGACTGTCATACTATCTGTAGCAACTGATGTAAGCTCAACGCGGCACTGACTTGGTTCCGTCCTGTTGCCAATTTGACGCCTGTCGAGTAACTCAACTTCATGTCAGCCAAACTCAATAGCGTTTGGTCTATACTTCAGAGTATACGGAGAACATTGTTGTGCAGCGTTCAGTAAAATAAAGGCGATAGCCATGCATTCAGAGAATAGATGAAGCGACCAGTCTTCCTACAATTGGTGTTACCCATCGTATTGGTGATCCTCAGCTTTAGTTCTGGCGTGATGGCGAAAGAAAAAATTCTCTGGGTAAAATGGAAACTGGTACCCGAATATATTGAGGACGGTGAATTTGCCAACCAAGGTTACCTCGATAAATTCCTGGCCGATACGATAAAGCGCTTCCCTGAGTATGCCCACTCCACTGAATTTCAATCCATAAGCCGATTAGACCGTTCCTGGGATTCTGGAAACGTTTGTACCGTTCATCTCTGGCTGGGCTACTGGCCTGATAAAATTCTCTATTCCAAGCCCTATGGCTTCACTCCCAGATTCGGCATTGTCACACAACGTGATTCTGAATTGGCAAAACGATATGCGGACAAAGAAAGTGTATCTTTAAAGGCATTGCTGGATGACACCGACTTTCAAGTGGGAATGCTGCCATTAATGATCCAGGGGACGGATAACTCCCGATACCCCCAGCTTAAAAGCACACTGCTTGCGCGCATGAATAATGGAAATATAAAGGAATTCAGCAATAGCCGGAATGAAATGAGTGTGGAGTACTTGGACAGGGGACGAGTCGATTACATTATTCGCCAGCGCATTACGCACTACACCGAATTAAAAATCAAAAAGCGGCCAGATCAATACCGCTTCTATTACCTTGATGAGGGGATGACTTACAAGCAGGTCGCTGCAGCCTGTTCAAATACGAAACTGGGCCATACCGTGATTGAAAAGTTCAACAGCCTGATGGGCGATGAGCTTTTTGAAGCTTACCTCAATTATCGTCAGGAGTGGGATACTGACAATAAAGTGTATGAGAAAGTCTATCGGGACTATTTTATTCATAATCAGCCTAATCCATTTGTAGTGGAGTAGCTGGAATGCGTTACTAAAATTTCTCTCAATAGCCGTTTCAATTACCGGGGCATCCTTGTACGATGGCTCCGTTTTGGAATCTATATTAGCACTACTCTGGTCAAAAAATTACGCAGGTGAAAGCATGCTCAGAAACAAGATTTTGAATCGTGAAGACGGCATTGTGTTTTACGGGATAGTTCCGCCCAAAAAAGACACAGATCCGGAACGGGTCCGCGAAATTTCCGAGTTGCAGATGTCTCGCCTGAAAGGCCGCTCGATTGATGGCATGGTGTTATATGATATTCAGGACGAATCGTCCCGAACCAGTGAAAAAAGACCATTCCCGTTTATGGAAACGCTGGACTCCTTTCGCTACAGCAGAGAGTACCTGTCCGCGTTAGATGTGCCCAAGATCATTTATCGTTCTGTTGGTAAATACACAAAGGATACGTTGTCTCAGTTCATTCAGGCCGTTGATACGGAGAAAGAACTCAGCGTGTTCGTGGGAGCATCGTCCATGGATCAAGATGTCACGATGACCATGCGTGAAGCGTACGCATTGCGCTCACAACTCAATCCAGAGCTTTTGGTCGGTGGTGTGACGATTCCCGAGCGACACCTGACCAAGCTTGACGAGCACATGCGCGTATTCAGCAAGATGCAGCAAGGCTGTTCGTTTTTCGTCTCACAAGGCGTGTATGACGTAAATGCCTCCAAAAACTTTTTATCGGATTACTATTTCTACGGCCAGGAAAACGGCATTGAACTGGCTCCGATCATCTTCACCTTGACCCCCTGTGGTTCCCGAAAAACACTGGAATTTATGAAGTGGCTGGGGATCGAGATACCCCGTTGGCTGGAAAATGAATTAGTCCACTCCGAAGATATTCTGCAGAAATCCGTGGAGTTTTCAGTTCAAAGTTACAAGGAACTCAGAGCCTATGCAGCCGAAAAGAATATTCCCATCGGCTGCAACATCGAAAGCGTTGCCGTCCGAAAAGCAGAAGTTGAAGCATCAATCGAAATGCTTGATATGATTAATGCAGGATAACATTACAGACTCTGATGCTGAAATAACTGCTCAGCATACGAGATAATATCCTGGCCTCGCTCGAGCTTGCTTATCTTCGGCTCGAGTGTTGCGCTACCGTTGAATGCCCCCCAAATCGCACCAGCCATGGCACCTATTGTATCGGTATCACCACCTAGTTTGATGATTTGACCGAGCATGATATCAAAATCCAGATCTCGGAATTTCAACGCGAAGTAAATGGCGGTTACGCATGAGTCTGTGGCGGCTATGCCATTTCCGAGATGAATTCGAATGGTTCTGGGTTCCAGTGTCGCTTGTCTCAGTGCAGACTGACAATACATTGTTTTATCGACGAACGTTTCCGATTCGCAAAGATGAAGCATCTCCTTCAAAACTGTTTCGTTCGGTGATTTGGCTAAGGCCTTTTGTGTTACAAGCGCGATGAGTTTAGCGCCTTCTATGCCTAATGGGTGCGCATGGGTAATCTCTGCGCTTCTAATAGTACTTTCAAGTAGACGTTGAGTATCTTGCGGGAAGCACAGGGCCAGTATTGGCGCTCGCATTGCGGCTCCATTTCCGAAGGATCCGCCTTTAAACTTTTTTTTGTTGATCTCTCGCCAGCAGTTACCCTTTTTGATACGTTTTAACAGGTTCGAGGTGGAAGGGCCGTAGCCCCTTGACCATCGATAGCTTTGAGCAAATTGCTGTGCCAGATGGTCTTGGTCAATCCTGTGGTTATGGAGAAATGACTTGGTTAAATCAATTGCCATTTGAGTGTCATCGGTAAATCGTCTTTCACCGGTCGATGTGTGCCCGATTGCTCGCCAAAGTAGTCGTTCGATAGGGCCACCTTCAAAGGGGGCGGCAAATGCATCGCCCATCGCGAGTCCTAAAAAGCAACCTTTGTACTGTTCAATGCTTGTCATTTTTGAGGCCTGAAATAGTATACCGAGATTGACAGAGTATAGAATCAAAGCTGGAATCTGTTTAACTATCCGCGGGTTCTCAATGTTTGCATTCAATACGGCACCTTGGCTATGCTGCATAAAGGCTCGGAATTGGTGATTCAAGAGCATCGCTTCATTCACCGAAATCAACGCAAAATTTGTACGTGTTTGTACGCAGAGGATAAGAAATGCTGAAAGCTGGTATATTTCTGGATATGGAAAACCTGAATATGAATGGTGGCTGGGGGATGCGGTATGAGGTGATCAAGGAGCTGGTGGAGGCTCAGGGGACTACGGTATTGCGGGCCAATGCCTACGTAGCGGTGGATACGAGTCGGGAAATGCGGGATTACGAGTATAAGGAGAAAGCGCAGAATCGCCGGGAAAAGATGCGTCTAGCCGGTTTTCATATCGTTGAAAAGGAAATCAAACGCTACCGTAACTCCGATGGTACCGAGACGGTGAAAGCGAATGCAGATCTGGATATGGCGGTGGATGCGCTGTTGCAAGCCGAGAATCTGGATTACATTATGATCGGCAGCGGGGACGGTGACTTTTTACGTTTGGTCCGGGCGCTGCAGAATAAAGGCAAACGGGTTGATGCGATTGCGTTTAACAATGTCAGCGGCGACCTGCGTCGGGAGGTGGACTATTACTTCCCCGGTGCCATTATTCCAAAACTGTTGCCGATCAAACATAACGCGCAAAAGCGCAGAGTGCGCGGTGTACTGGACTATGTTAATGATGAAAAAGGTTACGGGTTCCTGTCGATTCGAACGGGTTATCACGTGACGGATATTGAGTCCGGCATTTTCTGCCATATTTCCCAATTGACCGAAGATGGGGTCAATATCACCAACGACCGCTTTTCGACGCTGGCCTCCAGTAACGCCGTGATTGAGTTTGACCGGGTCGAGTCCGGACGCGGTGGTTTTCAGGCTGAAAGCGCGGTGGTTTATCAAGGCAATTCCTGAGGCGACTGGATTTCATTTCACTGAAAATAGCGTTCAAACGCGGCATCGACATCATGCAGATGAGCGGGTGCGCTTTCGAGCACGATGATTCGTATTGTCTGGATATCATGAATGCGAACAGACTCCATATTCGCAAGGCGTCGTATGATTTGCTTGATTTTGTACGCAACAGCCCAATGCCACTGGCTTTTCCGATCCATAAAATGGAACTTTTCGATAAAATCATAGAGTTCCATCAATAAGATTGTCACTGGTGACCATTGATAGGCTGGTTTATTAACAACCTGTGCGCGCAGGTCAATTGGGCTGTCCACCAATTCTCTCCTTACCACCATTTATTGCCGATTCCGATACGAGTTGTACCGTAAAAAGTATGCAGGCTTCATTTGCATTAAATAGGGAAAAAATGTGCAATAAATGAGAAAATTAGCCCGTTATCCATCGCGGGCAATCGCCCGCTCTTCCCACCAATTTCCGGCACAGTATCAAGATTGGTCGAGATGGCGAATCTGGACTGACCCTCAGGCCGTATGTAGAGATTATTATTTTATGTCTTTACAAAAGATATGATGTATCATAATATTTTACCTCTCTCGATGACCTCTGAATGTAAGGAGTATCTTGTGAAGGCGAGTATTGCAATACAACCTGAAGTTTCACAATCGTTCGCTGCCTCCAGAGCAGTTGAAGCAAATGAACCGGAATGCCTCACATCTATTTTGCGAGATCATGTGAATTTAGCCGTTTGGCACAGAAATCTGGATGCCGAGATCTCCCGGTTTGTGACCGATTTGTTAGGTCTTCGTACGGAATACTCTACGATGCAATATTTATCTGTAACCCGCCCCGAGGACATGGCGTTGCAGGTTTCAAGTGGCCTGCCAACTGAATTTGTTTCATTACACGGGTTCCAAGCCTGGCTGGATGACATCACCTTGCTGATGGATATGTACTGCTGCCTGTTTGAGCCGAAGATGGTTGGTCTTCGGCTGCATATTGTGGATCGTGCGATGTGTCCACGCTTTCATGTTGATCGTGTCCCTGTGCGCTTGCTTTGTACCTATGGAGGATTGGGTACGCAATGGCTCGAAGAGTCCAGTGTGGTTCGTCCGGATGAGCCTGATGCTCGCCTGCCGGAGCAAATTACGAGCCCGGCACAGATTCAATCGGTTCCTACAGGTTCGGTAGCTCTTTTGAAAGGGTCTGCCTGGATAGGCAATGAAGCCCATGGCATTGTTCACCGCTCTCCTCCTGCTTCTACTGAAGACACGCGACTGATTTTAGGTCTCGACTGGCTTTAGTCGGACCGTAATTTAAGTAACAAATGATATAGTGTAACGTATCTTATATGGAGTTTTATTAATGATAGTATCGCCTCGATTCGACAGTTCAGGAAAGAATAAACCGCGCTGGATAGGTGCCTTCACTGTAATGACCGTTATGACACTGGCGGGTTGTGGAGGAGACGACGATAAATCAGAAACAACACATACCGATACTCATATTGAGAGTGAGGGCAGGATTGCCGTTTATGATGCTGAGGCTCAAGCCGTCAAAGTGCTGAGTCTGGATAATGGTCAGACCCTTCACTCTGTTGCTTTGCCAGGCTCCACACCCAGACTCTACAGCAGCCCGGATTATCGCTACAGCGTGGTTATTCAGCGGGATGAGGACCGGGTCAGCTTTATCGACGGGGGGTTGTATACTGAGGATCACGGCGATCATTTACATGATTACGCAGAAACGCCTCAGCTCCAGAGCCTGTTTTTAAGTGCCAGCAAGCCGACCCATTACACGGTGAATGAATCTGGCCAGGGCAATGTTGCTATTATCTTCTTTGATGGCTCGGATAACGCCCAGGCTTCAATATCGATATTCAGTGATTCAAGCTTGAACGTAGGCCAGGAATTGGCCTCGATGGGGCTGGAAAACCGGATGCATGGTGTCGCCAAGCTGATCGATGACAAAGTTTATGTAACCTATCGCGATGCAGCGATCACAGATACAACCCTGCCCGCTGAAGTTGAACGTTACGCTTTTAATGACGGTAACCTGCAACTCGAAACCCGTTATGATACTGCATGCCCTCGGTTGCACGGGGCGGGTTACAATGAATCCATGCTGGCATTTGGCTGCAGTGATGGGCTGTTAGTGGTTGATCTGACCCAACCGGAATTACCTGCCTCAAAGCGACCAAACCCTGCTGAACTTGAAGCGGATTCCCGAATTGGAACGGTCTATGGTCATCATGATGTGGCCGATTTGATTGGTCGAGCCGGTAATCAGTTTTTTGTGGTGTCACCAAGTGCTTCGGATGACAACTATCCACTGTTGTCTTTAGCGGAGGGTGTTTCTTCTGTAGCGCAAGGGTTCGCGAAAGAAGGTGAACGTTTTTACATCCTTGGTGACGACGGTATTTTGCGTTTGTTTGATCCCCAAAGTGACTGGCAGGAAGTGGGCCAGTTACAGGTGATTGATCCGCTCACAGCCGAAGCTGTGGCACCCAGTGTAGTGGCTTCCAATCATAATGAGACGCTGATTTTACTCGACCCTGCCAAGCAGGAGGTCGTGGTGATTGATACTCATGAATTGTCTGTGCATCAACGTTTTGCACTGGACTTCTCTGCTCAAGGACTGGCCTGGATGGGCATCGAAGATCATGAACAGGGTGACGATCACAGTCACGATTAGGAGCGAGTCATGATATTTCAAAGGAATGCGCCGCGCACCGTCCGGGTTGCGCGGACCACACTGATTGGTGCCGTTTCGGTGCTGATCTGTGTGGGTGAACTGTCCGCCACTGAATTTAACCCGAATATCAGTGTCGTGTTAGATGGGCGGTACCAGCAAAATGAAGGGGCGCTCGGGCATAGCGAGTCCGGTTTTGCAGTGGGCCATAATGAGTTGACGCTCTCGGCCCCTGTTGATGACTTATTTGTGGGTCGGTTAACGACGGTGTTGGAAGATCACGAAGGTGAAACGGAAGTGAATCTTGAGGAGGCCTTTGTACAAACCGTTGGGCTTTCGTACAACCTCACCGCACGGGGAGGGCGTTTTCTTTCTCAATTCGGGTATCTGAATAGTCGCCACACCCACAGTGATCATTTTTCCAGTCGACCCGCGGTATACCGGGCATTGTTTGGCAGCCACTATTACGATGATGGTGTGCAGTTGAATCTGCTGTTACCGACCCCGCTGTACTGGCAGGTGGGGGTGGAAGCGTTAAATGGTGACCGGCTGAGTGAAGGCAATGAGGACGTGGGGGTATTCACCGCCCGCAGTGAGTGGGGTGGTGACCTTTCCGTGGGATCGAGCTGGCAATTGGGCGTGAGCTATTTGCACAATCGACAAACTGCAGTGCCGGATGAGGCAGGCGCCGATCACTCCGGGCATGACCATACTGATCAAGCGCATGGGGATCACGATCATGCCGGACATTCCCACAGTATTGCCTATACCGGAAAACACACCTACGGGGTGGATCTGGTGTGGAAATGGTCTCCTGAAGGGAACGTTCGCCAGCAGCAGGTTGTAATTAGTGGTGAGTATATCCGGGCGACAGATCCTAATGAATATGCCTCGGACGATGATATTCATGAAGGTTGGTATGCCTCCGCGGTCTATCGCTTTACACCCCAATGGTCAATCGGAGCCCGCTACGGTGAACTGGATGTCAGTCAGCCCCATGGTGACCATTTCCATGATCAAGCACTGGAAGAGGCAGACTTCATGGTGGCTTATCAGCATTCGCACTTTTCTACACTGCGCTTGCAGTTTAGTCATCAGGACGGAGAAGGCTTTGAGAACACGGACGATACACTGGTTTTGCAATATGTGATGAGCTTTGGAGATCATGGTGCCCATGAATTTTAAGTTGCTGACGACATTGCGAGCACTCCTCCTCTTTGGCTGTTTCAGCCTCAGTTCTCTGAGCTATGGGGCCTTATCGGTATTTGCTTGTGAACCGGAATGGGCCTCTCTGGTAAAGGTGCTATTGCCGGAGGCCGATATTACCGTGGCAACCAACGCCTGGCAGGATCCCCACTACATCGAGGCGCGACCCAGTTTGATCGCCGCGATGAACCGGGCGGATTTTGTGATTTGCACCGGTGCATCTCTGGAGGTCGGATGGTTACCTGCGCTTCTGGCCAGTGCGGCAAATCCGCAGTTAAATCATCCGGAAACCGGGGTTTTCTATGCCGCGAAATTGGCGGAATTGCATCAACCCCATGACCATGTTGATCGCAGTATGGGAGACGTTCACCCGGAGGGGAATCCCCATATCCAGCTGGATCCCGATTCAATTCCGGCCATTATGCAAGGGCTTGTTGATCGTCTGGTTTCGTTGCAGCCCGAAGAGGCGAATCGTATTGCCCTGCGTCATCTGCAATGGAAAGTTCGTTGGAACAAGGCGCAAATCCGATGGAAACAGGCCCGTAGCAAGCTGGCCGGAATGTCGGTTGTTGTGCAGCACTCTGCATTCCATTATTTGTTGCACTATTTGGGAGTGAAGGTCGCAATCGACCTGGAGCCGAAGCCCGGATTGCCGCCCAGTGTTCGCCATTTGAATCAGCTTCTGGAGAGTCCGAATCTGAGCACCACCGCAACCATTCTTATTGCGCAACATCAGGATCCGCAGCCTGCGCAATGGTTGTCGTCTCGGGCTGGCATTGCGGTGACGGTGGTACCCGGTACAGTCACAACACAAGCGGATACAGACCAGTTGGATGAGCTGATCACGGTTATTGTTGAACAGCTGTTCAAGGCGAGAGAGCAAGACAGCAGATGATTACGACAATGCTCTGGCTCTGGCTGCCTTGCACCGCCAGTTTGTTGTTGTGTATTGCATTGGTACCACTCGGACGACAGGTATTAACGCGCGGTGTGGTGTTTGCTGACATCGCTATCGCACAGTGGGCAGCGTTAGGTGTAATTGTGCAAAGCCAATGGTCTGCCCACTGGCTGTCGCTTATTCAGCCACTGCCCGTGCTTGGGCTGCTTTCCGCCCTGATTTGTGCCTTCGGCATCAAAATAATTGTACGAGCGGTGCCCGCATACCGGGAAGCCATGATCGGTATTCTCTACGTGTTTGCTGCCAGCCTGTCAACGCTGGTGGTCAGTCAGGATCCTCACGGCGCACAACTGTTAGCAACGGCGATGAACGGTGATTTGCTGTGGACTTCCAAACAACATCTTATCCCCCTTGTACTCTCCGCAGTTCTGGTGCTGCTATGGTGTGGCATTGGTGTTCCGCAATTGCGCGCTAAACTGTTTTTGCCGCTATTTGCTTTGGTGGTGACACTGGCCGTGGATTTGGCGGGTATTTACGTCGTGTTTGCAACCCTGATTGTTGCCCCGCTGTTGTTATGTCATCTGCGCGGATCCCGGACCGCCTTGGCGATTGTTGTCAGTTTTACCGGCCATGTTGCCGGGCTGTGCGGGTCTGCAATCTTCGACTGGCCGGCTGGTGCGGTAGTTGTGGTCGCTATCGTGCTGATCAGCGTGAGTGTAACGCTATTGCTGCAAAACCAGCGCAATCGAAGTCAATTTTTATCAGGGACTGTGTGATTGCGTAAAGGTTGCTACAATAGCGCTCAGAATCCTGAGAACAAAGTGAAACAAAACGATGGAGCACACCCAAGAAGTAATCAAACGTGCAGCTGAAAAATGCACGAAGAGTGGTAGTCGACTGACTGAGAAGCGTGCGCAAATATTGTCAATACTGGTTGATACACAGGGCCCGCTTTCCGCATACGAAATTGTAGATCGCTATAATGCGAATGCGGAGAAGTCAATGCCGCCCATGTCCGCTTATCGTATTCTCGATTTTCTCATTTCCGAGCAGTTAGTGCACAAACTCTCTTCGGAGAACAAGTTTGTCGCTTGTTCCCACATACTCTGTCGCCATGATCATCAAGTACCGCAATTCCTGATTTGTCGTCAATGTCGGCGCGTAAAGGAAATTGCCATTTCCAGTGAGATCGTGAAGACACTTCAGGTTAACGTTGAAGAAGCAGGTTACCATCTCCTGAACTCCCAGCTGGAACTGGACTGCATTTGTGATCAATGCAAGCGTGCGCAAGCTTGACCCGATCTCTTGGAAATAGTGAACGAGTCGAATGGTTTAATTTGGCTGACTCCCGATACTGCCTGTTACTATCCTGCTTATGTAATTGCTACACCGCTGTTTGAAAAGCCCAGCACTTGGCTGGGCTTTGTGTTATGGGCCAATTCCCTCAATTTTAATGATGGACTCGAAGCGTTTAAAATCCGCACTGTTGTGCGTCAGCACAGAGGGAATACCATAAGCCAGCATGGTGGCGACGATGTTGGTATCTATGAATAGCGGTTTAACGTCCGTCATCGCCATACATATCTTCTCTGCGTAAGCTCAATCCCTCCGGCCAGGGGCCGAGGTCGTCCACTGGAAAATCCAATACGTCTTGATGGGTGGTTGTGTGCGACTTGGCCCGTTCCTTTAAAAAATCCACGAAGTCTTCCTCTTCTGCGATACGATCAAGCGGTAATGATTGAATCTTCTCCAACAAGGACTGCGCGTTTTGCTCTGGAATCGTCATAGCGAATAACCTCCTTAGCCGTTGGTTTGTTGCCGGTTACCAGATAATCCAGCGAAACTCCCAGAATATCGCTGAGTTGTATCAGCTTCTCAATAAGTGGTATGTGCATGCCTATGTTCGGAGTACGCCTTGACATAAGTATTTATAGCGAATGTAACGTAATGCGTAAAACGCATCAACATAATTCTTGACGCAAGACAATGGGGACAGGCACTTATGTCTCTTTCGGTTTATCAGTCTTCGCCAGCGTGGCCTCCAACAACTCAATATCCGGCAAGGCCTCAGTCAAATAGGTGGCCAACCCACCGGCTTGTTCACATCCCGCAAGGCATACTCGGCCACGATGCGGTTGTTGGATTTACATAGAATCAAGCCTATGCTGGGGTGTCGGTTGGGTGCCGTAACAAATCATCCACAGCGGACAAATAAAAGTTCACCTTGCCAGCAAATTACCGGTGGCCCGGGTGATGGCACCCTGATTGAATTTGCGAGTGCTGATACCTACTACTTTGAACGGGGGGATGGCATTGACACCATTCGTGACAACGATAATTACCGGGGGCAAACTGATAAAATCGTATTCGGTGAAGGGATCACACCTGAACAATTGGTGTTTAGTAAGGTCGGCGCACATATCCAGATAGATTTACTGGACGCGCAAGGGGAACTTAGTGGAGATCGTATTACGATATTGCACGCCGTTATTTATACAGTCTACCGTATTGAATTTATTGAGTTTGCCGACGGCAGCAGCCTGAATTCCGCAGAAATATTAGCCTTGGCACAATAAGGACATTGTCATGAAAAATCTGAAAGACATCTTACAAAACATCGCCTGCCTGCTGACTGTTTCCTTAGCCATGCTGTCCGGCACCGCGAATGCTGAATCAAAACTCTACTTCGTCCACACCGACCACCTGGGTACCCCTCAGGTCCTTACAGATCAAAATCAAAATGTGGTTTGGAAAGGTGAATACACCCCCTTCGGCGAAGTCACCGAAGTGGTCAATACCATCGGACAGGATATTCGCTTTCCCGGTCAATACCATGATCGGGAGACTGGGTATTACTACAATTACTATCGGGATTACGATCCCACGTTAGGAAGATATTTTCAAAGTGATCCTGTTGGCTTGCGAGGCGGTCTGAATACTTATGGATATGTTCTCCAAAATCCATTGACCAATATTGACCCACATGGTTTAGCCACATTGTATGTTTGGAAGCCTGGGCGCTACACTAACGCTTCGGGGAATAACTATGATTCTGCTTACGGGCATGCAGCGGTTCTTACAAATGATGGAACTTATGTTAGTCATCATCCCGACAAGCAAGGAGCGAACCCGTTTGACTCTAAGTATCGCTCCTATGATCAAGATGTTGATTTATATGGCCGTCCTCCCGATTATGCTGTTTATGTAGATTTACCCAATGAAGCTGCTGCCGATAGACAAGCAAAGAATCAGTTAAACAATGACAAATACAGGGGATCATGGGGAAATTGTGTTGACGCTGCAACTGGAGTTCTAAACGCGGGTGGAGCTGGTTTACCAGACATAGGTAATCTTTCTGGGGGCGGTATTTCTTACTCAAATAATCTGAAGAATCAAATAGATTCAGCGTATTATTTGAACCGGAATAATTTACGGAATGTCAGTCCAACGGTACCGATTCCATGAATAAAAGAAAGTTCCCCAGAAGGCTTCTTTTTACTCTGGTTGTTGTGTATTTATTAGTTATAGTTGCTCCAGGCATAATAGTGTATCCGGTAGATTGGTTGCTGATGTTGGTTTACGAGAGAAACTATGTAGATGGGTGGACACCAGGGAGCATGGCTTATACTGTGTTCTTAGTATCATGGCCTGTGATTATTGTGATTCTGGTTTTGTATAATCTTTTCTTAATGAGAAAAAAATAAGAACGCAAACAAACCAGTGGGGACAGGCACTTATGTCTATTTCGGTTTATCAGTCTTCGCCAGCGTGGCCTCCAATGACTCAATATCTGGCAAACTGGAACGCAATGCGTCCGGCAAGCCTCAGTCAAATAGGTGGCCACGCCCACCGGCTTGTTCACATCCCGCAGGGCATACTCGGCCACGATGCGGTTGTTGGATTTACATAGAACCAAGCATATGCTGGGTTGTCGGTTGGGTGCCGTAACAAATCATCCACAGCGGACAGATAAAAGTTCATCTTGCCGGCAAACTCTGGCTTGAAGTCCTGTATCTTGAGATCAATCACGACATAGCAGCGTAGCTTGAGGTGATAAAACAGGAGGTCGATATAAAGTATGTGTAAAGTTGGTGACTGCATTGCCATGCCGGTCATATAGCCGTGATTCGATCTGATGGACCAGTATGGCCCCAAACCAACGGTATTCCAGAGCGGCTTGGGCGTACCATTGTCGAACGACTGGGACTTTGACCTTCTCGATCAAGGTGATCAGGTGTCCCCAGGGTGATAGCGTGATTTGGGCGGGTAGACTGGGTTCTGTCCCGGTTTCTGCCACAGCTTGTGGCAGAAATTCAGGCGCTTTGGGATAAGCTTGGTAAAATGCCCGCATCCGCCATAAATTCCGCGCGGAAAAGCCCTGCACACCAGGGAATTCGCTCGATAAATACTTTGCCAATTGCTCAATCACAGAGCGCCCCTAGCCTTCCTGTTCCTTCTTGATCACGATGTCGCTGCAGGTAAGCCAATAGAGCGCGCAGCTTCCACCTCTCCCGCTCCTCCCCCGCCCACCAATACGCTTGCCCTGCTTAAAGGCGGCTAAAAAGTGGGCCAATAGTGCCGTATTAAACTGGCCTTGGTGCCAGCCCATTCACGCGTATTGGCGTTCGGATGTCGTAGCTCCGCGGTGGTTTGTTTACCCCTAGCCCCAAGGGGAACAACTAAGGCTGGCGCAAGCGCACTTTAAAACCTTTGTTTCTCCCCTTGCCCCCGCTGGGGGGCAGGGGTACCCGGCTTCGTTAAAGGCTCCCTCTGTTGCTCGCGCATTGTGGCACCGTGCTCGCCCCGTCAAGGGCCGCTACGCTGAAAAGCCCCCTTGACGGGGCTGCGCGCGATGCTGCTGGCTCAATACAACAGCGGAAGCGGGTTTGATCCCGAACGATAAAACTAACAGGAGTGAATAAAATGAAATGGGAAATTGAAAAGATCATCGATGTGGCAAACGAACTACAAAACCGTGGCAGCAGGGGAGCCAGTACCGGAGAACAAATAGCGGCAGCCTTTGTACTCGACCGCATGGAGTTTTTACCGGCAGGTTATACCGTCATTGAAGCCTGGGAGCGGTTAGATAGCTGGCAGCGTTACATCAAAATCTTTCAACATTACTTCCATCTTATCCAGTCTTAACTAAATATCAGGAGGTTTTGGCCTCCTGTTTCCCTTCAGAAAAGCCCTAAATCCCCCACGTTATTCCTTATAAGAGTTAAAGGGTCACCGACCGATGACCCTTTAACTAATGATCCGCTAGGCAGACTTTATCAAAATGTCAGCAGATGCAAGCCCAAATTTAACCTGCCCAAACCTATGGTCAGGTTACTTGTTTGCATTATCTGAGCAGACTACAGAATAAGGGTCGTCTAAAAAAAGGGGACAGGAATAATGGAACAAATAATCGAATTAATAAGAATGGTTGGGATTGAGAATATCGCGACAGTGACAAATAGTGTCTGTTTAATCATGTTCGTAAGAGCAAAAACCAAGTCGGACGATGATAAAAGTTAAGGGAAAAAGTGCGTCGGGGATTGTGAGCTGCTAGAGTGAAAGAATGTTGGGTTTTGAGGTTTTTAAGTAATTGAATGCGTTGGGATTGTAGCCAGATATAGCTAGAATTTCGCCTAGGCGGACTGTAATTGCAAAGTGATCCTATTGGGTTGGCGGGGGGGATTAATACTTATGTTTTAGGAACCCCCCCTTATCTATAGTGATCCACAAAGGCCGAGGGTTGAAGCCTGAGCCGTGTCCAGCAGAAATGGGGTTACCAAATGGAGCGATGTGCAACAGTGGCGATACAGATAACAGAAAAGAGTGTGCTACTGCGGAGTGTGCAATGAATAATGGAACTGGCTCGAAACATGATTGGCGGTGTGAAGATTCTTATTACTCATGCTTGACTGCATGTATGGGCGCCACTAATACTGCAGAGCTAAGTTGGGGAGGTGCAGCGTTATTTGTTGGTGAGAATTCAGGTCTAATCTCACAAGGGGCTGGGAAAATGTGTGGTGCAGCTTCAGCTGGTTATGTAGGACTATCAACAGCTGCGTGTGCATTCAGTTGCAGGTCAAGTAATCCAAACTTTGCTTGTGGTTACTAAATTTTGAAGGCTGCAACACTCTACAGAATTTTATTTGGCATCGTTTTAGTGATTGGTGGCACTTACTGGGCAGGTCTAATTGGTGATGTGTTACTGATTTATGCAAGCACCGGTTGTATTGTTGTGGCTGCTTGCATTGGGTGGCTTTGGAATAATGATTGATTTGTTATTTGGATCAGAATTCTAACCGACTTCTGAGTAGGGCGGTATTTGCAAAGTGATCCTATTGGGTTGGCTGGGGGTCTAAATACCTATGGATATACATTTCAAAACCCTGTTAAGTATACAGATCCAACTGGCGAAGCCGTACCAGTGCTATTGTTGTGGGGGGCTGGAGCATTATTAACTGTTGCAGGATTGCCGCAAGATCCAGTTCCTGACCATCCTGATGCAATTAATCCGATAGACATATTTCCCGGCCCATGGAAATTTAAGCTTCCAAAACTGAACCATTGTCCGGACTTAAGAAAAATATATAGCGACGAAGCCGCAAATGATCCCTTTGGAGCGAGCGATATTCCATACAACGCTCTCGATGACATCCTGAAAAGGCACCTTGGTGATGTAGACATCCAAGCCAAAGAATTGAATGAAATTAGCGATTACTTGAAAAAAGGACCGGATGTATTCAATAAAGATCACGGCAACAAAAATTATTTGGATTATGTTAAACAGCACAACAGGAAAGTGAACGAATTTAATAAAACTAATCCCAATCTACCAAAAGTTCCGACAGTAAACCCCTGGAGCCATTGAGTGATCAACTCCTTTATAGTTTCGTCCAGTAAATTTGATGAGCAGGTTCTAGTCACTGGGCCAAGTGGTAGCTTAAAAGCTCTTTTGATCAGCAATGCCGACAGATCAGTGAATTTTGCCTGCTCATTTAAGTTAGTTGATGGAAGAGGTGGAATGTGGATTCATGAAAACTTTCAGAAAGGTGATTTTTTGGATATTACGATAGGCCCACCAAATATTTTACCTTCTGATGTTCCTTTAGAGCTAAGTCAAGGAGACAAGCGTATAGTTCATCCTGTACAAGTCATCAGAACAGAAGTCTTATTAAACGATAAATTACTCTTGGCATCCGAATTTAAAGAAGGATTTTGTTTCCAAGCAGAATTGGAAGTATTTAACAATCTTTGTCGGATTAATTGTTTCTCTATCGATGGTGACTTAAAGGTGAAAGACAATTTGGATGCTCTTGATTTAGAAATAGGCGATCGGGTGCGCTTTAATTTTGCTTAATCTTTTCTAACCACAGGGTAAGACACTCTGCCTAATTAGTCCGAGAACTAAGAGTCGGTGGGTGATGCGGATTAGCGCATGCTGAATCAAACTCTACTTCGTCCACACAGACCACCTGGGTACCCTTCAGGTGCTTACAGATCAAAATCAAAATGTGGTGTGGAAAGGCGAATACACCCCCTTCGGCGAAGTCACCGAAGTGGTCAACACCATCGGACAGGATATTCGCTTTCCTGGGCAATATCATGATCGGGAGACCGGGTATTACTACAATTACTATCGGGATTACGATCCCACGTTAGGCCGGTATTTGCAAAGTGATCCTGTTGGCCTAGGGGGCGGGATCAATACTTATGGGTACGCAAATCAAAACCCGGTAATTTATGTCGATCCTTATGGATTAGATGCTGAAGCTGCTATCGCTTTAGCATTGTCTGACTCTCCTGTGCCTGGCCCTATGGATGTTGCTGCCGGTATAGGGATAGCAGCTCTTGCGCTCATGCCAGGAGATTCGGCACGAAAGGATGCTCAGCATGCTAGGTATCACAAAATATGTGACCAGCCACCACCTCCTCCAAGTGGCGACCCTTGTATAGACGCAGAAAGAAAACGAGATCAAGCTCAACTTTGTTACGACTTACGGAAGAATTGGTCAGATAAATGGGATGAGTCTGGAAGTTCTGCTTGGAACAAACATCAGGGTCAGTTGCAACAAGTGAAGCAGCGAATAATCAATGCAGTGGAAGATATTAAGCGAAACTGTAAGCAGGAGTGTTTTTAGTTATGAAAAATGACTTAAGCAGTGTACTTGCACGCTGTTCAGATACAGCATCTTGGTTTGGCATCGAGTTGAATGGAGTCAATTGTGTAAACCTCATGGATGATACTCCATTACATACGGTTTGTTCGTGGGGGGATCTCGAATCAGCGAGGATTTTAATAGATGCAGGAGCGGATGTTAACGCAAAAGGAGACAATGGATGTTCACCTATATTCAACGGAGTAATAGGCGGCAATCCAAAGGTTTTAGAGTTGTTAATAAGATCTGGGGCACGTGTAAATTCAAAAAATGATGATGGCAGAAGCGTGCTTGAGTATGCAAGAAATATTGGTTCGTCAGAGGATGTAATAAATACTCTTTTGAAAGTTAAAGGGGCTTGAAACTTAGAGGCAGATTGATTTTACTCTGATCAATATGAAACGAGAATAGCGGAGACTGGGTAAATCCGGGACAGGCACTGCTAGTCATCTCTGCTTGGTTTAGTTGTGTTTATATCCGTTAGAGTCGCTTCAAGCGACTCTATGTCCAAAAAACCATCCATTTGAGCCCGAAACATACGTTTCTTCCGGTAATCATCAATAAGCTCTTTGTAGTGGCCAATAAAACCCGGACACTTTTTGAGCGAATTTTTCAGCGCTTACCGGTGGTAGCCCATCATTGAACTGATGCGGTCTTTACCAGTTGTAATAATTCATCAGGAAGTAACTCACATTCCGTTTTGCATCATGAATCGAGCGGTAACTCGTTGAAGGCATCCACTCAACTGGTTTTAGTGTCAATCCAAGCCACGCGGATATTTGCCACCCATTTGCAAATTGGCTGGCATCTCCAAGGGCGGCAATCATTAAGCGTAGCGCTGGACTATTAAATTTGGCAGGAGAACTCGAGAATGGAACGTGCTCTAAATGTATTAATCGTTTTAGATAAAATTATATCCAGATTGATAACTTTTTATCAGTAATTTACCGCTTCAGAATTCCCATGACCAACTCAAATATTATCTTAACTAATTGAAAATAAGCTAATAAAAACTATTTTCAGATAGGAATTGATGAATTGGCACCGCTCTTGAAATAACCCTGTTGAATGCAAAACGGCCCTGGGTGCTGGTTCACAGCCCAGCCCGGCATCAGTTTCTCTGAAACCGGATGTACCGCCAAAACGTATTCGCATGGTCCTTCCACGACCACTTGCTTGTTAGCTCAGTTGGATAGAGCAGTCAGCTCATAACTGATAGGTCACAGGTTCAACTCCTGTACAAGCCACGGTAAACCGAAAGGTTAGGGTTCGACTCCCTAGACTCATTAACGAGAACGGGGCTTTGCCCCAAAAGCGGTATGAATTCCGGGCACCAAAGTTGTTGGTTGCGTGTCCGGCCAGTAGTACCAACGCGGGTGAGCAGCGTATCAGGCTACGCCTGGCATAACGGAATGTGTTTCAAATGGGGGAGTTGTAGAGCCCCTGCGGAACTGTCCCGCAAGTTGATCCAAGCAGTAGATCGGGAGGATCATCAGAGGGCGTTCAAGCATGTCGGTTGACCCTGCTACCCCTCACCCGTTTTATTTGAAATAGAAGCAATGATTGAGCTTCGTGTAATCAAGGAGTAACGCCATGTTCGGCATGACACGAAAAGTACTGGTCGCAGATAATGAACGCGTACTGATGTACAGGGAAAGACAATTTCAACAGGTTCTGACACCGGGTACTTACCGTTTCTGGGATATGGGGCAAAAGCTTTCATTTTTCTCTGTGGCGGTAACGCGCTCTGGTATTACCCATGAGTTGCTGGACGTGTTGTTGCAAAAAGAAGAATTTGCCAACCATGTTGATAGCGTCATGATGCAGGAAAATGAAGTCGGTGTCGTTTATCTCGACAACAAAATTCAACAGCTGCTGCAACCCGGCGAGCGTCTGGTTACCTGGAAGGATAGTTTGAATCTGGAAGTCAAAGTCTTTTCGCTGGATGTGTTGCAGCCAATTGCAGAACCCATGCTTTCACACTTGCTCCGTGCCGGGATGAATCGTACGGCGAGAGCTGAAACGATCCTGAATGCGCTGGTTCCGGATGGCTATGTGGGGCTGTTGTATGAGAATGGAAAATGGATCCAGACTCTGAAACCAGGACGTTACGGCTACTGGTTGTTCAACCGCGATCTGCAAGTGCAGTTATACGATTTGAAACTGCAAATGGTGGAAATTTCCGGTCAGGAAATTCTGACGAAAGACCGGGTGAGCCTGCGGGTTAATTTGAATGCCGTTTATCAATTGGTGGATGTGGAAGTTGCTGCGCAAAAACTGAAAAATGTAGGGGACTACATCTACAAACGCCTGCAGCTTGCGCTGAGGGAAGTGATTGGTACACGGACACTGGATGAACTTCTGAGCGACAAAAATGTTGTTTCCAGCGTCATCTATGACGAGTGCCACGCATCACTGAAAGACTACGGAATCTTTCTGGATCGAGTGGGGGTGAAGGACATCATCCTGCCCGGTGAAATGAAAGAAATCCTGAATCAGGTTGTACAGGCGCAAAAAGCGGCAGAAGCAAACCTGATCAAACGTCGGGAAGAAACCGCCGCGACACGCTCCCTGAGCAACACGGCAAAAATGATGGAAAACAACGCCACCCTCCTGCGTCTCAAGGAACTTGAAACTCTGGAGAAAGTGGTTGAAAAAATCGATCACATCAGTGTTTATGGCGGCCTCGATTCCGTGATGAATGATATGGTGAGATTGACCGGTAAAGCACCCACAGCGGTGAAAAATTAGGGGCCAGGGTTGGCCCCGATATTAATTGCGACTATTCTTTTTCCACGCACTTTGGTGTTCCAATTTCCTGCGCAACTTTAATCTGACAGCTTATAGCGATGCTCCCGCCCTCAAGATAGTAATGATCAATATCAAAGTGAATCATTGTATCTTCAACTGAAATCCCTTCGATATAGGTACCACTGGAGTTTGCAAAATTGATCTTTTCTTTTCCCAAGTCAATCTCTTGAATAGATTGAAGTTGTTTGAAATCCATCCCCGGGGCAGTAAACATTTCGATATCAAGCTTTGGTTCCAGCTCCATGTTGTATTGAATTATGCGAACCAGGTTTTCGCTTATCTGATGGGTTTCCACACTATTAATTGAAACCGGTATAACCGGGCTGCTGTTTTTTTCACCAGCAATAGTGAACGTTGCAGTAAAAAAACCGATTGCCGCTATTGAATAATGGTTCACCATTTCTCCCTGTGTCAGGATAATTGTCGCCTCAATTGATTCCAAACCTGTCAACGCATGAGTAATTGCAACTGGTTGAATTATCTTTATACTACAAATCCGAGCCGAAATTCATGGCTGGTTGGATAGAGATAAACAGATATGGATAGTCTTCGAAAATTTGTAAGTCTGGCTTCAATTGCTTTACTTATACCTGCATGTACATTTACCCCTCAAAGCGTATCCGCTGAGCAATCAAATGGGCATTGTGAAGCCTCTTACGCGACCAGCATCGTTTCCACATCAAGCATTTTGGTGGGAACTGACGTGGTCGACAGCACCTCGTTTGAATTTATAAATACTCAATCAGGCAGTGAGTTTGATGCCGAAATTGGTGGGGCGACAGCTTCAGTTAAATTGAGTACCACCAATGGTGAGTCGTCACTTATTCGTAGTTTTTTTGAACCCGGATTGCCGGTTCAAACTCAACAATACAATGTCCTTTGCGTGAAGGATGGTCGCCTTAGTGCCACCGGTTTAACTGGGCAGTTTGTGGTTGGTGGTGTATTGTTGTTGGAGTCGTCTTCCAATGTTGAAGGCCTCCCTTCAGATTTATGGATATATTATCGACTGAAAAAATAGACCCATGTTCAAGGAAGGACCAGTATGACCCAGAAAAAAACGATCAGAAAAGGCTCCCGTGGCGCTGACGTGATGACCTTACAAAAGCTCTTGAATCGATTGCTCTCACCTTCACCAAACCTGAGTGTTGATGGTGACTTTGGCGCGCAGACAGTGGCAGCCGTCAAGCGATTTCAAGTTGAGGCTAAGCTATCTGTTGACGGTATTGTCGGACGTGGAACTTGGTTTGCATTGTCTCAGGCAACATTGCCTCATTTTTCAAACTCGCTTCCTCAGCATTTATTGGCCGACATTGCCGAACAATATATCGGAACCACTGAAACGGGTAATAATCTAGCCGGTAATAGTCCCAAAATGTTGGAGATATTCAAGGCAGATGATTTAGTTATCAATGGCAGGACGGATGGTTATCCGTGGTGTGCTGCTTTCGTTTCACTTTGTGTTCAGAAGTTATGTTCGCAGTCTCCCTACTATGCTTCACTCATCCCGCCGAGAGAACCTTCAGTACAGCGTTTTCTAAATGAGTGGGCAACCCGTAAAAACTGTTTGGTGTTTACCCCAAAAGATACATTTACCAAAGCCATGCGGGGAGATATTGTTGTATTTACTTTCTCACATATCGGAATTGTGACGGAAAACAAAGGCTCTCTGATCTCAACGATAGAAGGTAATACAAACGCGGCGGGTAGCAGAGAAGGTACTGTAGTTGCACGAAAGCAGAGAACGACTTCAATCATCAAGGCGTATATTCGATTACCTATGATGCCGGTCGATTACAATGATCGAGAAATGAAGTTTGCGAATTATTGTTGATAGGCTAGCGAGCTTATCCAATGATGGCCTGATATGTCGTTCGGCAAATCAGGCTCTGGTGGACATGGAGTGTTGACTGGTATTAAAAATTATACTTAGTTTCGTTTCATCAGATAAAAGTACTCACAAAACACGATAAAACTCGGTCTCGTGTAAATAAAGTCGCTGCAGAAGGCAAAAACTGAGCTGATGATCAGTGGTTTGATACTGGTGCTAGTAAAATCTTCAGACCAGCTACAGATTGAGATAAGAATTAAAGCCAGCACGATTAATGTGCGGCTAATCCAGATTAATCCAGTACGATA